>JACQID010000001.1 GCA_016198685.1 Candidatus Aenigmatarchaeota archaeon
AGCGGAACAGGCCGCGATAGGCCAGACTAATAAGGTTCTGCAAACGGCGGAAATTGTTGCCGTTGAAGACGGAAGAATAACCATAAAGAATACAGGCACGCATCCCATAAAGGCAAGCGATGTTGCGGTATTCATTGACGGCAATCTTTTGCCTATCGATAACACTATCGGAAACGTAGAGCCTGGCAGAACAAGAACTTTTACTATAGACCTGTCTGATACGGAAAAAGAGAATTATGACGATGTGAGGACTGTTGAAGTTACTGTGCCAGGCAACAAGGCGACAAAAACCACAAAGGTATATGTTTTCGACCCGAATATCAGGCTCACGCCAAATCCCGGTTCACTTAGCGGCATTGCAGAAGGCAATGATGCTGTTTATCAGATAAGAGTTGAGTCGAGAAACGGATTCCAAGGGAATGCGGATCTGACAGTCCAAAATTGCCCTGTCGTTGCTTCAAATTGCGAGCTTTCGGTGTCTTCTGTCGATCTGGGACTCGGCGAATCCGAAGACATAATGCTTACAGTGCATACAGAAGGTTTACCTCCAGCAAATGCAATCACGATTCAAGGCACGTATGGAACTCCTACTCAAACAGCGCAGGCCGTGCTGGATTTGGGAGTTGCAACGCATGATTTTGGTATAGATATAACGCCTGCCGTGCAGACAACAGAACAGACAGTTACTGCCGTCTATGAAGTAAAAATAACGCCGCAGAATAATCTTGGGCATAGTTCCCATATCGTTGCGCTTTCGATTGCCGGCTGCCCGCCTTCAGCGACCTGTGTTTTTGATTCAAACAACTTACCGGCCTCGGGCGCAGGGCCATATATCACATACCTGAGGGTTACGCCTTCAATACCGACAGCTGCAGAAGATTATGCGATGAGCGTGACAGGCACATACGCGGCCGTGACACACGAGAAATCCGCTTCCCTCATGGTGAATGAAGCGCCAAGGCTTGTCTTCATAACGTCAGGTCTTTTTGGCGGGGATATGGATGGACTGACCGGGGATCAATTATGCCAGAATGCGGCGGATGCTCCTTTGGCCCTGCCTGTATTCCATGGCAAAAACTGGGTAGCTTGGCTTTCCACTAGTTCAGAAGATGCAATAAACAGGATAGACTGGGAATCTTCCACGGTTTATAAGAAAGTGGTTAAAAATCCCGACAGCTCCTTGACCCAAGTGCTTGCGGTTAACGGCAAAAACGACATAGAGAACGACGGAACTATCACATCAATGATAGATAGGGACGAGACAGGCAATTATAATGCTGTGGAGTCATTCACAGGGACCCATAATAATGGTTTGAGGACCGCATACAACTGCAATGGCTGGGCATCAGACGATAATGCGGATTTAGCTACTCTTAGCGGCATCGCCGGAGGCACTGCAAGCTGGTCCGATTTCGGCACGGCTTTCACATGCGATAATATTGCATCTCTATATTGCTTTGAAGTAAGGACGCCGTGAATTTGCATATGGGCTAAAATTTTTTTGATCATGATAAAAACTCCGTGAATTTGCATATGGGCTAAAATTTTTTTGATCATGATAAAAACTCCGTGAATTTGTATGTCGAACTAAAATAAAGCGATGATATTCACGGTATGCAATGGGCCGGAGGATTCTTGAGAAGTCTTTCAAGCAGTTTTATTGCGGCTTTTATATCCTTCTTGTGCGCGATGCCTACAGTACTATGGACGTTCCGAACCGGTATCCCAACAACGCTTGTCGGAACGCCGCTTCTGGAAAGGGATATTGATGCGGCATCCGTGGCGCCGTAGTCGGCGACATTGAACTGCATGAGCATATTGTTTTTCCGTGCCGTGGTACTAAGCCATTTGTTTATGCATTTATTGCCGAGTATCTGCTCGTCCTTAATTGTTATGCATGGGCCGTTTCCCAGTATTATCGACGCTTCGCCGTCAGCATCTCTTGCATCCATGGCGTCAACCGCAATCGCCCAATCCGGCTCCACTTCGTACGCCGACGTTTTGGCGCCATAAAGGCCTATTTCTTCCTGCACGGTGAAAACAAAATAAATCTCACTAACCGATTTTTTTAGTAGTCTTGCAAGTTCTATCAATATATAGCAGCCTATCCTGTCGTCAAGCGCCTTGCCATATATCAAGTCATCATTCCCCAATATGCCGCTTTCCTGGACAAGGTTGAGATAATCGCCTATCTCGACGCCCTTTTGCTCCAATGTCTTCTTGTCCAATCCTGTGTCTATGTACATTTCCTTTAGCAAGGGAAGTTTGGTCACAGGCTCGCCGTTACTCATTTCTATTGTTGTAATAACGCCGTATAAACTTCCTTTCTCAGTATGTATCTTGACTCTTTGTCCGGGAAGGCTTATGGCAGTTACGCCGCCGATGGCGGTGAATGCTATTTTTCCGTCAGAATTTATCCTCTTGATCATGAGACCTATTTCATCCATGTGCGCAGCAAGCATGACCTTCGGCGATTTGCCCTTCTTTCTGGCTATTAGATTGCCTGCTTTGTCAACGAAAATCTCGTCCACATAAGGCGATATTTCTTTTCGTATCAATTCTCTTATATGTTCCTCATTGCCTGACACGCCGTAGGCCTCGATAAGTTTCTGGAGGAGTTTCATTTGCATAAATGCTGTAGGTGGGATTTATAGTTAACGAAATAGGGGTAGGGCAGTAATCGGATTTAGCTGATCGAAAAGATGAGAATCTGAATAATGTTGAGTTTCCTAATATATTTATATAAGGCGAAGCAAAATCTAATCATGCTTCCAAGCTATTACCCTCTTGTTTTCGGGATTATATTCTTTTTGTCGCATTACATCGGCGATAAAATACACAGCAATCACCGGCCGAAGATATTGTTGCTTTCGGTAGGCATCTCGCTTGCATACATATTCCTCTATCTTATGCCGGAAGCTATAACTTTCAACCTGAATTCCGCCAAATTGCTGCCGGGATTCATGCTTCTGGGAATAATGCTTTCAAGAGTTTCGGAAATGCACATCAGAAGGCATAGAAGCCTTCTTACCATAAAGAAAGAGCTGAAAAATATACATTCGATAGCATTGTTTGCATATAACCTAATAGTAGGAATGCTCATAATAGAATTCTCGAAAATAGGCATTGCGGCAGCTCTGCTATTCTTCCTGCCTGCATTGTTCCATTCAGCAGCTGGAAGCATATCAATAAGCGGAATACACAAATCAGTGACCGAAAGCGCCCCCATGAAAATCCTGCTTTCATCTTCAACCCTGTTTGGCATATTCATCGCCGGCTCATTATCGTTGTCAGCGCCTCTATTCGGGGCAATGCTCGGGCTCACGATAGGTGTCATGCTATATTCAGTCATGCGCGATGCGGTTCCATGGGAAAACATGAAAAATGCGCAGTACTTCATTCTGGGCATACTTCTGTATGCGTTGGCGATAGAGGCCAGTATGCTATTTCTGGTCTAGGATGATATGATGGAACATCATCTCTCCAGCGCCGAAGACGTTATGAAGAGTCTTTCAACAGGAGAGCAAGGACTTAGCGACGAAGAAGCTCTTGCACGGCGCAGGAAGTACGGGGAGAACTCCATAAAAATCAAAAAGAGCTTTTCCGCATGGAAACTTTTGTTATCCGAATTTACAGACACGCTGGTAGTGATATTGATAATAGCCGCTGTAGGGTCCTATGTTGTCGGCTTTTTGCCCGGACAGACCCCTGATGCGACAGACTCAATCCTTATTTTAGCAATAGTTGCGCTCAACGGCGCGTTTGGCTTTTTTCAGAACTACAAAGCTGAAAGAAGCGTTGAAGCGCTCAGGAAACTGGAAAGCCCTTCTGCTGTTGTCATAAGAAACGGGCTGAAAAAGAAGGTAGACGCAAAAGAAGCCGTTCCTGGCGATCTTTTGTTGCTTTCCGAAGGCTCTTTAATCCCTGCAGACTGCCGAATAATAAGGTGTGCAAATCTCACGATAGACGAATCCATGCTTACAGGGGAAAGCAATCCTGCTGAAAAGAATGCCGATGTATTGAACGGCGATCTTGGCATAGCGGAAAGAAAGAACATGGCATTTTCGGGCACAATGGTCGCGCGTGGCAATGCGACGTGCATCGTGGTCAAGACAGGGATGGACACAGAACTGGGAAAGATAGCGGATATTCTTCAGAAGACCGCTGACAGGATGACGCCTTTTCAGGCAGAGCTGGAACAGACAGGCCGAAAGATAGGATACGGTCTTCTGATGATCATAGGTTTTATAGCAGCATTCCAGTATTTTGCAGCCCATGCTGATCTTAAGGATACATTACTTATTTCCGTCAGTCTTGCAGTAGCAGCGATACCTGAAGGACTGCCTGCCGTAGTCACGGTTTCCCTGGCGCTTGGCATGCGTCGAATGCTTGCGCGCAATACCTTGGTGAGAAAGATGCCTTCAGTTGAAACTCTGGGTTCTGTCAACGTCATATGCACAGACAAAACTGGCACTATAACGGAGAACATGATGACAGTAACTGACATCCTTTTTTCCGGAAAATCGTATTCGATAAAGGAAGGAAAGATATTTCTTGCATCGGCTGAAGTGGGCGCTGAAAATCTAGCGCCTATTCTAAAGTGCGGCGTGATATGCAATGATGCCTTCTTGGATGGCACGAAATATGAGGGCGACCCCACAGAAGCGGCATTGCTGCCTCATGCCATGCCCCTTCGCGTTAACGTGCCCAAAAGAGTCTGGGAGATTCCATTTTCCGCGAGCAGAAAGATGATGACGGTCGCGGTAAGGGAAGGAAGTTCGCTTATTTCTTACACAAAGGGCGCGCCTGAGATTGTCATAGAGAAATGTTCTCATATTCTTTTTCGCGGCAGAAAAATGAAGCTCACATCTGCAATGAAGAAAAAGCTGATGAAGATAAATGAATCTATGGCATCGCGTGCTCTGCGTGTTCTTGCATTCGCTGTCAAGGAAGGAAGTAAAGAAAGCGCGGAAAAAAACATGACGTTTCTTGGAATGCAGGGAATGATAGATCCGCCGAGGAAAGGGGTCAAAGAAGCCGTGGCGCAATGCAGGAATGCCGGCATACGCATAGTGATAATTACCGGCGATAACAAGCTGACGGCAAAAGCGGTGGCTAGCGAGGTAGGCATTGGCGGTGATATGCTTGACGGAAAAGAGATTGACGCAATGGGGCAAGGCGAGCTTTCCGAAACAGTAAGGAAAATTTCAATATTCGCGCGGGTGTCGCCTGAGCATAAAGTAAGAATCCTCAAGGCCCTGCAGGCCAACGGCAATATAGTTGCAATGACAGGTGATGGCGTCAATGATGCGCCTGCCCTGAAAAGCTCGGATGTGGGCATAGCCATGGGCTTGCGAGGTACGGATGTGGCCAAGCAGGCATCGCAGCTTGTGCTTCTTGACGATAATTTTTCTACTATAGTAGCTGCTGTCAAAGAAGGGCGGACAGTCTTCAGTAATATACGAAAATTCGTGAATTACTTGCTTTCGAGCAATGTTGCTGAAGTAAGCGCAGTTTTCTTTGCCTCGCTTGCAGGCTATGTTCCGATAACCGCCGTGCAGCTTTTGTGGATAAACCTGCTCACAGATGGTCTGCCTGCGCTTGCACTGGCCGCAGATCCGCCTGCCAAGAACGTTATGTCAGTGCGGCCTCGGGACAAGAGCGACGGCGTAATTAACGGAACCGTTACCAAGATGATATTGGCAACAGGGGCGGTGATGACATGCATCATTCTTTCGGCATTCTTCATGCTCCTTGACAAAGGTCTTGCTGTTGCGCAGACCGCAGTATTTACGGGTTTTGTCATGTACGAATTCATGAGGATTGTTGCCATAAGGCGTGAGGAAGGGCAGGGCATGTTCAGCAACCGATGGTTGATTTTAGCATTGTGCGCTTCATTCATGCTGCAACTGGCGGTTATTTACACGCCGTTAAGCGGATTTTTCGGTACTGTATCTTTAGGAATCGATGAATGGGTTATACTTGCAGGCTTGGGGATTGCGGGATATGGCGCTACGGCACTTTTGACGAGTCGAATAGTAAAAAATGCCCGAAAAGCGGAATAGATATTTAAGCTTCCGCTCACATTAACAAAAAAGGTTGATGGTTATTCCTAAGGAAAATACGCATGCTGGCAAATCCGAAGTACACGTTTCAAGCGAGACCCGCCCTGTCCATCATGACGATCATATTAAGATTTCCAAGTCCAGCGTCAAGTGGCTCGGTCTTGTAATTGTCGCATTTCTCATAGGAACAGCGTATGGTACAATAACAACAATAACGGGCATGACGATGCTTGGCGGAATTCAGGTTCCTCAGCAGCCTGCAGAAGAAGCAAGAGCTACATTGAGCTTAGGTGATGCTCCGTCTTTGGGCGACGACAATGCGCCTGTCACAATAGTTGAATTCAGCGACTTCCAGTGCCCATTCTGCCAGAAGTTCCATCAGGAAACGCTTGGAATGATAAAAACAAATTATGTTGATACAGGCAAAGTGAAATTTGCCTATAAGGATTATCCGCTTACGGTCATAGGCCATGTGTCTGCCGACAAGGCGGCTGAAGCTTCAAGATGTGCGGGAGAACAGGGCAAATATTGGGAATACCACGACAAGCTCTTTGAAAAGCAGCAGAGCGACTGGGGCTATTACGTGCAGGCAGAAGGCAAGTATCTTGACCTCGAAAAGGCAATGGTGTTCTTTAAGCAGTATGCACAAGACCTCGGTCTTGACACAGCAAAATTCAACCAGTGTCTTGACTCCGGGAAGTACACAAGTGCTGTGCAATCAGATATGTCAGAAGGCAATAGTGCTGCACAGCAGGTGGGCCAGCCGGGTCTTGGAACACCAAGCTTCTTTATAAACGGAAGGCTCGTATCAGGAGCGCAGCCTTATCAGGTCTTCCAGCAGCTGATAGACGAAGAGCTTGCAGCCTAAACGCAACGCTTATAAATTACCGTGCTGATTTATTGATATGAGGCTTTTGAAAGCTCTTGTTATTCCAAAATACTTTGGCATATTTGTTCTTTCTTTTATTTCATTTGTCGCCATCTACGTTTATTTTCAGGTCATTGGCATACTTGAGAATTTTCTCTTCTGGTTCATGGTCACGCCTCCACTCAATCTTGCAATTTTTCTTGCATTCGCGCTTCTTCTGGGCGCGGCAATCTCTTATCAGGCATACCTGCGAAGCTTGCCTAAGACATGTCCCTTGAAAGAAAGCGCGGCGGCAACATCGTCTCTTGGAATCGTAGGCCTATTCATCTCAGCGTGCCCCGCATGCGCCTCATTGGGGATTTTCATTCTTCCTGCCAGTGCATTGGCGTTCATAGCAAATTACGGGATATTTCTCAATCTTATAGGGATAATTTCACTTATCTATCTTCTAAATTATCTTGGCGGTTTAAAAAAGTAATATCAAATAACACTCATTTTGGAACATTTTATAATGTTATTTACATATAGTAAATTGCAACTAAAAATTTATCATTATCACAATTTACTATATAGGTATTTTATGTATTTTTGGGAGTCTGAATCATAAGAGAATCCAGCCCTTTCGGCATTCTTATTGTATCTGTTGTAAAGCCTCAGCAAATGTTCGTCCATGTCATCCTCTTGGGCATGCTCGGGATCTTCCATGCTATCTACCATTATACGGGAAAACCCATTCAACGCTGCGAGATTCGTCATCGTATCAAGAAGCATCCTGTCCCAGTAGATAGGGTTCAATCCTCTATTCACACGCCTTTTTTCATCTGTATCGCAAAGATACGTTCCCCTTCCCTGTATTTGGTTCACATGAACGGTGTTCCCGTCAACTTCAAAGCCTAAGCACGCTATAACCGTTTCTTTTCTTTTGAGCAACAGACTGTATCTTGTATCACGATGTATCGGCACCGCGCCTAAATTTGTGGAATTATCATCAAGTTCCAGTGTATATCCGCTAGGCTTGCCTGCGCCCGGCTTTAAATATCTCGCTACACGCCTGTCTATATACCGTCCAGTATCTTCGATTATTTCAAAATGCATAATTTATGCGAAGCGAGAAAAGCTTAAGAAACAATTCCGTAGCCGATAAGATGCCATCTGCCGCCTATGTGCTTTGAAAGGGAAATTCTGTCGCCCTTCCTTGCGATTACCGGAATTTTCACCTTGACCTGCGCATCCTTGCCGGCAGATGCTATAGATCCTACGGTCTTGGATATTGCCGCGGTTATCATCACGACATCACCAGTTTTCAAGTTGCCGACCTTTTCTTGGCCTCCTGTGCCTATTACGTGGTCAAAGAGATACGGCACAAACTTGAAATCGCTAGTTGCGCTCATTTTGCCTATTTGGCATACTGTGTTGCCTGATAGGCTGTCACTCTTTCCGAGAGCAGGATCGAGCGATGTTTCTAATGCAACAAGGCCTCCGGGGCCTGCGTTCTCGATCTTTTGCCCAAATTTGACTATGCCAGTGATTTTTGTTTTCAGTGATTTCCATAAAGCGTCTGCAGAAGCGCCAGGATGTATTTCTATTTCATCTCCTACTGCAAATTCGCCTGAAACTACAGAGCCGCCAAGAACAGCGCCTTTTAATTCCTTATAGGGGGTTCCGGGCTTGTTTACATCAAAGCTTCGTGCTGCATAGAATACCGGCTCGCCCTTGTTCCTTTCAGGTGTAGGCATGTATTTTTCTATTGCCTCTATGAGCAAATCGATATTGATGCCGTGAGCAGCGCTTACAGGGATTATAGGGGCGTTTTCAGCAACGGTTCCCTTGACAAAATCCTTTATTTCGTTGTAGCTTTCCAGAGCCCGCTCCTCGGAAACAAGATCGACCTTGTTCTGCACTATTATGACATTCTTTATTCCTGAGATGTCAAGTGCCTTGAGATGCTCGGCAGTCTGCGGCCTTGGGCACTTCTCGTTGGCGGCTACAAGAAACAGTGCGCCATCCATAAGAACAGTGCCCGATAAGACCGTTGCCATAAGCGTTTCGTGGCCAGGAGCATCTATGAAAGAGACAGCTCTCTTGGCTGTGCAATCCGAAAAGCAGGAAGAGCATTTGCCTGTGGGAGAATAGCGCTTTTCCTTCTCGCAATAATAAAAAATAGCATCGGCATAGCCGAGGCGTATTGTGATGCCCCGCTTCATTTCTTCGCTGTGCCTGTCAGTCCACGCACCGGTTAAGGCATTAACAAGAGTTGTTTTGCCGTGGTCTACGTGGCCAAGAGTACCTATGTTAATTTCCGGAATCAATTTTTGCGAGAAGACAATCACCCTTGCTTCTTGGGCGCTTCCTCGCCCTCTTTTTTGAAGTATTCATCCAGCGTCTTGTCGCCAGCTTCCACGACCTTGCAATTTATCTGAGCCACTTCAGCGCTTACTGTGTTGCCCCTAAGGCTTCTTCTTTTTCTCATGCCTTCGGGCCTGAATTTCTTCTTTTTCTCGCGCTTCGTGCCTTTGAAGCCGGCGCCGGCGGCGATAAGTAGTTTCTTTCTCGCTTGTCCTTCTATATCCTTTCTCATGGGAAAACCGGACTTATCAGAGCCGCCTGTTATGGCAAGCTTGTATCCGGGCAGTCCTATCAAGGATCCTTCAAATGTATCTCCTATTTTCTTTCCTGCCAGTGGAGCGTCCTTTTCTGTCTGATAGGACTTGCCACCCTGGCTTATCACGAACTTAAACGCCATTTTTACGCACCCCCAGTTTTCAGAGCCGGGTTATGACCTTGCTCACATTTCTCTTAAACGGGAAGATATTTAAGGATAGAACGTGTCGTAGAATTATGCCAACGCCAGCAGAAAATGCGCGAGCCTTTGTGACTATATGGAACACGAGATTTCCCCTGTTGAATATGGGGGGTGCTGTTATATACGGAGGCAGCCAGCATGATATTGAAAGGAGGGGTAATAATGAATATGTTGCCGGCCTTCTCGGCAGGCTCGAAGAAACGCTCAAAGGTGCCTATGTAACGGCGTCATGCAGTGAATATCTTAGCGAAACGGCCAGAAGATCTTTTAGAATAGGAATGCCTCCGTCCATGAGGGTGCCATTGTATGCACTCGACATAGACGAGGCTAATGCGCGATACGGCATTTTTTCCAACGACACGGAAAATCTCGCTGCTATAGAGACCGAGCTTCTAGAAGTCCAAGAAGAAGCGACCCGGGAACTTGAAATGATGGCACTATTGGGATTCACGACGCCGAACGATATGAAGTATTTGAACCAAAGATGGCGGGCGGAATTTGGGGAAAAATACGGATTGAAAAATAAATAAGCAGAAAACGATAAGACTATGAGTCACTCCATAGTGCAGCTTTCGCAGAACTTTGGTTGCCCGTCTTTTTCCGTCTGTGCGGCGCAGGATTTACATTGTTCCGTCCTTCGCAACGGACGGCCTTTCTCTTCGCATCCGCCGGTTGCGCACGTGTTCAGTCCTGAGGAGTACTGCTTCTCCGTTACTACACCTTTGCATGATCCGCCGCATGCATACATAGTCGCCATTCAATCACCAATAATAGTTCCATTGAACCAATAAATAATTTCCGAGGCTCTTTACACCATGGAATGGCCAATTTTTTATAAAAGTGAACTAAAGCTTGGCAAGGGCTCGGCTGCTATATGCACTCTTTGGACAAAAAAGGAGATAATCTGGAAGGCGCTTGACGAAGGCGGCTACAGCGTCTGCGCAAATCTTTATACAATTCAAGGAATAAACCCGCTCATCAAGAACGTTCTGGCGCGGCCGGAAATAAGGACCATAATACTGTGCGGAGCCGATCTCATGAAGAGCGGGGATGCGATTCTTAACCTCATGAAAAATGGAATTGATGCAGAAAGAAAAATAATAGGCTCTGCAGGTATCATAGATTCCAATATTCCATTGGATGCTCTGGAAAAATTCCGGCAAAACGTGCATATCATAGATATGCGAGGAAAGGAAAGTGAAATCGCAAGCGAAATTGCAAAATATACGAACCAAGAATCATTTATGGAGCCTCTTTTTATAACAGAACTTGACAAGGTTTCATTCCCTCTTTATACTAAAGAGCCGGTATTCAAAATATTTGGAAGATCGCCTGACGAGGCATGGCTCAAGGCATTGGACGTCGTAACGAAATTTGGGGACGAAAAGCCTACAGAATATAATGCAAAAATGAAGGAAGTGATAGGCATAGTTGCGGTCATCGAGGAAGATATAGAAAGCGTATTTCTCTCAAAGGAGGATGCTGAAAACTATTACAAGACGGTCTTCTCGGCGCAGAAGCCAGATGGGGTCGAATATACCTATGGAGAAAGATTATTTTCTTTCAATGGGCGCAATCAGATAAAACAGGTAATTGAGCGCATTAAAGCAACTCCTTATACAAGAAGGGCTACTGCCGTAACATGGGATATTTCCAAAGACAGCGAAAGCAACAATCCGCCTTGTCTGACTCAAATAATGTGGAACGTCAAGGACAAGAAGCTCTATCAGACCTGTATCTTTCGTTCCCATGACATATTTGGCGCATGGCCTCTCAATGCATATGCTATGAGAAGATTGCAAAAATATATGGCACAAGAGCTTGCTATGGAAACAGGACATCTAGTAATACTTTCCAATTCTGCACATGTCTATGAGCATGATTGGAGACGTGCAGAAGACATGGTGCACAACAATTATTCAGGCAAAATAACAACGTTTGAGGAAGATGAAAACGGATATTTTGTACTGAATGTCGATAATGGAGAAATAAGTGTACAGCATTATCTGAAGGATGGGAGGAAGAGCGATTATCTCTTTCGGGGAACCAAGGCTCAGGTTCTCTACAGACAGATAACACATGAAAATTTATTTTCAAGATACGACCATGCCGCATACATCGGTCATGAGCTTGCGCGCGCCGAGACGTGCCTTAAAAATGGAAAACGTTATGTTCAGGATGAAGCTTGATTATTCATAAGTCTCTTGATTTTCTCATCGAGGTTTTGAATGTGTTAGTATATGATATCTTCCATATCTTCTTCGGGAAACGCGCATATTTCTATAGTCGGATTTATCGAAAACAACCTATTAAAATCATAGTTAACCCAGGAAATTGCCTGCGATAGCGAACAAAATAAATGTCGTTACAAAGCTCACGAGCATGAAAGTTATGTATCTGAATCCCATGGTCTTATAGACTGTTGTAACCATCAACGCCGAAACAATATGATAGAAGCCGAACATTATGGCTGCTATCTGCAGATAAGGTTGATCATTGAACATGCCTGTCAGGGCGCCGGTCATGCCTGCGAGGGGTATCACGAACATCGCATGGCCCCACTGCTTGCTTCTCCATATATAATATGCAATCGCAATGAGGATGCCATAAATAGCGCCGTCATTTATGCCTCCGATATAACCTGTTGTTATTGCACAGAAAACAACAGTGTCAAAGCCTCTCCTGTAAGCGCCGAGATAAGGGCTGATTCGCCTGAAGAAAAAGTTCAGCGCCAGAGATATAAGGAATATTACCGGCACAGATACAGCCATGCTGCATAATTTGCCGCTAGGGATAAAAACATAGTGTTGATTTTCTCTAATTTAAGTTTTTCTTACAATTAGATACGATGTTTACAGAGGAACAGATTCGCACACTTTCCAAGTTCATGACCAATACTGACAAGCCGATATTTGCACTCAAAAACCTTCCTGAAGTCGTCAAGGGCGCGATGTTTTCGAGATACAGCAGGACATCCAAGAGCCTGCGCGAGCTTCTTTTGAGTGAATTTTTGCAGAATCAGGATATTTCTACCATGGATCTTGAAGGCATACCTACCAAGAAAGCCGAGGAATTCTATGATAGGGTTCTTGTCGAATATGGTGACGACTCTGTAGCCGAACTTGGCGGCGCCCATATTGCATGCGAGGGCGTTTCCATGATAGCAACGAAAATCCTGGAAGATGCGCGCATAGGGCTTTCGCCGCTTGAGAAAAGCACAAGGTACGTATTCTTCAATGAAAAACAAGACGGAAGGTACAAATTCTGCCGCGAGACCTCGATAATGAGTTCGGAATTCGCCGGTCTTTACGAGGAAACGTGCAATATGCTTTTCGACATGTATTCAGAACTCATAGAGCCGATGAAGGCTTATATTATTAGCATATTTCCAAAGCCAGCTGATATGACGGATAGGGCTTATGATTTCACGGTGCGCGCAAAAGCCTGCGACGTCCTGCGTGTATTTCTTCCTGCATCGACCCTGACGAATATGGGAATATACGGAAACGGGCGGGCATTTGAGTATCTTATAACCAAGATGTACGCATCGCCGATGCAGGAGATACAGCATATAGCAAAAAGCATGCAGGAAGAACTGGGAAAGATAATACCCTCTTTTGTGAAAAGAGCTGATGACGCTTACGGCAGGACAATGCAGGAATACATGAAACAGACAGAAACATCTACGCGTTCGCTTGTTTCTTCACTCGCCAAGAGCAATGGGACAGAAAGCGAAGAAGTCATACTGGCCAGTTTTGATAAGAACGCCGAGGAGAAGATAATTGCCGCAATCCTTTATTCGCATTCGCAGATTTCCATGACTGAGTCTCTCCAGCTTTCGCATTCAATGAGCTTGGATAATAAGGCAAAGGTAATTGAAGAATATACGAGACAAAGAAGCAACCGCCGCCACAGGCCGGGCAGGGCATTTGAGAACGCGTATTACACATTTGATATCTTGGGCAATTATGGAATATACCGCGATTTGCATCGTCACCGTGCCTTGACCCAGCAAAGACAAATTCTGACAACAGAGCTGGGATACGATATCCCTAAAGAGCTTGTAGCTGTAGGAGCTGCTGAAAAATATCATGATGCGATGAGAAAAGCGGGCGAAGCATGGAAAAAAATAAGCGCCAAGATGCCATGGCAGGCGCAGTATGTCGTGCCGTTCGGCTATCGCATCCGATGGTATTTCACGCTGAATGCGCGAGAGCTTTATCATCTTCTGGAGCTACGAACCGTGAAGCAGGGCCATCCTGATTACAGACGAATATGCCAGAAGATGTATGTTCTTGCCAAAGCCGCCCATCCTGCAGTTTTCAAGAACATGAGATTTGTTGACATGAATAATTATGAAATGCAGCGCGATGAGGCGGAAAAACGCATTGATAGGAAGATGGAAGACGTAAGGAAGAAATACGGAAGCTAAATACGTTCGTTCAATACCATGTAGAATGCCTCTAAAATTTGTCTTTCCCTGCGATTTTTGTTGTATCCTAGGTGTGAAGGTTCTAATGTAATTAGTTGGCCTTGAATTTTAGTCTTAAACGCGAATTCATTCATAGGCGGATAGTAACTGAAATATTTCTTTATTTCCTGAGGCTGTCCATCATAGAATACACTGAGGCTTCCCAATGAAAACTGAGGATTTTTTACTTGGCCGCGAATCGGGGGTAGCTTTCTTATAGCATCGACAAATTCTGCTATTTCTCTTTCATTCCTTATTGCAGTAGCATTGTTGTATTTTACCATAGGCAGTCACGCAAGCTTTCTCATGATGGATATTATCGAGAACAATCCTTTTTGAAGAAGCCAGACCGACGCTACAAGCGTCAGTTTTGGGTGTGAAAATACGCCTAAAGCTATCAGGAACATGTAAATGCCTACTGCAAGGTCTATCTTGCTTGCAAAGTCGGTCGGGGAAAAAAGCGCACCCTTGCCTGTGACGTAAGCCGCGTGATAGAATATTACCGAGTTGTCGAACCAGCCCCATAACGCATACGTCCCAAGAACGAAGGATGTTGCGATATCAAGGAATCCGAGTATGTAGGCAAGCATGTTTTTATTCCTTGAATGAAAATACTTAAGGTATGACATCTCGTGCAGGCGGCAAATTGTTTATTTTGCCAAAAATACACCTAATTTTCAAAATTTATACTTCCGGATATATCGGGAATCCGGAACACAGGTCTTGCACGTCCTTGCGGACATTCTCGCCTTTCATGGCGCGGTTCATGAGGGAGCCGACTTCCTGCATGTCTTTTTCCTTCATGCCGCGCGAAGTAAGCGTAGGCGTTCCGAAGCGTATGCCTGAAGGATCCCACGGCTTTCGCTGGTCATAGGGAACGGTATTCTTGTTGACGTAGATGCCGTTCTTTTCAAGCAGCAATTCGGCATCTTTCCCCGTTATTTTCTGTTCAAGGTCTGCGAGTAGCAGATGCGAGTCAGTGCCGCCGGAAACGAGCCGCATCTCGACTGCCTTGGCAAGGGCTTTCGCGTTGGTTATTATCTGCCGGGCGTAATCCTTGAACCCCGGCTTCATTGCTTCGGCAAAGCACACGGCTTTGGCGGCTATGGCGTTTTCATGGGGGCCGCCCTGCAGCCCGGGAAATATCGCTTTGTCTATTTTCTCGGAAAATTCCTGCCTGCAGAGTATCATGGCGCCGCGCGGGCCTCGAAGAGTTTTGTGCGTTGTCGTCATTACAATGTCGGCATACGGAACCGGTGACGGATAAGCCCCACCGGCAACAAGTCCTGCAAAATGTGACATGTCTACAAACAGCTTAGCACCGACAGAATCGGCAATCTCGCGGAACCTTCTGAAATCAATCACGCGGGTATATGCGGTATAGCCGCAGAGAATCATTTTAGGATTGTGCTGCTTTGCAAGTGATTCTATTTCATCATAATCGAGAAGCTCATTGTCCTTGCGCACGCGGTATGGCACGGCGTTATAGTCTGTTCCTGAAAAGTTGATTTTTAGGCCGTGAGTTATATGCCCGCCGTGTGACAGTTCGAGTCCCATGAATGCATCGCCCTTGTTAAGAAGTGCCCGGAATACAGCTTGGTTTGCAGGCGAGCCTGAATAAGGCTGGACGTTCACGTGTTCTGCTCCAAAGAGCTTCTTTGCCCTTTCAATAGCAAGGTTTTCTATCTCGTCAATAACTTCATTTCCGCCGTAATATCTCTTTCCAGGATAGCCTTCTGAATACTTGTTATGCGGAAAAGAAGAGAGTGCTTCGAGGACTGCAAGCGACGGTATATTCTCTGAAGGTATCAGTTCAAGACCGTTTCTCTGGCGTTCCAGCTCCTTCATGACAAGGGCAAAAACGTCAAAATCCCCTTCTTTGAGCTTTGCAAGCATTAGCCATTATTGGAAAAGAAAATATTAATCTGCCGTCATACATGTTAAGCTATGAAACTGCCTGACATCGACAAGCGTATGGTGCATCCAATTTTAGCTCTTGCCGCAATTACAATTATTCTGCTGATTCCCCTGCCCCAGAAAGAACTGGTGGCATACACGGAAAATGCCCCTTACGAAGCTATCATAATCAGCGAGAATCCGCCAGGCAGCAGCACGAACAAAGTTTGCTTGACCGTTCTTCAGCCTTCAAGCCAAAAAGCTTGCACCAGGGATAATATATCTTTTAGCATTTCAACCGTAGAATGCAGCAACATTTCCGCATCAGTGGCCACGTACAATATCCACAATCTTGCTACAAAAAGAGGAGAGTTTAACATTGTTGTAGGTTTTGATCTGAATGATGGCAAAAAATCCGAAAGATCTTATGACCGTACTATAGATGGAAAAACTACAGAGACAATCGCATTTTCGATAAGCAATCCAGAAACCAAGGGATGCTACATAAGGGTGAATAATGCCGTTTCCGAGCTTGAATGCAAGGATGCCGTGAAATATACGGCGGATACGAACTGTTACGGCGGCGACAATCTTCCTAAATTAGAGGAAGAAAGAGCGACGTTATACAAGGAAATTGAAAGACAGAAGTTCGTGACTGTGTATAAGCCTCTTATTCAGACCCTTTTAGGATATCGCTAAAGGCCCCAGACAGGTTTCTCCTTTCTCTTGATTTCTTCTATCTCTTTGAGCACAGTCTTCTCGCTTTCGGACATGAATGACATGTGCTTGATCAGTTTCCTGTAATCGGCCTCAGAGATTTCCGTGTATAATATATCATTCTCCTTGATGCCGCGGCCAATCTGTATCCCGTCTATGGAAACGGCGACTTTCTCGGCTATCTTGGCTTCCTGCACTGATTCACCCTGATTTTCTATTTGTTTTATCCTGCCTGCAGGCTTGCCTTCTTTTTGCAGATGGAAGCCCGGCTTAATAATGCCTCCCAAAATCTCGCAGCCAACAACCGCGGGGTTGGAAGCACGGAAAACAAAACCTGGTATGAGCCTGAGCTTGCCGGCTCTCGATACGCCTTCAAGCTCGGCCTTCTTGAGTTCTTCTTCCTTGGCTTTCTGCCATTTTCCATATTCCTCTTCCAGTCTGTATATGACATCAGAAACCAGGATGGTTATTCCCTGGTCTTTGGCAAAGGTTGTTATTTCTTCAGAAGGTTTGACATTGAAAGATGCTATTACCCGGAATTTTGGGTCAGCGTTGCCGCCTGCTTTTATGATGCTTTCTCTCGTGACGTTGCCTGCAAGAGCCTCTTTGATCGGGTATTTACTGAAAACGTTTATCATGGCTTCCAGGCTTCCTATTGTGTCAGCCCTTAGTATTATTCCCTCAACTTCGCCGCGTATTTCCACATCCTCGGCCTTGTCCATGCTTTCAAGCAGCGTCTTGGCTTCTTCTTGCGTCTTGGCAGAGGCGATGGGGGAACCGGCTTTAACATTGTCAAGATTTGGCGCGGCAATTTTAACGCCAGAGGCGGCATGGACTTCGTCAACATAGCGGAATTTTTTCTCAGTGCGTATATCGCGCATGGGCTGCGGTAGCATAAGCGTCCTTATCTTAGTGACTGTGCGAGATGTCCCGCCTATTGCAAGATATTCGCCTTTTGATATGCTGCCGTCGTATATTATCGTGTCAATAGTAGTGCCCATGCCAGTTACATCTTTGACTTCCATGACCGTTCCTCGTGCGCGTCCGGTGACTGCCAGCCTGTCTTTGAGGAACTGCTGAGAAAGTCCTGATAATATAGCAAGAAGCTCAGGCAGGCCTTCGCCCGTCTTGGCAGATACAGGAATGCCCGCCACGGTCTTTGTGAAGTCTTGCACGCGGTCGAACCGATCAACAGTTATCCCGTGCGCCAAGAACTGTTCCGCTACCCTGTAAAAAGATTCTTCAAATTTTCCTATGACATCTTCCTTTTGGCTGCTCACGTTTTCAAGAAAGCTCTGCGCAGGCTTCCATCCTTCTATCCTGTCTATTTTTGTCATGACAACTACGAAAGGGACTCGGGAATTTTTGAGTATGTTGAGGCTTTCTTCGGTTTGAGGCATCATCCCATCGTTGATGTCAACAACGAGCATGGCCAGGTCTGATATAGAGCCGCCGCGCTTCCTTAAAGTCGAAAAAGCTTCATGTCCTGGCGTATCAATGAACAAGAGGCCAGGTATGTTGAGGGAAAAATGAAACTTCTCCATGACAGGACCTGCAACTTTTCTTATGGTTTCTGCCGGTATTTCTGTTGTTCCGATTGCCTGCGTTATGCCGCCGGCTTCGCCTTGGGCGATAGCGGTGCCCCTTATGCCGTCTAGCAATGAAGTCTTTCCGTGGTCTACATGACCCAATGTAGCTATTATCGGTTGCCTGAGTGCCATCTGATTACACCAGATTAACTTATCCTGGCAAAGAATTTATATCGTATATGGAAGTCTCTCGGATCTCTTTTTGATTCCGCGCCTATTTCTCAGAAAGTCTGCAACTATGTCAACACTTCTTGAATATGGTCTTTCTCCTAGATAATTTAGTAACTCTATTCCTCTATGCTTTGTAAGCTTACCTGACATGCCTCTCATTGTCAGGATATTTTCTATTGTGATCATGGAATTGGCAGCATCGTCTAGTATATTCAATTCCGGATAATATGCCACACTTAGGCCATTTCCTACCGGTACGCATGAAACGTAGAATGGGCCAACAGATATCATAGGCGCATTTTCGCTATCGAGGTACTCTTTCAATTTTTCATATCCCGAATCTATGCATGCTACCATATAATGGGATCCTGCACTACGAAAAAACTTCGGCATGTTATTGCCCTGTCGGCAATTTTCAAATATCTATCGGGAGACGTATTATAGTTCTCCAAGGAAACAAGCAAGTATTACTTCCTTGGGAACTATATGTGAACCCAGCAAATCATATCCGAAATCTTTACTGGGTTAACTATAAAACCTATGCCGCATAGACCGTTAATGCACGACATGATAGGCGTTCATTATTCTGAGATAGCTCTCAAAGGCCAGAATAGAGGATACTTTGAGAAGAGCCTCAGGCAGAACGTAAGGCGCATGCTGAAAGGCGAGGAGTGCAGTATTGAGAGCGTTCATGACAGGATACTTATACGGCTCTTGCCGGGCGCAAACGAAAAAAGCATCGGGGAGAAACTGCAGTGCGTTTTCGGAATATCGCATTTTTACCCCGCTTTTTCATGCGGAAAAAGCATCGAAGAGATAGGCCTAAAGGCGCGGGAAATCTTTCAGCAGGTGCCCAAAGACAAGACATTCAAAGTCAAATCTTCGCGTGCGGACAAGAAATTCCCGATTGATTCGCAGGAGCTAAACAGGCGCTTAGGCGAAATATTCTACAATGACGGCTACACTGTCGACGTGAAAAAGCCTGACGTGACGCTGCATGTCGATATAATCAAGGATTTCGCTTTGGTGTATACGGAAAAGACGGCATGTTACGGCGGCATGCCCGTAGGCACGTCCGGCAAAGTTGTCGTGCTTTTTTCGGGCGGTATAGATTCGCCTGTCGCATCATGGTACGCCATGAAAAGGGGCTGCAGGCCCGTATATGTGCATTTCCATGCAATGCGCAGCAATGCAGATGCCGCGAAGAGCAAGATAGGGAGGCTTGTGCAAAGCCTTTGCAGATATTCTGGCAGAGCAAAGCTCTATCTTGTGCCTTATGATACCTTCCAGGTCAGTTGCGCTTCGGATTATGAGCTTGTAGTATTCAGGCGGTTCATTAACAGAGTGGCTGAAAAAATAGCTGCACTCGAAGGCGCAAAAGTCCTGGTCACCGGCGAAAGCATAGCACAAGTTGCATCGCAGACGCTCGATAATATGGCTGCAATCGAAGAGGCTGTAAAGATTCCCATAATAAGGCCCTTGGCGGGAATGAACAAGGATGAAATAATAGCAAAAGCCGAGGAAATAGGAACATACGAACTTTCGCTTGGAGATTACAAGGACTGCTGCTCCATTGTATCAAGGCATCCAAGAACCAAGGCAAACTTGGAAAAGATAAAGGCCGACGAGGAGAAGATGAATATCGAAAAACTTGCGGAAGAGACCTTGGCGCAGGCGGAGATGTATATTTTTGATTAGCCAAACCAGAGCTTGATTTCCTTTTCCGCTTCTTCTTTTGTCGCAGAGGCGTGAACAAGATTTTTCATGATCCTGTCGTCGTCCGCTAGCTTCATGTCGCCGAACTCGTTGCGGATCGTACCCTTCTCGGCTTTCATAGGGTCTGTTGAGCCCGTCACTTTTCTTGCAGTTGCCACGGCGTTATTGCCTTCAAATATGATGGCTACTATTTTGCCTGAAGACATGAATTTCTCCAATGAAGGATAGAAACCTTTCTGAACATGCGCAGAATAATGCTGTTTCAATGTTGCAGCGGTTGCGACTAGCTCTTCTCTTCTTATCATTCTGAGGCCAGCTTTCTCGTATTTCTGGACAATATCATTTTCAAGCCCCTTTGCCACCGCATCAGGCTTTAATATAATCAGCGTTTTTTCCATTTTATAATCACCTTTATTTTATTCAGCGGAACGGATTAAAAAGATGTCTTTGAACTCCTTGCAAGAGCATTGCAGAATTAATCAGTAAGCTCGATCTCAATGTTGACGTCACGGGGGATTCTTATTCTTGTTATCTGGCGCAATACGCGATCGTTGGCGCCTACGTCAAGGATTCTTTTATGAACGCGTAGTTCCCATGTTTCCCAGTTGCCGCCCCCGCCGCCCCGGTGCATGCCGTCGCCGCATGGCGTTCTCATGACAGGGACGCGAAGCTTCTTTGTTGGAAGAGGAATAGGACCAGAAACAGGCACGCCGATCTTCTCGGAGATGTCCTTGATCTCGCTGCAGATGCTATCTAAGGTCGTTGGGTTTTTCCCCGTCAGTTTTACGCGTGCCGTCTGCATAGTGTTAATTACATTAACGGATAAGTATAAAAATCTACTATCGTTTCCCGGAAAAAGGATATTATAGGAAAGGAAAACGATGAGAATTGAAAAATAAAAAAAGAAGGAAAAACAGCCGATTATTCTACAACCGTGTCGATGCAGATACCTGCTGCAACGGTCTGGCCCATGTCTCTTATGGCGAACTTCGCCATATCGGGCATTTCGGACTGCTTTTCTACGATCATGGGTTTCATAGGCTTGACCTTTATTACCGCAACATCACCAGTCTTGATGAAGTCAGGCTTTTCCTGCGCAACAGCGCCGGTCTTCGGGTCAATCTTCTTGACTATTTCGATTATCGTGCAGGCTACCTGCGAGGTGTTGATGTGGAATACCGGAGTGTAGCCCTTGCTCATTACGCTTGGGTGGTTGAGCACGACTATCTGGGCAGTGAATTCTTTCACAGGCTTGGCTGGCGTGTCCGGATGGCATGCGACATCGCCGCGCTTTATGGCCTTCTTGTCAACGCCTCTGACGCTAAAGCCGATGTTGTCGCCAGGTCTTGCTTCTGTGACCTGTTCGTGGTGCATTTCTATCGACTTTATTTCTCCCTGCACTCCGGAAGGCATGAACACAACTTTGTCGTTAATCTTCAGTATGCCGGTTTCAACTCTACCTACAGGTACAACGCCGATTCCGCTTATGGAATATACGTCCTGTATAGGCAGTCTCAATGGCTTGTCAACAGGCTGCTCAGGCACCGTAAATGTGTCCAAGGCTTCAACGAGGAACGGACCCGTGTACCAAGGCATGTTTGCAGATTTCTTGGCAATGTTGTCTCCCTTATAACCGGACGTAGGAACGAATTTGATGTTCTCAACCTTGTATCCTATGCCCTTGAGGAGCTTCACTACGGTTTCCTTTGTCGCGTTAAACTTGGCTTCTTCATAATTCATGGCATCCATTTTGTTGATTGCCACGACCATTTGAGGAACGCCGAGCACTTTAGCAAGATAAGCGTGTTCCTTTGTCTGATCCTGTATGCCTTCCTTTGCAGAAACGACGAGTATTGCGCCGTCTGCCTGGGAAGTACCGGTTATCATGTTCTTGACAAAGTCCCTGTGACCAGGGGCATCTATTATAGTAAAGTAGTGCTTAGGTGTATCGAATCTCTGGTGCATGATGTCAATCGTCAGGCCTCTTTCTCTTTCTTCTTTCAGCCTGTCCATTACGAATGCGAATTCGAATGTTTCCTTTTTCAGCTCCTTGGCTGTTTCCTGCAGCTTTCTCATAACGTCTTCACGGACATTGCCCGTGTCGTAGAGCAGTCTGCCTACGAGCGTTGACTTACCATGGTCAACGTGCCCTATTGTAACAAGATTCATATGTGGTTTCTTATCTGCCATTCAAATTACCTCCTTTGTACAAATGCGCGCAAGCGCCAGCATAATAATGCCTATCTTAACCTGCCCGGAAATCTTTTTAACTTTAATGCAACGGGCTCCCAACGAGCCAATCATACAGTTCTTCTGCCGGTATAAAAGCTCCTTTTTCCTCTTATTTCAAGACGAATATCATATCCGTCCGCAGAAGTCATCAAGATTTCTGTTTGTTCAGCGAGCCTGTAAAATTCAGGTATCCCGTTAATGCCTCATTTTTTAGCAACCGCCCGCTCAACCTTTCCAGCGTACAGACGACAGCATGCACTGCAAGAGGAGGATAAGCCTCAAGATTAGAAATTGTCAGCTTCTCATATATTTCTTTTCCCATTTCTCTAACCTGCTTTCTGACACAGGATAATGCTGTTCTTGTTCTTTTTCCTCGGGAAAATTCGGGCTCAAGAAGATAATGGAAATCGCAGCTCCGAAAAGCAGCCCGGCTATGTGAGCGGCGTTCGCAATGCCAGAAGGCGCGAACATGCCGAGCAAATCGATGAGAAGCCAGACACCAGCTGCAGCCAGCATGGGCATCGGGATTCCCATGACCCACACAGTCATACGAGGCCTTAGTGCGGCAAGGGCGCCCAGAACGCCGAAAATCGCCCCGGATGCCCCGAGTGACGCTTCGTAGAAAAATAGCGTTGCTATGCTTGCAATGATGCCGGCGGAAAAGTATAACAAGAGAAAGCGGCTTCTGCCTATTATGCTTTCAAGTATAGTTCCGAATAAGAGAAGCGCGAAAAGATTGGACAAGAGATGCGTCAGACTGCCATGAAGAAACATCGAAGTTATGAGTGTCCATGGCCGCTCCGTCACTTCAGATGAAACAAGCACGAAACTATCCGTAAAGCCTTCGACAGTCGTCTGGAGCAAGAATATGACCACCATTATTGCCGAGAGTTTGATGGAATCATACATAAATATCTAAGGCCATTCCTTTGATTTCGGCGTAGCCGAATAACATTTGTCGTTGTATTCGCAGAACCTGCACATCCATATGCTTTTGGGGCTGCCGCGCGCTTCGGGTATCGGCAGAACATCATTGACAAGGCACTTGTGCAGGGCCTTGAACCTGTTTATGACGGCTTTCACCTTGGCTTCGTCGTATTTGGCCGGAAACCACTTCGTCTGCAAGTTTGTTTTATCGACATACAAAACGACTCCGTCATGGACCCCAAGGATGTGCATGTAAAGCTGGAGCTGCGATTCATGCGCAGAGGATGCTTCGTTGATGTATGCTATGCTTTTCGAGGATTTGACTTCGACCAGCAACTGCGTGCCGTCTGCTTTAAGGAGAATCAGGTCGTCTATCCTGCCGGAAATGACAAAATCCTCTACCTGCTCCTTGAAAGGAAATTCTTCCTTGAGCAGCTCTATGTGCGGATTCTTGTCGCTTTTGAGCACCTTTGCGATGAAATCATGCATGATGTTTCCGAGCTCGAATATCTTTATCTGGGCGGGGGCAAATTCAATCGGCTCCTTATAAGAATACCAGACTTTTCGGAGGCAATATCCTATCTCGCTGGGGTAATATCTGCCTATTTCCTTCTTCTTCTTTTCGTGATCAAAGAAAGCGTCTATCATGGCATTGAAGTCGGGAGGTTGCATGATTTAAACTGCTCTGAAGAGATAAATAATGTCATGATCGATGTTCCAGCCTTCTGGCGGTCTTTAAGCAAAAGTCAGAGATATCTTGGAATTGTGATTCTGGCAGCTATTTTTTACGCCTCAACTCTGTCATTGATATCGATTTACAAGATGAACCATTTTTCTTATCCGGATTTTGATCTTGGATTTGCAGATCAGTCAATTTGGCTCTTGGCTAACGGAAACGAGCCATTTTCAACTGTAAGAGGAGTTCATGTTTTCGGGGATCACATGCATTTTATCTATCTAATCATAGCCCCGCTTTATTGGATCTGGAGCGATGTAAGAATACTGTTGATTTTTCAGAGCTTTATCCTGGCATCGGGCTTAATGCCCCTTTATCTGATAGCAAAAGATAAGCTAGGCAACGGAAAAATACCTGTTATTTTATCATTCACGTATCTTCTCTACCCGGCACTTCATTATCTCAATTTAGACAATTTTCATTCTGTGAGTTTGGGAGTTCCATTGTTTCTTTGGGCATTCTATTTTTTGGGAAAGAGGGAATACAAAATGCTATCCGTAGTTATCTTTCTTCTATTGCTTATCAGAGAAGAGTATGTCTTTACAATATTCTTGATGGGACTTTATACAGCCGTAAAATATGATAGGAAAAAAGGTGCTATAATTTCGGCTGTAGCGATCGCATGGCTGCTTCTTATGACAAATGTTATTTTTCCTTATTTCAGCGGCGTAGAATATCTTCAGTCGGGCAGAGTCGGATTGAAAGAATATGGCTCCTCAATGCCCGAAATAATTCTAAATATGGCAAGCAATCCGGTTAGCGTGGCAAATAAAATATTCACTGAACATAATTATCAATATTTTACAGATTTATTCGCGCCTCTGGGATTTATACCACTTCTTTATGCGCCTGTTATTTTACTCTCGTTTCCGGCGATGGGATTGAATATGGTCATTGACTGGCCTTATGCAAGTACTATTCACTATCATCACACAACGGCAATAATACCTTTTGTTTTTATTTCACTTATATATGCGCTTGATCATGCAAGCAAGATCGCGATCCGTTATTTAAAGGTCAAAAGGTGTGTTGCCCTGAAATGCTTGGTAGCTCTCGTAATTGTGTCAAGTCTATATGCAAATATTTCCATGTCGCCTGAGTATACCAGAATTTCCAATCCCGAAAGAATAGCTTACATGATTTTCAACATCAACACATTTAGTTCCGAGGAAAATGCCAGGTATGAAGCCATGAGTAGAATACCTTCAAATGCGACTGTGTCATCCGGTTATTTATTTCTAGCTCACTTGAGCCAGCGGGAAATAGTTTACCTTTTTCCTAATCCATTCAAGGAAGCTTACTGGGGACTGGAGAACGGCAAATACATGCCTTCCCCGCCGACTTGGGATACGGATTATATAATTATAGATCGATATATGAGCAATGATGAAAGATCTATGGTAGAAAACTTTATTACTTCAGGAGTTTATCGTTTGGTATATGAAAGTCATAATATAAGATTACTGGAAAGAAATCCTTCGATACCATTAGACGCGTTGCCTCCATAAAGCGATTTTGAGGATCCCAATTAGCATCCTAAGGATATCGGTCTTCTTTACTGTGCTGCTTCTCGTTTCTTTAATGTCAACTTTATGTTCGTATATTTTGCCGCCTTTTTTCTTTACCTGAGCAAGAAGCTCGACATCAAACTCAAAACCTCTTGTTACAAAATTTGCCGGAAGAAACGACTTCTTGAAGACTTTCATCCCGGCTTGCGTGTCAGAGATATTTAGATCAAAAAAGCTGTTCACGAGAAAATTCCAGCATCTCCCATATATTTTTCTCATGCCACTTTCTTTTACCTGTCCAAAACTGGCACCATTCCATTTCGAGGCGATAACGCAGTCATATGCAGGAATCTTTGATAGCATGAATTTCAAATCTTTGGCAGAAAATGACATATCAGCATCTATGAATCCTATCACATCATTTGAAGAATGCTTAAGTCCTTCTATAATGGCGCCTCCTTTCCCCAATTTATCCGGATAATTTGCTACTTTTATGCCGCCGAATTTTCCGGCAATGATGGAGGTATTATCGATGCAACCGTTGCAGATTATTATAATTTCAATATGTTTGAGTTCTTGTTGGATGCTTGTAATTCTCTCCGCAATAGTTTTTTCTGCATTATATGCAGGTATTATTATAGAAACGTTCATGATTACTTAGCGACTCTGAACGTTTTATTCCTTATGAATTGTTGATATGTCTTTAATCGGGAGAAACCTCGTCCGGCAAACACAATATATGACATTGCCACAATCGAAAGAATTTTTCCTATAACGTCAATTATTGTATCGGAATAATACAATTTAACGTTCTGTTTTTCAGGAATTATCATCATGAATGAAGGCGATGCGAGATATATTTTTTTGGCGCCTTCTACATGCCAGTTAGGGAAATAAGAGACCTTGACGAGCAGAGGCTCGCCTATGCAGTCGGTAGTAATGTATATTTCATCTTCCCGCATATCTTCGGTGATATTGCACTTCTCTGCCGGGACTTCTCTTGCATCATCCAAGCTGTTTATTTTCTGGAATGGCAAATCTTCATTTGTATATATGACCGGCATTTCGGAGTTTCTTCCCATCCATTCCATGGACATTGCCTTCCAATCGCTGCCCGCATAAATAACAGGCTCGTATTTAGGCCTTTCGACATATCTGCTTTCTCCAAGAACTTCATATACGGTTAAAGGCCCTGCATCGTCAATTAATAAAAACCTTTCATCGGAAGCAAGCGCATCCTTTAATTTCTGGCTGCTGGCAACTATGTAACGTATGTTAAACAGCTTGATATGAGTCATGGCATTGGCAGGATTGAAAAAAGTGCAGCGGATCGTGGATATCGGGCATGTGGGAGTTTCTGAAAGTTCGGATTGGAGATAAAAATGATAGGGCGACGATAGTGCCGATTCTATCAACAAGCCTTCCATCCCGGCTTTATTCGTGAAATATGGGATATTCTCCAGTGCGCGCGGTGAACCGAACATATAATTATGCCGTTCGGCATATTCGTGAAATACCCGTCCGTCGGGAAGTGACGATAATAATGCGCTTAATTCTTGCATGGATTCCCATTCCGGCTTGTCTTCAAAGCCGCTATAATTCCATGATATCCAGTGATGTATGAACGTGACGTTAAAAGCTATATACAATAGCGTAACTATAGCTATTATCACAGGCACTGCGACAAGAAATCTTTGCCTGACAAATCGTGTAGCAAGGCAATACATGCCGTATGCCGCTATTGCCATTGAAAATATGTAATAAAACGGCAGGAATCTTGTATTCCATATGTATCCGGGCGGCGATATGAAGTAAAGCAAGACGGATAAAAGCGCTATATAGGCAAAATAGAAAATTCTTTTCTCATGATTCTTATATGCAAAGTAAATTCCGGCCAGTGCCATGGCAAAGAACGGATAAAGAACCGGCGGGGCGATGAATTCAATGCCGCTGCTGGGCGTGAAACCCATGGAAACAGAATAACCGACGTTGGCGAGCAAGGGAAGCGCCCAGAATGCGGCTAGCCCAAACGAAAGAGCGTATACTTTGAAGAGATATTTGAGATTTTCGGTTATTCTGCCCGAAAGAAGGAAATATGAAGATGAAAGGACCGCCATTATGACAGGAATCAAATGGAACAGGCTCATTATAGCGAGCAAAAGAGAATTAGACGGGATAGAACCCGATTTTTGGATTCCTTGGTATAGCGAACAAAGGAAAAAAAGCGAAAGAGCCATGCTGATGGCAAATGAAAATTGACCGGCAAGAGAAGAAGGTATGTTTCCTCCGTACATGGAGAAGTTCTCAAGGAATAGGAAAGGAAGTATAAAGAGGGCAGTTATTGCAGGAAGCGGGAATGGAAACTCTAATTTCTTCATTCCGAAGAAGGCGCATAACGGCATAAGAAATGCCGGTAACACAGTCACTAACTTGAATGCTATATTAAATGGAATGATGTAGCTGATTAGGGCAATCAGCAAGTATGCCATTGGAAAATAAAATACGAACATCGGAAAGCCTGCATACCATCCAGGGCTCCATCCTGTAATCTTGTATTCCGGCAAAAGATGCGTTTTCATGTAATGCGCAAGATAGTTGTGCGACGTCGTGTCTCCTCCCGAAGTAGTAGTATCCGAAAAAATCAGTTCCGGCCGGAAATAACTAAAAAGAAAGAGAAAGACAGCTAATATTGCCAGTGAATTCGCAATTTTCTCCTTATTTACGGATAAAGATAATGACATAGTTATCCTATGAATGCCCAATAACCTATCGCAACTCCAATTAATATTCCTGCGCCGACATCCGACAGATAATGCCTTTTTAGGGCAACGCGGCTGGCGGCGACGGACGCGAGAAGTAGCAAGCCGACAGCCGACATTATATAGTCTTTGCCGAAAAAGAATGCCATATAAAGCAACGTGGCCCTTGCGGCGTGAACGCTGGGAAAAGAAGAGTTCTCAAGGCGCTCAAGAAGGGTCGGGAAATGATTCTTATGCACATCCGGTCTCCTCTTGAAGTACAGGAACTTGACAGAATAGACAATCGAGAACAAAATGCCAAGAGCCATGAGCATCCTGAAGGCAAGGGCGGAATCTGCAATACCCAAATATGCCATGAGCACCGCATAAAACGGTAGGCCTCCCAGGACGCTGGCATCACTCACGAAATTTTTATATAATGTGACTGCCGCGAACCTCATTCCAAGCTTCATGTCGCTCAAGGATATATCACATGAAACCTTTTTATTGTAAGTCTGTAATATGTCTGCTATGCATAAGGGCTGGCTTCTCGCAGCATTTGTCGTGGTTTCACTTTTTCAGGCATCCCATGCCGGCGAATGGAAAGAATGTTCTTCAGCGAATCTTGGGGAAGAAATCGGGGTTGATTCTAAAACATATACATGCTGCTATGTCAGCAGCAGTGCACAATGGAAGGACGATGTCATGGCATGTGACAGGCCTGTTGTCACGGTGACACACAGTCCTGCATCCGTAGGAATCGGGGCAGCCGTGGGCTTTACCGCTACTGCGACAAGCTCCCTGCCTCTCAGTTCAATCATCATATTTATTGATGAGAATGATAACAAAATCGATGCCGATGGCAAAAATTCATATGAATTGCAGTTAACAAGCCCTGCATGCACCGGACAGGCAGCTCTTGGGCCAAAGACTTGTACATATTCCTCTCCGTCAAGAACTTACAATACAGATGGACAAATAGTAAATTACAAAGCGTTTGCGCAGGGCAGCAAAGGACGGATATCGGATGTTACATCTCCAAAATCATTCACTGTCTCATCAAACCCGATTCCCGTGTCTGCGATAACAGTCACGCCTGACAGGGAATGGTACGGGCCTGCCCATGCATCGGCAACCTTGCGATTTGATTATTCCGATGCCAGTAGCGTCGGGAATGAAAAACTTCAGCAATGCGAATACACTATAACAAGGGCAGGCACGCCTACGACTACAAGCGTTTCCTGCTCCAGCGTTGGTTCAGCCACGCAATCTACTAGCCTGATATTAAGCGATTGTGGCCAGGGGGCGAGTGGGTGCGTTGCGAGCGCAAGAGCCAAAGACAACAGGGATTTCATATCACCAGTCACGCGCAACATTGGCGTTGACAGGACAAGTCCTTCAGCGACATCTCCTGTGCCTGGTGCGTCTTGCACCGCAGCTGCAGGGAAGGTTGCGAAAGGAGAAACCGTAGTTTACAGCTCAACAGCATCAGACGCTCTGAGCGGGGTAGCTGGAGGAACGTGCAAATTGCAGATAAAGAAAGCTTCTGATTCCTGGGCATCGGCAACAGAGTATCCGTTTACCGGCGGCTGCTCGGGAGCATGCAGCACGCCGGTTTCAGGGCCTGCTTCCCTCACAGAGCCGGGCATCTATAATACCAGAGTATTATGCATTGACAACGCCGGCAATGCAATGACTGATAATACTAATATCGACAATGTTGAGGTCACGAATGAAGAATGCTCATCGATTTTTGAGGTGACGGTAACGGATTCCAAAGATCCTGTCGAAAGGATTGAAGCTTTTGCGTACACTGTAAATGTCAAGAATACAAGAGCTGCAACAGCAAACGCTGTATCGTTCAGCCTTGTTCTTCCGGCGGCGTTTGCTGACTTTCTTGGAACTCCGGAATCATGCTCGCAATCCGAAAGCACCATGACGTGCCAGATAGGAAACCTTGCAGGCGAAGGCGAATCGTCAACGACCATAAGTGTCAGTTCCAAGGAGTCCGTAGGCACATTCCGGGTCGATGCAACCGCGATAGATGCGGCAGGCTCGACAGGCTACGGAAATCAGCTAACAACAGTGATTGCGGGTTCTTCTTCGACGACAACTTTGCCGGCAGGACCAGTGGCTCCGCCAAGCGGCGCGTGCAGCACAGAAGGCGCAGAGCAGTGCGTTGGCGGACGGCATTATGTCTGCCAGAACGTGGGCAGCAGCTTGTGCGCTTCAGGAACTGACAGGCAAAGGTACAATGACGGGATGTCAGGATGCGAGAAATCCGGATCCGGAGGCATTACCCAGGATCAGGCGGCAAGTCTGTGCGCATCCGGAACTCATCTATGCACGCTTGACGAATACTTGAGCAATGGAGGAAGAACAACGCCGCCTGACCTAAGATTTTACAGGCTTGGGGACTCTACAACGCGATATCTTGACACATCATGCTCAGGAACTCCATACTTCCTTCCGGGTTCCGGGGGGTGTCTTGTAGCAAGGCAAGTTACAAATGGTTATAGTCCTAATGCAGCATCATGCGCAACTGCCACCCAAGGCTATTTCGGTTATTCATATCCCGAGTCGGGATATGGCAGTTATTGGGATCCGGTTATTTCAAACAGACGTTTTGATTATGCCGGAACGTGTTATGATACTACAGGTTATGGTAGCGATGATGTTAAAGGTGCCGTGTGTTGTGGCATCCGCGCGCCTTCGCTCCAATGGCAGGATGTCGGAGCGTGCGTTCCGGACTTTTCAATAAGCCATGATCCCAATCCTCTGACGCTCGCGCCGGGCGAGATGGGTATTGCAAATGTGAACATAGATCCTATTAACGAGTTTACAGGCAATGTTCGGCTCTCAGGCTCTTGGAGTGGAACTCCTCTTCCTGGAGACGCTATTACTGAAGAAGGCAGGAATTTCCTATATATACCGGATTCAATTAGCCCTGCAGCGCCCGGACAGCTTTTCATATACGCAGACAGGGCAACGCCCTTTAGGGATTATACAATGAGGACTACAGGAACTTCTGGAAGCCTTATCCGGACTGGAGACCTCACGGTTCGCGTAGGGACTCCTGAAGGCTTTGCGGTTGTTTATCCGTCGCCGATTCTGATCATAAAGAAGCATCAGAAAGGCAATGCCGTTGGAATAGCGAATGTCGAGATAATACCATCCGCTTTCGCGCAGCCTGTAACGCTTTCAGGCAGATGGCTCGATGATGCGCCTGCAGGAGTAACGTTCCTGTTTAACCCTGCGGTAAGCATTGCATCAGAGGGAACGAGAGAATCGGATCTCATAATGACAGTCCCTGCTCTTGCTCCCGAGGGAGTATACATACTTGAAACTATAGGCACGGCAGCGACAGGCGAGAGGAACACGTATCTTATTGTAATAATAGAGTCTCCAGGAACCGAGCCTTTCATAATAGGGCCTGACATGATAACGGTCAACGACATAAAATATGATTACGTTGAAAGAAAATTTGTGGAGATAATACCGCAATTCCAAAAACTATGCACGGCTCCGGAAGGATGCCCTGACTTTACAAGAGGAATGGTATCGGATTTCTTTGTCGCTGCTACTGTTAATTCGATACCTGAAACCGAATGCAGCCCTGATGCTGGATGCAGCGGAACCTACACTTTTGGAGGAAAAACTCTGCCTTTGGTCTGGAACCCGTTCAGGAAAGCATGGAAGGGGACTATGGACACGCTTGATGCTGATTTCGGGGGCGTTTGCACGGACAGGGAATTCGATCTTGACGTGAGTTTTGTCACGGAAACGCTAAGCAAGGACAGCAAATTCAAAGTTCATATTAATTGCGACCCCAAAGTCGTTGTCAGCCCGTTCCAGGCGAGAGTGCCTATCGGGCAGAAGAACTTGAAGATATTTGACATCATGACGTACGATCCTGCAACTATAGACACGCCTGCCGAAAAATATGATATAGAAGTCGCTACAGACAAGCTGGCTGCAAAGAGCGAATTCCTCAGGCACTGGATTGCAATGCAATGCGATGAGGAATGCAATATTCTTGAGGAGGATTTGGACGAAATAAAAGCCTTGAGAGAAAGAGAACCCTCTGATCTTGCAATTCTTCTTGCAGGAAATGCGGGCGAAAAAGGCGTATTATCGTCAGACTTGTTGTTCCGCGGAGAAATACCGGCATCTGATCCTTCAAGGGGGCTGTATGTGGCTTCTGTGAGACTCAATGATAAGGGAGCCCAGATAGCAGGCACGTATGAATATGTATTCAGGGCGTCCCGCAATCCCGTGACAGAAGGCAAAGGCGTTTTGGCAGTCTATGCCGAAGGTCTCGACCAGTTCTCATTCATTCAGGCGATTGTCACAATGCTGATAGGTTCCTTGATTGCCATTGTAGGCGCAAGAAAACCTTAGCCTTCGCATAATAAGAAGAGTTGCTGGATTGAAATGACGCACTTTCCGGCATAGATGTATTTTATATAGCTTCGGAAACACTTAATTTGCAGGTGATTGACATTTCAGCCCCGTACAAGAGAGGTTACACGCATACCAAATCCAAAGGTCATGAATCGAATGTAGAGTGCGGTTTCTGCGGACGGCAGGTTCCTAGATGGAAAACCTTCACGACATTCAAAGGATTCAGGATAACGGATCCGGTACTGAGACAGCAAATTGACAGAAGGGCGATGAGCATGTTCCAGAGGAAGATGTATGCATGCCCCTCCTGCGCCAGGCATAGGGGAATTGTGAAAGTAGGGAGAAGCAGGACGTCCAGAAGCAGCTAGAGGTTCATAGGCGATGGAAGTGAAGTCCCGCGCCAAGTTAATGGCGGAGATATTGAAAAAGCAGACTGGCCACGCCGATAGCTATATTCAGGAACAGAAAGAGAAACCCAAAGAAAAATTCATGCTCAGGGGCTATCTCTACAGAAAACTCATCAAGCCTGTTGAGCAACTGACGGCCTTAGGCCGTGCAGGGCAGATGCTGAACCTTCAGAAGAAGGAAGCTGCAGTTTTTCCAAAATTTGTTATTTATCCTTCAAAAAGCTTGTCGCATCTTTCTCCGAAAGATTCTGTGAAAAGCAAGAGCATGATGTATCCTCTAATCAAGCCGTATTCTTACGCCAACATCAAGATCAATATAGCGGATGATAGTATGCTTTACACGGTCCTTGAGCCTCAGCTCACGGAAAGGGAGAAAAAGATATTTGAAAAGCTGAAGGAAGGGCTGATGCAAATAATAGACATAAGCCTTGATGACATCAACGAGCAGGAAAAGATGATGGATTATCTGGAAAAAAATGTCAGGAACCTCATAGAAGAATACGGATTTGCTGTCAATGATAAAGAATATCTCAAGATAATGTATTTCATTTCCCGCGATTTTGTCGGATTGAATGAAATCGAGCCTCTGCTTAACGACCCATACATTGAAGACATTGGGTGTGATGGCACTGCGGTCCCGATATACGTCGTTCATCAGCGTTACGGCTCGATAAGAACTAACATAATGTTCAAGGACGAGATTTATCTCAAGGACTTTGTGACAAAGCTGGCCGAGCGCTGTGACAGATACATAAGCTATGCCGAGCCATTGCTTGACGGCACTCTGCCGAGTGGCTCAAGAGTCCAGGCATCGCTTGCGGCGGATGTAACTACCAAAGGCCCGACTTTCTCAATAAGAAAGTTCCGTGAATCGCCTTTCACTCCGGCAGACATGATAAATTTCAACACCGCGTCAGTGGACATGCTCGCCTACTTGTGGTTTGCCGTGGAACATGGCGCTAACATCCTTATTGCAGGAGGCGTTGCGACAGGAAAAACATCATTCCTCAATACGCTCTCCATGTTCATTGACGATGAAGCCAAGATAGTAAGCATAGAAGATACAAGAGAACTATCGCTCCCCCATGAGAACTGGATACCTGGCGTTGCCAGAGTAGGCTTCTCAGGCTCCAACGTAGGGGAGATATCGATGTTCGATTTGCTCAAGGAAAGCTTCAGGCAGAATCCTGATTACCTGATAGTAGGCGAGATAAGAGGCAAGGAAGCATACGTCATGTTCCAGGCAATGGCATCAGGACATCCGTCCATAGCCACGATCCATGCCGGGAGCATGGATGACGTCATGAAAAGGCTCAGTACCGAACCCATAAACATATCGCCAGGGCTGCTCGATGTACTGGATATTGTCGTTGTAATGATACATGCAAGAGACAAGGGCAAATCCGCAAGGCGGGTGAAGGAGATAGCTGAACTTGAGAGCGTGGATGCCGTGACAGGAAGGCCGCGTGTTTCCAAATCCTTTGTCTGGCTTCCGTCAGAAGACAGCTTTGAATACCGGGGTAATTCATGGATATTGCACAAGATATCGTCGGAAAGAGGCATTCCAATAAATTCCATACTTGGGGATATTTCCAGGAGGAAAGTGCTGATAAAATGGATGGCAGACAGGAATATCAACGACATGAAGGAAGCATCCCGGTATCTTTTGCTCTATAAGCAGGATCCGCAGAAGCTTGCACAGATAATAGGTGAACGTCTTGATAAAGAGGACAAGAGTGGGAATCCCGGGTTTTGACAGTCTCATTGACAACGGCATCCCGGAAAAGGATCTGGTTCTGCTTAGCGGTACGTGCGGCGCCGGCAAGACGGTCTTTGGCCTCGGTTTTTTGTGTTCTCTTGCGGACAAAGAACACGGCATTTATGTCAGCTTCGAGGAGGAAATCGAGCAGATAAAGGGAACGGCAATGGCCTTAGGGTGGGATGCGGAAGGCATGGAAAGGAGCGGCAAGATAAAATTCCTCAAATACAATCCCTACCAGCTTGAGGACATCATAGAAATTGTCGAAAATAACATAAGGGAAATCGGAGCAACGAGAGTAGTCATAGATTCCATTTCGGCTATAGGCGTCTATGTTAAGGATGTCACAGAACTCAGAAGGATGATACTTCAGATAAGCGAGATGCTGCGCAAGAACAACTGCACATCGATACTGATATCAGAGACCGTTACAGGGAAGAACGCGCTTTCCAGGTTTGGGGTTGAGGAGTTCGTCGCTGACGGTGTCATACTGCTTCACAACATGCTCATAGGGGGCGAATACAGGCGGGGGTTGAGCGTATGGAAGATGCGCTCAACCGACCACTCAAGGAAGATACATCCCTATAAGATAACGAATAAAGGCTTCACGGTATATCCGGAAGACACTATATCCTTCAATCCGAAGGCCTGAGCAGCGCCAAAAGTTTTTTTAAGCGGCGGAAAGATATAATCATACCGTCGTGAATGGTGACTGCATGTATAAGCCTATCGTAAGAATTCTGGGACAGATAGTCATAACCAATGCCCCCAAGTTCTCTGATAACTTACGCATGTGCCTGCAGAAGGCCGATGTCAAAGCACTCTACGAAATCTACATAGGCAAGATGGTATTTTTTTCTATCGTGACGTTCTTTGCGGTTTTCTTCTCGACCTTCATAAATGGAATCATAATCGGCGCCGATATTTTCATCCTGTTACTGAACAGCATAAGCACGTCTTCCATATTGGCGTTCCTCGTTGCGGCAGCTTACAATTATTATCCGCGGCAGATAATAGCGACAAAGAAAAACAACATAGAAGGGAACATGCCTTTTGCAGTCAACCACATGGCAGCCATCGCTTCTTCGGGCGTTCCGCCTTTTATCATATTCAAGCTGATATCGAACGTTCCCGAATACGGGCAGATAACGAATGAGATGAAGAGGATAGTAAGAAACATAGAAGTATTCGGCATGGACATGGTCTCAGGGATAAAGAACGTGGCAGACAGGACGCCGTCGATTGAATTCAGCCAGTTCCTTTACAGTGTCATATCCAACATAGAAACAGGAGGAGACATAAGGAGGTTCTTTGACAATTATGCCAGGGAAACGATGCTCAATTACAGGATCAAGAGGGACAAGTATATCAAGACTCTTTCGACCTATGCCGACTTCTATACTGCAGTTCTTATAGCCGCCCCGTTGTTCTTCATATCCATACTCTCGATAATGGCGATAATAGGGGGCAGCGTGTTCGGGCTTGACATAGCGACTGCCATGAGCATGGGGGTCTATATTCTCATACCTCTGCTCAACGTGCTGTTCCTGCTGTTCATTAACTACACTCAGCCGGTGATATGATGAAAAAAAACAAAGGTATCATTGAGGCACTGCGCTCGCAGATCAAAGAGAAACACAGCGACAGGGTAGACATCATAGCAGTAGGCCTTATTTCCGCCTTCGTCGGCCTGATAATAGAATACATAAACATCCAGCTCTTTGTCAATCATGGTGAAATGTTTGCTCTTGTCAGCCTGTTTGGAATACTCGTCATACTCGTCCCGCCTCTCTCGATAAAGTACTACAGGTTCTCGATAACAAAGAAGCTTGAAGAGTCGTTCCCGAAATTCCTGAGCGACGTGACCTCTAACATAAAATCCGGCATGACTCTGCCGCAGGCGCTTCGCGCCCTGCAATACGACAGCTACGGAAAGCTTGGTCCTTACGTCAAGGAGATAAATGCCAAGATTTCGTGGGGGGTTCCGTTCAACAAGGTTCTTCTCAACTTTGCAAAGAAGACGGAAAGCCCGAACCTAACCAGGACTGCCCGTTCCATAATCGAGGCGCATAGGTCAGGAGGCACCATGGATACGGTGCTTCAGGCGGTTTCTGAATCACTCTACGAGCTTGAGAGGATAAAGAAGGAACGGTCATCCTCGGTATACTCGCAAATGCTCAACGGCTATATGATATTCTTCATATTCCTGTCTGTAATGATAGGGATGTCGCGTTTCCTTTTGCCTACGTTTAATTTCGGCGATGGAAATTCAGGATTCGCAGATACATTGCCCGCCATATTCAGGAATATAGTCCTTATACAGGGCGTTTTTGCCGGCCTGACGATCGGAAAAATGTCCGAAGGCAGGATAATCGCAGGAGTCAAGCACGCGATAGTCCTCGCAGTCGTGGGATTCACCGTGGTCGTGCTTGCAGGCTGAGGCAACATCTTTTTAGGAAGCGGCACACATAATTCGTCAGGGTTTATCACATGGAAAAATCGTGCCGTTATCACATAGTCGTTTTCGCGGTTATTTTTGCATTTTTGCCCGTGCTTTCATACGCAACAGAGCAGTCCTCCTGTGCGACATTAAGCTCGACTGACACTTACACGCTGACGCAGGATGTGGCAGCAACAGGCACTTGTTTCACCATAACGGCGTCGGACGTGACGCTTGACTGCGCAGGCTATCTTATCAACTATTCGCAATCTTCTTCATCAACGTACGGAGTTACAGTGAGCGGCTCGGCGCACGGTTTCACTATCAAGAACTGTCGCATAATGAAAGGTTCTCCTACAACATCATCTGGATACGGCATTTATATCTCTGGCCCTGACAAGGGCCTCGTGCAGAATAATACTGTTATCACTGATGGCGACACTGTAGTGGACAGTAATTATGGTATTTTTCTTTCAGGAACTACGGACACGGTCATTTATAACAATACTGTCGTGACGAAGGGTGATGACACTA
>JACQID010000002.1 GCA_016198685.1 Candidatus Aenigmatarchaeota archaeon
GCCTGCTTCACCTACGACTACAACGACATCAACCACGACAACTACTCTTCCTGCAGGCACATGCGCTCCTCATTCTTACCCAACTACGTACTGGCAGAGAAACTGGTATATTTATGACGGCGGACAAGGCGCCTGCTTAGGCACAGGGCCGAATCAGGATTTATTTAATTTTGACGACAACTGGCAGACAGGAACATTGGCGTATAGCAGGATAGACGGCATCATGTTCTCTTCGACAAGGTCTTTCTCCGTGCAGGGAGGCGGGATATTCGATTTTGTCGTTGGCTCTGACGACGGGAGCGTGCTTTACGTCAACGGAATAGCGAGGCACAACGACTGGAGCAACCATGACTACAGGGAAAAATATGTCCAGTCAGAATTGAGGGAAGGCAGCAACACACTGCAATTGGATTATTATGAAAAACCTTACAACTTCTTCACGACAAACAAGGCGAGAGTCGCGTTCCTCGGGCCGTACAGTTCCCAAACCGTGGACGTCACCACATTAAAATCCGAATACAACGACGGCGAGGACATAAGGGCGAATGCACTTCTTTACGGCTCAGGATTCCAGAGCGGCAATTACAAGATACGATTCTTCCTCAACGGCCACGACACGGGAAAGAGCTGCAGCGTTACAGTTTCGACGACGCAAGCATCAAACATGTGCACGAGCACGACTTCTCCACCCCCGGCAGGATGCACCGTGGAAACGGACAAAGTCTATCTGCCCATAGTCAACTATCTCTGCAGCGCCTCCATTCCTTCCCCCGGCCCCGGCCTGGCACACGAGCTTCTGGCCAAAGTCTACATAAACGATTTCGAACTCCTATCCCCAGTCTGGGATGCCGAACCCGTCGCCGTCAATTCAGCACCAGCACCGACAACTACCACGACAACGGTGCCGAGTCCTCAAAGATGCGATACAAATACCGATTGTTTAATATCTTATGGTCATGATACGGCGACAAATATACAGTATGTGTGTAATAGCCCGCAAGGGTTGCCGACAAGCAACACCGCCATAGGCCTAAATACATGTTATGTCCCACCAACATGCATGGGCAACCAAAAATATCCGGACGGAAGCGATATCAAAAGTACTTTATGCAGGCCAAGTTACTGTTGTAGTGGAGAGTTATCTTCAACAATTGGCGGCGGAAGCTGTGTAAACCCGGGTGGAACGCGTGGCAGTGGAAATTATCTGTGCGTTGGATGAATAAACCTAAAATTAGGGATACGTTATCGAGAATTCATGATTGCCGTACTGGGGATTTTGTTGTATAAACCTATCATAATTCTCTCGAGTTGCATGCGAGTCAAACTCAAATCCAGGCTTCAATAAATCCATAAGAGGACTAATATCATCCCCATTTACCTCCTTCGCAGCACGAGCAATGGCTTCAGGCTTTGTAGTGTCATGACCTTCTGTGCTTAATTCATGCATTTTTACAATGAATCCTCTAAATTCAGGCAAACGCCAACCGTAGTCTTCTTCAAGCCCTTTAACCCATGTAATTCCTGTCCCGTGAGCATCAAGATATTCTGGCTTAAACATTAATTCTGGATTATTCTTTACCTTGTTATAAGGCCTACTATCAATAGGATCAATAGGCAAATTTGCCACATAACTAAAATCGTTAATAGGATTCCTATATAAAACTTTAGCGTACAAACTAAATCCTTCTCTTAACCAAAGTGGTGCGGGAAATGCATTCAATGTGTAGAAGTCTGACATTTCATCGCAAGCTGTCATAAAAGATGGTATATCATTATCCAGATCAAAAATTATGGCTCCTTCATATGGTAAATCTGGTGTTAGTGGCATTCTGACGTCTTTGCCCTTGACTTCTAGGACTAGTTGTTTGTCTTTGTAGGATATGTCACCATACATGAGTTGAAGAGTATCAGCGACCTTTCCTGCGTTTACTATGGATTGATCTAAATATGAGGGATCGCAATCTTGTATGCAGTCGATGAGTATTCCTCGTTCTTTGTCCTCCCTTTGCATTATGCCTTTAGGCTGGTATCTTGGTCGCGTTGGAAGAGGGGTTTGAGTAGGTATAGGAGTTGCTTGTTGCGCAAGAGGCGCCTGTGAGCTTGGAGCTCCGACCAGTATGGGATTGTTTGCGGGTTGTTCAATAGTTCGCACTATAGGAGTTTCAGAAGTATTACGATTGACAACGCTATTGATGCCGTATGCTAATCCTCCTAATCCTAACAGGGCGAGTCCGGTTGCTGTTGCGTATAACCATTTTTTCGGTGACGAAGACCGTTTTGGTATAGAATATGGCTCAGCAACAACCAGCGCGCCCGGCTGATCATGCATATATCCGCGCAATCTGACTTCTTCTGCAATGTGTTGGGCAGTCTTGTTCGCATAATCAGGGCTGGCAATTCCAGAAGATTCTGCATAGGTTGTCGGGCCCTTGTCGGGCTTAGGTTTCTTCTCGGTGCCTAGCATCCAAAACATAGTACTATAATTGTTACTTCTTAGTAGTATTTATCGATTTATATTTGCATCATGTTTATATAATTTTCTATTTACTACTCGGAGGGGAATGTTCTAAAACCCTCCCTGTGGGAAAATTTTGGGGGATTTTGGACTATAGTCTAAAAATTGTTTTCCGGCGGCCGTCTGCCTTAGAAGTTGTTAGGTAAAAAAATACGATCAAATAACGATTTTGTCTCCTTTCTATGCGATATTCTATGCAAGACATCCATGATTAGATAGATAGGCGAATTACAAGCCTCTCGAAAAAGTAGTTTCTATTCGAGTATTTTATACAAGATATCGAGATTCCTGCCGGTCATTCTTTCAGCTGTATTAACTATGTCAGAAACTTCGAGCGGGGTTTGTTTGCTCTCTTCTGCCAAGGCTTGCCAGTATTCCCTAAATTTTGTTACCCCGAATCCGGCGTCCTCAAGTGCCGCAATAGCCATGGCGCCCCTTGCATGCCTTCCTTCATATTTTATTTCCACGAAGCCGTTGCGTCCTTGTGCGAAAGAATTTTCAAGCTTTCTATACATAGGCTCAAGTTCTGTCCCTATTATAAATTTGAAATCGTCGGATGGATTAAGCGAGTATTTGGATGTATACATGCTGGCGCCTTCATCAAGGGCAAGCATAGGTTCTATTTCCCGCATCGAAATTAATTGTCTAAAGAACCAGCTTGAAAGTTCATCTGTAATATATGCAGCTTCTTCAGACTCTTCCGCCATTTGCTTGCCTAAATCCATTTTGTACTTATAGCCTGAGTACAGAGGATGTGGAGGGTACGCATCGATGTGAACGAAACCATTATCTATATCCATGATTAATGTGGAATCGGGCGTATTTCCATAAAGGTATTCAAGAGTTTTATAAGCACGGGAGACATTGCTTAACGATCTATTTTTTATCTCATCATTGACAGGAGTTTTCCATTGCAGTACTATATTTTTCGACTGAACATAATCCGCACGAATGGGAGTATAAGTTTCAGGCACTGCAATAGTCTGCGGCAGTGCCGTTGGCACTAAAGGCGTCTGGAATCCGGGCTCTGCGACAAGAGTAGGCGCGTTTGCCGGCTGCTCAATGGTACGGACTACTGGAGCATTATAGCCGGCATTCGGGCGATTGGTTAAGTGACTGATCCCGTAGGCGGTTCC
>JACQID010000004.1 GCA_016198685.1 Candidatus Aenigmatarchaeota archaeon
AGCGCACGTTTTCGCAAACACGGACGATCCGTCAATCAGGCGGTAATAGCGGTCGTTCCCTAAGCAGTAGTATCCTGAAGACGTGACCATACCTGTCGGGTTGGCGAAATCTGAGACAGCGTCTTTTATATCGTCAAGAAATGATGCGGAAGAGAATGAAATGACGAAAAGAAATGCTATAATCGCTATTTGGCGTTTATATACCATCATTTCATTTGTTTAGGTGAATATATATCTATTCAAGATGCGTATCTTCCGCTCGTGCAATTTCTACCTCTACAACTTCACCCGCTAAATGCGGGCCACGCAATACTACTGGTTTATAGGCATAGTTTCTGCCGAGCCATGTGCCTTTATCCGGCTTGTATTCGTCAACAAGAACGGTGCCCTTCCAGCCTATCCATTTCTGATTGCTTTCAAGCATGAGATCTTTGACTACTCGGCTCAGAATCCGGGTTCGTTCTTTCTTTATGTCAGAAGCCACCTGCTTCATCTTAGCTGCAGGGGTATTCGGTCTCCACCCGTAAGCGGAAATATTCACGAAGTCTGGCCTAGTTTCTTCTATAAACCTTACGGTTTCTGCAAATTCCTCCTCTGTCTCTGCCGGATGCCCGACAATGATATCCGTCCATACGGTCATTTCCGGAAATGCCGCCTTGAATTTTTTGATGACTATTTTGTATTCATCGGTGGAATTTTTCCTGTTCATTTTCTTGAGCATGGAATTGCTGCCCGATTGCTGCGGCACATGCAGGAACTTGAATACCTTTTCGTTTTTGTATGCTTCAATCAGTTCATCGATTATCGGCAGTACTGATGCCGGATGAAGCATGCCTATGCGAATGAAAAAATCACCTTGCAGTCCAGTTATCTTGTTTATCAGATCTGGAAGAAGGATTCCATTGTCGTTGTAACCCGCAACTTCCTGCCCTGTTATCCAAAATTCGCGTACTCCTTCAACCAGTGAAAGTTCGATCTCCTTGACGATGTCCCTTGCGGGATAAGGATACTGTCCGCCCTTGGCAAATTTTGTTGAGCAGAATGAGCAGAAATAACCGCAGCCTGACTGGACCTCCATTATGCGTATCGTGCCGTTTTGTATCTTGGGCATGAGAACCTTCGGCGTCTTGCTCTTGCCTAATAATACGGTCTTTTCGCCGGCTAGTGTATTGTCGACCACGGTTTCTATTTCCGCAACCCTGTTGGTTCCTATCTGGCTCAATTCAGGATAATCCTTTCCAAGATTGACAGCCTCAGGCAGGCATCCCGCAAGCACGAGTTTCTTTCCTTTGTTCCGTAGCTGCTCTATGCGGTGCCGTTCTTTATTCTCGGTCTTCTGCTTGACCGAGCACAGATTAAGAATGACGAGGTCGGCTTTTTCATCGTTCTCTACAAGCTCATATCCTTTCTGCTTCAATGTTCCGCCCATTATCTGGGAATCCATCTGGTTGCTGCTGCAGCCATATGTTTCTATATAGACTTTCTTTTTGTCGCTCACGTTACCAGTTTTTTGGTTAACTATATATGCTTTTGCTACAATGTTCGCCTATGGGTATGGTTGCAGTTACGCTTAACATAATGCCCGCATCAGTAGATACTGATCTTGCAAAAATCAAGGATGAGATAAAGAAGCTGCAGATAAACGTGAAAACCATCGAAGAGAAACCCGTGGCCTTTGGTCTTAGGAAACTTGAGGTCCTATTCACTATGGAAGACGCCGATGGTGGCATTGACAGGATTGAAGAAGCTATCGGCAAGATTGAAGGCGTAGAAAGTGTGGAAGCCGGCGACATCAGTTTGGTCTGATTTTATCTATAAAAAATACCCCATTACATCTTTTGGCCAAAGAGCCACTGCTTCATTGTCGCATTTATACGGAACTTCTTTTCTTGGAACCCATAATGCCTCGATCAAGTCACTGCCGGGATGCAGATTCACATCGTCCGGAATGCATAGATACCATGCAACTGAATTTCTGTCATTAATCATAGTGCAAATATATCGGGCAAGGCTGACATCTATTCCTGCCTCTTCGTAGGCGCATCGTATAATGCCGTCAAGCTCGTTTTCTCTTGGCTGAAGCTTTTCGCCTGGCAGATGCCATTTATCTGCAAGAAATCCATAGGGAACTTTCTTTCCTATAAGGACATGGTCACGGTGCAGGTCATGAACAATTAGGGCTACGGCGTTCATAATAATAACTTTTTTGTTGCTCAAGACGAAATCAGACAGAGGCGCTCTTTCCACAGCCGCAGGTCGCCTTGGCGTTTGGATTGTTCACTTTAAAGCCAGAAGCCTGAAGGCTTTCAATATAGTCTATGGTAGAGCCGTCTACTTTTCCGGCTTCTTTTTTATTCATGTATATTTTTATGCCCCTGTCTTGTGCTATAACATCGTCATTCTTGGGCATGTCAAATTCCATTGTGTAGCTATATCCTGCACAGCCGCCAGGTCTCACGCCGAACCGGAGGCCCTGGCCGGGCTTGGATTCTATTCCAAGTTCCTTCATCTTCTTCGCTGCGACGTCAGTAAGCGACACAGATGCCCTATCAGAACCATTGCCATCCTGCTTCAGATCATTTAGTTTTTTCAGAAGCAGATTCGTCTCAACGCCCTGCATTTTCGCCGCAGTTTCTATCGTATCTGACATATCGGCGCCGCAGCCGAGCTTCATGTCAAAGGATCTTAAAACTTCAACCGCGCCAGGATAGTTCTCAAGGACTTCCCCAAGCGGCATCTGAGCCGTTATTGCCATAAAAATCACTAGATTATCTTCTTGCCCGTTTCCTTGTCTATTATGTGTATTATATTCGCCGGGCAGCCTTCAGCAGCCTGCTTGTTGCATTCAAGGTCAATCTCATCTACCTCGAGAATGTGAAGATCGCCTTCCTTATGTGAGCCGACAAGGTCGGCCTTGCCATCATCCGCCATGACCCAGTGCTTGTCAGCAAGTGCCGCGCAGACACCTGCGCCTATGCATCCGGATCTCTGGTATTCTATTCGGTATTTGCCCATAATTATCTCATCATGATTAAATTCAAAGTTTAAAAATCTACTGTTTTCAGACAGTATATCTGCATATAGGCGGCTATTAATCATCTGTATTTTTCTTGCGTATTTTCGGATAAATTTTGTCCCAGACCATCCTGAAGTCTTTTTCTAATAATTCAAACGCTTTCGTATGGGCTTCATCTCTCATGCAATAAAAATCATCTTACAGTTATTTAAACGGCAAGGGGAAAATTACATTATGGGCATACAGCTAACGCCCCTGGCAAAAGGAAGGCAGATAGAAATAAGCGAGCTTTCGGGAAGGATCATTGCAGTTGATGCCCTGAACTGGATTTATCAATTCCTGTCAATAATACGGCAAAGAGATGGACAGCCATTGATGGATTCTTCCGGCAATATTACTTCCCATCTCTCAGGGATATTTTACCGCTCCCTGAATCTTATGGAAGCCGGAGTAAAGCTTGTCTATGTTTTTGACGGCAAACCACCTAAATTGAAGGAAAAAACCGCAGAACTGCGTCGGGAAGCAAGAAAAGAAGCTGCTGAGAAATGGCAAGCTGCAAGGGAACGCGGAGATGACGAAGAAGCAAAAAAGTACGCAATGCGTTCTTCAGTCATAACGAATCAGATGCTTGAGGAATCTCGTTTGCTGCTTGACGCTATGGGGATTCCTTGGATAATCGCTCCTTCTGAAGGCGAAGCTCTTTGTTCTGTCATGGTTGCCAAGGGTGATGCATATGCCGCGGCAACGCAGGACTATGATGCTTTCCTTTTCGGGTGCTCGCGGGTCGTAAGGAACCTCTCGATCTCAAACAATAAGCGCAACATATTTCCGGAGATGCTGACGGTCAAGGACTTGACAGAATCACTGGGCATAACGCGGGAGCAACTTATCTTATTAGGCATCCTTGTCGGGACAGACTATAACCCAGGGGGAATTAACGGCATAGGCCCGAAGAAGGCATTGGCGCTAGTGAAAAAATATCCGACACTCAATGAGATTCTTCCTAACATCCAATGGCCGTTTGAAGTACCTATGCAGGAAATATTTGACTTCTTCTACACGCCCATAGAAGCCGCTTACGAGATAAAATTCAAGCCCCTTGACACTGAAAAAGTCAAAGAGATACTGTGTAACCGGCATGAGTTTTCTATTGAACGCATAGAGAGCGGTCTTGCAAGAATCCAGGAAACAAAGGCCGCCGGCCAGAAATCATTGAATAAGTGGTTTTAGATAAAATTAAAATGAAAAAAAGAAATCGATAATTTATCGTGGCAATGCGCAGTATGTGTTGCCAGAGGTAGCAGTTCTATTAATGGTCGTGGTATCAACCAGTGTCAGATGCACTCGGCAAACTGCATCCGCATTTTGCGACTATACATGTTTGAGTATCTGCAAATTTAGCCTCTTGGCATAATTCCGCAATATCTAAAGTGCTTGCCTCTGCATCGCCGGGTTTTCTATATTGTGCTTTTGATAAGGGCACCCTGTCTATATCGCAATTATATGCATTAACAAAAGTGGCGCATGCCGTAGATATGGCATTATTGAGTTCTATTGAATTCTGCCCCTGCCCTACATTCACGGCGAAGAAGCCGCCTATGACCATGAGAACAAGGACAGCTATCGCAACGATAACAATTGTGTTTATGGGGAGAGAAACGCCCTTCATGTTTTCATATTGGGATCGGGATTATATAAAGATTCATTCTTCAGCAGAAGGCGGGCAGAATGCAGCGCAGCATATTCGGGCGCATGAAAAATCAAGGCTCCCGCTCCCTGAGCATTCTACAATGCCGGTCCTCTGGCAAGCGGCTTTGAGGTTTTGTGCTTTTTCTGAGAGTTGCGCCTGTGTTTCCGAAGCCTTGGTTATATCTTCTGAATCGGCTCCCGGCGGAAGCGATACGGATGTAAAATCAAGATGGCGGCTCTGTTCACATTGCGTTCTTGCGATGTATTCGCCGCACACGCTCACTATCGTCTGCCTTGCTTTTAGCTCTTCGGTCGCTGGAGTGAAAGAGCCAAAGAAAAACATCAACACCGCCCCAAGAACGATGATGGACAGTATGACTATGACAATTGTTTCTACCGGCAGTGCCGAGCCTTTCATTGTCATATATTTGCCGTTTAGTATATATTACTTTAGAATCCGCCTTGACATTCGTATCCTATCCGCGTGGCGGTGCATTCAGGGTTGGCGCATATTTCAATCTCTGCCCATGTCCCGCCGAATGCATGGCAGCAAGTCTGGCTCCCTTCTTTTTCCGAGCGGTCGCAGAAATATGAGCCTGTGCATGCATAATTTCCGTAAATGCCGCCGCTTACCATGTTTTCTCCAATTGCCGCAAGCGAGGTGCCGCAGGTATATATTTGTCCCCCGGAGCATATCGCATCCCCTATACGTTGTATATTGTATCTTCCTGCACTCGATGCGCAATTCAGCGCAATTGATGTGCCTGTGGATCTTACGGGAAGCGTGAAGCGTGCTTCCACGAATTGAATATCGTCGAAATGCCGGTTGAGAACGCCTTTATCCGTTACTACAGAATCAACGGCATAACGAAGATCGATGCCCTTCTGTCCTTCTGCGGCTTCTATTGACGTAGAGATGCTTTCTACGTTTGTATCGACGTTTCCGCCGGACAGCCTTGCGATTGCTGAAATTATCCTGTTGCGCACCTCATCTTCGTAAGCTCTTGAACTCATATCGGACGTTGAATATTGGCGTGCCGCAATCGTTTCGGTTACTGTGCGCTCAACGGTATTGCCTTTCTCTATCATGAGCGGAAGAAGCACGGCAACTGAATACTCCCTCAAGAAAGACGCGCGTGCGCTTGACTCAAAGAAATTTATTCCTATTGTGCCTTTAGCGTGCAGATTGACTCTGTCATCTAGTATCTCAAACTCGGGATTTATCCCGTTCAAGTTGAGAATAATCCTGTTTATGTCAAGGCTCCTTTCAGGAAGAAGGCTCTTGGCATTCTGTGACAGCCGCTCTTGCACGAATTCCTTTGTCACGCCGGACTTCCAATCCCAGCTTGCGGATTCTTTGGCAAGCAAGAACACCGATTCAGGAGCGGCGATCTTCCAGAACGCGTCAAGGCTTCTGTTTGCTGCCCAATAAACATTGTTTACGGTGTAAAGCTTTGCTTCTTCCTGTGCCATGAATATCTGTCTTCCTGTGGATGTTATTATGAACACTACAAGTATTACGGAAAATCCAACGACCATGATGGTCATGAACAGGGATTGTATTGCCCCTCCTTGCCCTTTCAGGTCAGTCACTTGTTGTCACCTTCACGTAGCCTGTTCTGTCCTTATAGAAAAGCGGTATCTTTGCTTCGGCAATCTTGCCCTGTATCTCCAGAACTTTAGGGTCGATGGAGCAGCAATAAGGCGTCTTGCCGGCATTTGCAAGTTTGCATGATTCTTCGTACTCCGGCAGTCGTATCGTGCCGCCGCATCCTCCGCCGGAACATATGCCTTTTTCCAGGGGACCGCACTTTACAACCCCGATTCTTTCCTTCTCAGGTCGGTCATATTTATGATCAAGCCACTTATTGTAATCTTCTTCGCTCGCAGCGATGCAGCATATCTTTCGTGCTTCCGTGAATGAACGGCTGCAAGAGTTTGCGCCGCCTTCTATTTCAATCTTGCCGGCATTGCAGTCTCCCATGAGAACCCCGCTGCTGAACCCGCCGGAAACTTGCTGGACACAGACGCCCTGCAGGTCGCTACCGCATTTCTGAAGGCTGCCGGACTGAAGGATCGGCATATCTTCCCCGTCGGTCTCAAGGCTTATCTCATAATAGTTCAGGTCATATTCTCCCAGGAATCTTGACATCTCTATTCCGAGCCTTTCTTTCTTTGCAGGATCCATGCCCTTTTGGATGAAAGCCTCATACATATGAGTCATTATCGATCTTCCTTCAACCGTGGCGTTCGTAAGTATGCTCGCAACTGTGTAAGGCGTGTTTATCACGTCCAGATAATTTACTGCGTATACTGCTTGACCCGGATTCAGAGGGCAGAATGGCAATTCAACGCATATGAGCATGAATAACAGAACTATGAGAGATATCACTATAGCTATAATCAGGATTTTTGTCCCAAGAACGCTGTCTATGAATCCTTTCTGCATTTTACGACCCCTCGTCTATGCAAAGATAAATTTGCCCGATCTCTTCGCGGGTTTCTGCGACCTTGCTCTCGTAATCACCGCACTCGGCATTGGAGGCTTCAAGCGTTTCGCCCTTCCGCAGGGGAACGGCCTTGAGCGCGAACTGCGGAGAGGTATATGTCACTATATGAGTATCTAGCGAATAGTAAAAGTCATCAGGAAGCTTGAATGACTCAAACGGTAGCATTTCGTCAATAGTGCGGCATCCGCGTGTTTCTTCCTTGCCGTCTTCAACTTTAATGTAGCAAAGCTGGCCGGATTCTTTTTTCAAATATAAATTGCAATATTCGCCTCTTATCCGTGAGCCCGCAAGTCCCGGCACGGCGGTTTCTCGGGTCTCTACGCACGCAATCGAAGTAGCCAGCGTTTGCGCCTGGCCCGTTGCATAAGCTTCTGCAAGCATGCACGATACATCCGTGAGCCATGTTCTATAGACCTTTATAGTGAGCTTTGCAGGACCTGCATATTCATCGCGCCTGACTGCAACTACAAATTCTTTTTCGGCATCGTTCGAGTATTCTTTGCTTACATCCGACGGTTCAAACCCAAATTCCCATATGTTTCCTCCGTCGGCATTTTTTATTTTTGGATCAAGGCTTTCTATTTTCATGTGATATGCCATGCTGCAGTGGCGGCCTATAGGCTCTTGCAGCGGACTTGCCATATATTCATCGAGTTTTTCGGCGAGGAATATCCCCCTTTGCTCGGTAGCGGGACCGGATAGCAGCGTGTTTCCTATCTCACGCGAGGCCTTCTGCGTGAAATCGAGTCCGGTAGTCGTGTACACGTTGGTCATAAACAGTACCATAGCTACTATGAAAATGCCGAATGCTACCATACGAATGACTGCAAGAATCTCGTCGGGAACTGGAAATTCTTCTGACAAATTATCAGCCTCTCACAATTATTATGTTTTCATTTCTTTCAAATACAATTTGGTCGTGCTCGGAACAGTCAAAGCTTGCAGGCACGACGGGGGCCGCATACTGTATCGTCCCGACAGATGCCTTGGCTTCTTTTTCTCCGGGACTAAGAGTCATAGTCACGCGGTCGCCCAAGGTAAGTATGCATTCCTTGTCCGGAAGCTCATAAGAATGGCTCGTGCCTGCCGGCGATTGTTGCATTATGTTAATAATTCCGGATATTTCCGAGGCATATCTTTCCGCAGAGAGTTGTCCTGCTTGGGCCGCGCCCTGATATAGCGGGCTGTATGCCGCGATTGTGACTATGGCGGTTACCAGAAGCAGGATAGTAAAGAACATCATCATGCCTTTCATGACGATACTTGTCATGATGCTCTAATATCCTTTAGCGCGGGGCACTCCACGGCCACTGCCATGTTACGCCGCCTACTTTGCCTCTGACTCTATCCCATATGGCGGCGATCTCCGAGGGTTTGACCGTCGGCACCGTATAAATGAAGATATTCTTCTCAATAGCTATTACGTTATTTTTGACGGGCGTGGGGCGGTCGTTTATCACAGGGGTTTCGGGTATGAAACCGAAGGGAGGATTGTAGGTGTAGCAGCCCCCGTTTCGTCTCTCCTGAGTTTCCACGATGACGCAGCTGGAGGGCTTTTCATTTGCCGCCTCGTCAGCCGCTTTTTCACGCTTCATGCCGTCCATGCAGATATAGCTATAATCGGAATTCTCCTGCAATCTCAAGAATTTCTCGCCATCGTATGAATAAAGCGGGTATTTCGCATATTTGTCGCAAGTGCATTCCCCCACGCGCACGGTTATCTCGTCTATTTGGCAGGGACTGTTCAGATAAAAATTGCTCTGGTCCTTGTCATCGAGGGCATATATGTCCGCCGGAAGAACGGGCGTAATAATGCCTGCAGGGCGGGATGTTATGACATCTTTGACTGCGTCATAAAGGCCGATGGCTTTGGCATTCAGCTCTATGTGCGTAGGGCTGGCAACTTCCGGATCGCCGGTTGTCGCGGCACAATTCTTGAGAGGCAGCGTGTACACGGCCGCAGGCGTCTTTACGCAAAGCGAACCTGCGCCGCATGCCATATATTTGACCAGCGTCCTGTTGAAATCCGAAGGATTGTAGCTCAGAACGAATGTTCCGTCAGGATTGCGTTTTCCTGCGCCTGCGTTCTGCCTGATGCCGCCCGTTCTTGCAGTTTCCATGCTCAAAAGGTCAGTGGATTCGGGAAGTATTATGTTATTGACGACTATTTCGTAATTTTCTATGCCGAGTTCCTGAAGCTTCGGGAGGGCTTTCGCGCGGACGTCTTCCTTGAATTGGAGAAACTGCTTGCGCGTGAAAGCCTCTCCGTAATCTATCTGGGCGAATACGATAGCCTGCGGCAAACCGTCATGCAGATAGGTCTCCCAGCTCACCGCCTCCCCTATAGGGAATGCTTCATAATATAATAGGTATTCGGGATCTATGTTCATCTTTATCTTTGCCGCTGCCTGCAGGGCATACGTTGTGCTTCCCTGGGGCATCCCGAATTTGGTAACCTCGACTTCCTTTCCCGGTCCGATGAAGCAGGCTTCCTCTATGGCGCTTCTCAGCTTTTCTGTATTTGCAAAGGAGATCTGCTCATACGGTTTTAGATCAGCAAACAATGCTACAATGAATACTATGACTATCATAGCCACAAGCAGGCTTGTCAGCGTGTTAAGTATGAGAATTGTGGTCTGGCTCATGAAAGATACCCCTTTATGATGCTCCAGAGGTCTATATTCGCGTTTGAAATGTAAGCCAAGAGCACTGCCAGAAGTATGAGCATTGCGGCCATTGCAACGACAACTTCAACGGGTTTCATTCTATCTGCCTATAATTCTGAATAAGCTTGTTACCTTGTCTGCAAGGAAATCTGAGTTGGGAAGGAATATACTCATAGCCAGTCCCATTACCAATAGGATTATAAGCATGGACCAGCCGGCCCTTACCAATGTTTCTATGTTCAGAGATAGCATTCTCTCGTTGAATATTATGGCAATGACGGCATTTATGCTTTCTTTGCCGTGTTTATGCCAATTTGTCCCTGCATTCGTTGCCCGACCATTTGCAGTTCGCCCGTGCCCATGCGCATCCCGTGCACTTATCGCTCCCGGAGTCGTCGAACAGAGGCGTGTAGTGTGAGCATATCTCGGTCACGGGACACGCAAAGCACTGCCCCCCGGATTTAGCGCCCGCAAGGAAGGATCTTTCATAGTAACATACATCGTAAGGCGGTTCTATGCTATTGCACTGCACTTCATCCCTTGCATCCTCGCATACAACACTCCCAGCGCATGTTCCTTGCAGCATGAGGCCTATACTTGCAGAATTTAGGTAGCTCTCAGGGCATTGATCCAAAAGATAGGACGAGTCCGCGATTTTATTTGTCCCTTCTTCCACTATGATATTTTCAGTTCCTATCTTCCTCTTTATGCAGTCGCTGTTTCTCCATGCGGTCAGACGAACGAACGCGGTCCTGTCGTCTATCTCTCGCACCTCGCCCTGAAGTTCTCCGTAAAGATTTACGGAAAGAAATGTTTCCCCATCGAGTGAAAGGACGCGGTTTTTCTCTGTATTCCATTCCGGCAACTGTCCCAATACTATGAGATTTTTGCGCAATTCTGCCACGACTATGAAACTTAACTCCGGATCCTTCTGCGTGGCAAAGCCTGTTCCAGAAAGACTGATGGCATAGTCATAACTGCCTTTTGTAAGTTTGCAAAACAGGGGAGCCTGATCGGGAAGTTTTTCTATTGTGAGAAGCCCGGGCTCGAACGTTTTTATGTATCGTTCCGCTTCAGCTTGCGAGTTTTTCTGGTATTCGTCGATAATCATCATGATGACCATGAAAGCAGTAAAGATTACAACGACCATAAGCAAAGTGCGTTTCATATCTTCCATTTATGCCACCTCAAGTAATTCTTTTTCGGTCTCGTGTTCTCCAAGAAACGCATTATAGCATTCCGGGCGCGATATCAAATCCGCGTAAGTTATCGCATTTTCAACGCATGAGCCTGGCGGGCCCTTGTTCCAAAAGCTAATGCGCATGGTTTCTAATATTTCCTTGCCGTTCCCCTCTTTTACCATTATTTTGGCCTCAGCAGTTTTACCGCATTCAATTTTCCCTATAGATATTTCGATTTCGCCGTTGCACAGCCCGACAATCCTGTTGCATTCCGAAGGCAAATCGCTTTCTTTGCATTCTCTGAGTTGCACGGTTTTTGCGTCATTTTCGCACAAAATATTGAAGAACGCTATGCAATCGCCGGCGATAAGGAATTTTTTTCTCAGTTCCGAAAGCTTAATTTGATAGCTTCCTGCGTCTTTCAGCACGATAGATTCTTCAGGCGATACGGCACCCTCGAATTTGTTTGACCGCAAATCACGTATAGGAGGCTCGTTGCTGACTATATGGGCAGTCACAATACCCCTGAATTCGCTGCTTTCCGGCGAAAAGGAAAAGTAATCATTGCCTGTTTCACTAATGACCATCTTAGCGCTTTTCCCTTTGAATTCTACGACAGGGACTGCATCAATTCTGGCCACACTTTCCTCGTTAATGTTGCCTGAATATTTGGCTATAATGTCCATGGAAATTGAATATTCGTAGCCGGATCCTAATTTTCTGTAGGTTATATCGGGTTCAGATGCGAATGCCACGACTATGTCGTTATCGCTATTTGCATCCGCAGCGGCCTCCTTGACGTTAGAGGGGAAAATATATAGCATTAGCATGAAGGCCACGAAAATGAGTATTATTGATAGAATAACTTCCCTCGGGACAACAATCATAGATCATGCACTTCAGAACGGAATTCCTATCGCCGCGAGAAAATTCGACTTGTCAAGTGCTCCAGAAAGCACCATGATTACTATCGCGGCCCCCACTAAAAATAAGATGAGTACTGGCATTAGCTCCATCACAAGGGAGCTTACGCCTTTTTTAGCCGTCATAAGAACCTCCCGAATATCCAAGCTGCCATGCCCACAAGTATAAGTCCCGTTATAAGAAATATGAAAATCTTAAGAAGTAAGGTCATGTCAAAGGATGCTTTCATGCTTATCTATTGGCGTTAGAACGGATAAAGATTCCGCTGCAACCATTAAAACTTTCCCGTTCAAAGAAAACCATGGTACTGCCACTCTTAGCACAGTCCCTGTGGTTTATACTTCCCGCGTATTCTGCAAACGCGTTTCCTGTCATAGCTAAAGGCAAGCATCCTCTGGACATGGGTCGCAATTTCATGGGAAGCCGGCTTTTAGGAGACGGAAAGACTTTGGAAGGCTCGGTTACAGGCATCGCGTTCGGCACGCTTGCCGGTACTTTACAGGTCTTCGCTCAGCCATACATGCCGGCAAATTTTGTATTCATGACAACTGAACTCGCTTTTGTTCTCAGTTTTGGTGCAATACTAGGTGACATAGTCGGCGCTTTCATCAAGAGGCGCATTGGCATACCACGCGGAGGCTCGGCACCGCTGCTTGACCAGCTGGATTTCCTTGCAATGGCCCTGCTTCTCAGCGCGCCGCTGCAAGTTCTGGATGCCTCTATCTATGCGACACTGATCATAATGACGCCTGTAGTACATCTTTCTGCAAATAGGATTGGTCATTACTTGAAGCTCAAAGAAGTGCCTTGGTAAATCAATGCAAAAGGCCTGCAATAGCGTCTATGCCAAACGCCGTCGCATAAGCAAGCGTAACATAACGGATTATCTTTCCGCTGACTGTAGCGAGAAAGAATTTTCTTGCGTCATACTTTATTGCCCCGCAAAAGAGCCCCAGTGCATCAAAAGGAAGAGGCAGAGCGGAAAATATGAATATGATGGCAAAATCGTTGTATTTGGCGAACCATCCGTTGAGTCTTTCAAACCAAACATCAATATCTTTTTTTGCCTTGCCTGAAAGTTTTCTGCCTCCTAGCCCGACGCCATAGCTGACCATTTCTCCGACTCCGGAACCTATGCCTGCAACGATGCCGACTAGCAGGGGGTTTAGAGTGGTAGCTGCAATAGGAATTACAAGGTATCCTGGCAGAGGCAGAAAGATCGTGGCGCTGGATATTGCCGAGACCAAAAAAAGCCCCAGATATCCGAATTCCTCAAGAAGCGTGAGCGCAAGATCCTCCATTCGGATAATTTGCCGGCGAACTTAAAAAGGTTCTGGGATATCTAGGTTTATGCTGGCGGGCAACAGGGACAGGTTCGCGTTCCTTGAAAGGAGATTAGGGCCTCTTCTTTCGTTCCTGCCGGCAAATGCATGGACTATCATTGGAGTCATTTTTTCCATAGGAACTGCATACTTCCTTTCGGTGGACGGGTTTGTATACGCCGGAATAGCCTTGTCAATCACCGGTCTTCTTGATATAATTGATGGCGCTGTTGCAAGAGCCACGAAAAAAGCCGGGCCAAAAGGAGCCTACCTTGATACCATTGCCGATAGATACGCAGAAGGAATAATAATATTCGGTCTTCTTCTGTCGGGTCTTCCTTCAATAGGCTTGCCTGCATATTACTGGATATTCATTTTCTTCTTTGGCGCGTCTCTGACGACTTACGCTAAAGCGGCATTCAAGGAAAAAATGGGCAAGAATTTAAACGGGGGCCTCGTTGAAAGGGCAGAAAGGCTTGTTCTCCTTGCAATAGGGGTCTTCATGGCAGCTATTAATCCGGACTATCTCATGTATATTATCATGCTCCTTGCGGTTCTGACTAACCTGACAGCCGTTCAGAGGATAATGGCAGGGCTTAAAAATGTATAAACAAGTAATTATCATACGAACAGACCTTAAAATGGGCAAAGGCAAACTAGCCGCCCAGTCTTCTCATGCATCTTATTCTTCAGCAAAAAAAGCGGCAAAGAAGATGCTGGATGCATGGGAGAATGAAGGCCAGAAAAAAATAGTTCTCAAAGTTGCAGGAGAGAAAGAACTGCTTGATCTGGAAAAGAGATGCGCTAAAGCCGGAATTCCGTGCGCGTTGATCATGGATGCCGGCAAAACCCAGCTTGAGCCGGGTACTGTAACTGCTTTGGGAATAGGGCCTGAAAGGGATGATAAAATTGACCAAATCACAGGAAACCTTGCGTTACTTGGGTGAGTCGCCCGGAACAGGCGGACAGGTCAAAAGTCCTGAAGATTTTATCGTGGAAGAGATTGTCGAGCCAAAATTCTTGCGCAAATATCGCATCTTAGGCGGCAAAGTGCAGCCGATAGATGGAAAATATACTTTAGCAATAATGAGAAAGAGGCTACTCACAACCGAGCAGGCCGTAAGAAGGCTTTCTTTCCATCTTAAGGTCAATATCGGCTATGCAGGACTGAAAGACAAGTTTGCGGTTACTTCGCAGTATGTGACATTTTCATCGAATTACGAAACGCTTCTCCAGACGTTCCGAGATGATTCCATGAGCGTGGAAAAAATTGGTCGCACAGACCGTGAGATAGCTCCGGGTGATCTAGCAAGCAACCGGTTCACTATAACACTGCATAATGCAAAACCTACTAGGATACTTGAAGAGCTTCAGGTCTTCCCAAACTATTACGGCCCGCAGCGATTTGGGAAGGATGGAAGCAACGCAGAATTAGGAAGGCTCATAATTCAGCGGCGTTTTGATGATGCTTTAAAAAAAATAAATGATATGTATAAACTGAGATTTACTGATATACGGCAGATAGACAAGAAGCGCTTGAAGTTCTTTGTGCACGCGTACCAGAGCCTTCTCTTTAACGAGATGCTTGCTGCAGGCAAGGCTGCTATTATTCCAGGGTATTCATTCGTGCCGCCATCTGTAAGGAAAACCGAGGGTATTCGGGAACAGGATTTCAAGATAAGGGAGCTTTCCATGTCTTTCCGAGGGGGACCAAGAGACATGTTTGTTCAGCCAAAGATAGAACATTCTTTTAGCAAGGGCAAGCTTGTGCTCAAGTTCACTCTGCCCAGAGGCGCATACGCGACATCAATACTACGCGAGATAACAAAGAGAGAAGATTACATATGCAGAACGAAAACAGATACCTCGTAGGCCTCCTTATTTTTTCATTTCTTTTTTATCTACTCGCGAGCCAAGCAAGTCCGATACGTTGGTGGGATGAGACAATTTATCTCAACCTTGGCGAAACGCTAAGCAGCGATGCGTTCAATTATCGGTTCACAGGTTATGGCGATTATAATCCCGTGGAACAATGGTATAGTGCAGGATTCAGGCCTCCCCTGCTTCCGTATTTGCTTGCAGCTATGAGTATACTCACCGGTACCAAGGCCCTTCTCTTTGTTGCAGTGCCACTTTTGGGAGCATGGGGGATTGTAGTGATTTATCTTCTTGCTAAAGAATTCCTGGGCAAGAATGCCTTGATAGCCGCCGCTCTTATGGGGCTTGCGCCTCTTTACGTGACATTTTCAGGCAAGGTCATGAATGATGTTCCCGCTACAATGCTTATGGTAGCGTCTATACTTGCATTCTGGAAGGGGTTCGAAAAAGGAGAAACAAAATGGAAGATAGCCGCAGGCGTCTTCTCGGCACTTGCGTTTCTCATGCGATATACCTCAGGCATGCTAATTTTTATCTTCGGAATTTACATATTTGTGAGAAGGCGCGATTTGTTGCGCGATAAGTTCCTGTATATTTCAGCAGGCATATCTCTTTTATTACTTTCGCCTTTGTTCCTTTACAGCAATTCCGAATATGGCACTCCGCTTGGAGCCATAATGCATGGCATAGAGGCATCTACCTTCTGGGGCGGCACGCAGCCCTGGCATTTCTTCTTGAATGTGATACCGTGGTTTTCCGCCGTGGCAATTCTTGGAGCGTTGGATATGTTGAGGCATATCAAAGACAGGAAAGCCGGAAATAAAGGATGGTTACTTTTCATCTGGGGCGCAGTTGTACTGATTAGCATAACGCTTTTGGCCCACAAGGAAGAGCGTTTTTATCTGCCCTTGCTTCCTGCATTTTCATTGCTTTCGGTTGCATCATTGCAGAGAACCGGCAAGGACTTCCGCAAATTTGCGTTAGTTTCAGTCATTCTGATGATAGCTTCTTCTTTGTTTTTCGTGTCCGCCGAGTATTGGAATGGGTACATCATCCATGGCGATGAAAACAGTTGTTTCTCGGAGTCTATGAATTTTGCGAAGGAAAATATGCGAAAGAACTTGCCGATCTACTCTGACCAAAGCCCTCAAGTTTTCTTCTACTCGGGTCATGAATCGCCATTTGTTCCGGATAATCTCAAAGTTCCGAATAATTCTCTTATTTTATGGCATTCCGGGGATAAAACAGGAGGTTTCAAGGACATGCTTGAAGAGTCTTTTGAAAAAATTTATGCGTGTCCTGAAGGCAACGAAATGTATGCTCTGTTTAGGACGCGAGAGACATGATAGTATTAACAATTCACCTGATTTTCAAGATTTTTTATGCCTTGCACCCCATGCATAGGCGTTTTTTCGTTGATGAGAACGGCCGGAGCTGATTCTATTTTATATTGATATTTGACTGTATCCACCGAAGTGATATTCATGTCAAGGGGGATGGGAATCAGCATGATATTCCCGCCGCACTTTTCCTTAAGATCCTGTAGCACGTCAGATTGCACGCGCTGATCGGCTTTTTGATCGGGCGTTTCTTCATTATTGTAGAAATAAACTACAGTATCATAATTTGCGCCGCATTTATTTCTTATCTGAACTGCATTGAGCCAGAACTGCATCTGGAGCATGGCATATCTTTTTTTCTTGAGTATGGTGTCCGGGCCGAGCTTATTGACGGCTTCAAGACGATCTAAATTCTTCCCTTCCTCATAGATGCGGGAATTGAAATCCATGTTACTTTTTATTGCCGCATCGCAAAAAGCTGAGGCATTAGACTGGGTCTTGTATAGAGAGTCTAAGAGAAGAATATCCGTCAGTTCGAGTGCAGTTTCTGCCAGCTTGCGATCGGCTTCATCGGATCTTGTGATATCCAGCCACAATCCGGCGGCAACGCCGAGGCTGAAGACGACCAGCGTTATGACAAAAGTCTTGAGAAAAACGTTCATTACCATTCCCTCTTCCCCATGAGCATCTTAATTATCGAATGAACCAGCAGCAGCGGAAATACGGATATGTAAAATGCCAGATAAATAAACATCACGAGATAATCTTTCTTTTGGGTGAATTTACGGTTATAGAACGAGAAATTCATCTTTGAATATATGAGTGAAAGAATGAAAATCCCTATGCCAAACACCGCGAAAATGTTGGGCAGGATAACAAATTCCATGTTTCTCGTTATGTCGGCTCCAACGCCGTATGCCGTAGTCATATAGCGCATAGTGCTTAGAGCCCAATCGGCCGTAAGCAGGACCCCTACGCTCAGGCCAGTCACGCTTATCAGCAAAGAGAAGACAAAGAATGGTATGACGAACATGGAAAAGCTTCCTGGCCTCCTAAACATATCCATCTTGTATTTGTTGAGGGTCTGAAGCCCTCCTATGTTCCATCTAGTCCTCTGCCTCCACCAGTATCTGATTTGAGTGGGCACTTGCGTATAGACTATGGCGTCATTAGCCATGCGTATCTTGTAGCCGTTCTTGAGTATGCGCCATGCTATCTCTATGTCTTCGGTGAGGTTCTTTTCATCAAACCCGCCCAGTTTATTCAATATGTTCTTCTTGTATATGCTCATTGGTCCGGGAGTAACAAATACGCCTTCAACGTGTTCAAGATTTTTTCTTGCCCATCCTATCATTATGTATTCAAACTCCTGAAGCCTCGCCAAAAGGCCTTTTCTGTTGTCGGCCAATATGGATGCCGTAACTGCTGCAACTTCTTTATCGCGGAAATATCGCATGGCTTCTCTTACGCATCCTGCGGTAAGCTTAGAATCTGCGTCAACGGAAACGACGAATTCGCCGCCCGCTTTTTTTAGGCCGAAATTGAGAGCAGCCGCCTTTCCGCGGTTGGATATGCTATAGACTTTGGCTCCTGCTTTGCGTGCGAGTGATGCAGTCTTATCCCTTGAGCCGTCATCTATGACTATGATTTCCTTTAGTTTTGCCGGATAGTCGGTTTCAAGGATGCTCCTTACCGTTGTGGTTATAGATTCTTCCTCGTTATGGGCGGGTATCAGGAAGCTTATGCTGCGAAGCATGTCCTCTTTAGGCGCGGATTTGTCCCTTGAAAAATTCACAAGCATGAAGAATATCATGAAGTATAGCGTAATGAACGCGAAAACAAGAAATATGGTATCTGAAACGTAGAGCATATATTTATTCACGGCGCAGCCTATTTAATCGTGGTTATTTCTCGGATATGGTGCTGCTGTCCACATTCATGAATATGAGGGCTAGCTTGTCTGAGGCGCGGACCATGTTTTCATAATTGTCGCCTCTCACATATATTATGCCGTTTTCAAAGTCTACGGATGTGCGTCCGGCATTGGACTCCATCCAGATGACCGCATCGCCGAATGATGGCTCAATTTCCCCGGATGTGGAGTTAAGCCACATATGCTTCTGGTTATCATATACGAAGACCGAATAATTATTGAGTATTTTGCCGCTATAGAGCTGGTAAGTCTTGAGTTTCTGCACTATATTCACAACAGACTTGGAGTAATACCCGGGAATCGTAGTTTCGTTCGTGGCATTTATGACAAAGCTTATGCTCTCCGCACCTAAGAGGGCATTTCTGGTATCGTGAGCGTTTTGAGAGTCTATATTCACTGTTTCGCGCACGTCATATGAAAAACGATATACATCCGCATGGCCAGGAACCCGTATCAATACAAGAGGCTCTTCGGCTTGAATGCAGCCGCTCATAGACAGAACGGCAAGTAAAATGGCGAAATATTTCATGATTATCAATTGAAAATAAACAATTAAAACTTAACCATTTATCCGGGTATTGCGCCTACTCCTTCTTTTTTGTGTTTTTGCCTTCAAGCTTGTGCCGGTAAGCATATACCGCGAGTGCTGCTATGAGGAATCCTGCCATGGCGAGAAGCGGGTAATTAGGCGGAAGTGGAGGTTCGTCAGGCAGAGTAGTTGTGGTTGTCGTAGTTACGACATCCGGCATCGTAGTCGTCGTTGTGGCCGTTGTGGTCGCTCTGCTAGTGTTCCTTGCGGCTATTGCAAATGTTGAGAAGCCCGGCGATTGTGCAGTGAGCTCTACTTCAGACGAACTCTCACTTATTATTGTCGGGGTAAGCTCATCCCAAGCCGTGGTATATCTCATGAGTACAACATCTTCTTTCCTATAGACGTTGTCGGCGAGCCATGACTTGCTGACATTGAATTTTATGGTGGCGCTTTGTATATTGCTGTCATTGATATTCTCCTTTGTTATTTCAATATATTGGAACACCGACCCGGCTATCTCTTTGGCTATACTTGAGGGCTTTGCAGCAAGCTTTTCTATGTTTATTCTTACGTTACTGACCTGATTAGCTACTTGAATATCAATTGATTTCATGCCTATTCCAGCATCGTCTATATTCAGTTTTGTCACGCCTGATGGCAGGCTTGTCCAGCTTTTGCTGGTTTTAGGATTAAGCTTGCTGCCTCCTCCGCCGGAACTGGAGCTTGAGCTGCTTGAACTGTCGGATGATGTTGAGGGTATCACATAACTCACAGAGATCGTATGCGTTCCGGAAGGCACGTTGTTAAGCACAAGCGAACCGAACGTGTAATTGTTTGAAGTATATGGCATACCGTCTATAGTGACGCTGAGGCCGCAGTCCGCGCCTGTAGAACCGCAATTTGCGCTGTTAAGGCCGTCAAGCTTGGTTGTAAGATTTATCGGGGCGCTTGATGATAATTGCGTAGTTACATTGTAAGAATTATTTCCTTCAGCGCCTGCAGCGCCGTCCGATTCGCTCATTATCGGGAACGTTATTTGTGCAGAGAAATTTATGCGTGCCCAAGGCTGTTGAGCGCTATTGCTCGTGGGAGTCCAGTTCCTTAGCGTTGCATGGGTATTGTTGCTTGTAAGTACTACATCCCAAGTCGTTACATGGATAATTATTATCTTGTCGGTTCCGCCGAAGGCTTCTGTGAAGTTGACCACGCTTTCTCTCTTCACAATGGATACGCCCGAGTCGGTCGCGTTTCTCCATGTTGTGCCGTTCCATAATGTAATATTGGCATCCTGAGTCATGTTGAACTGCTTGAATGTGCTGTAATCCGTGTTAAGCATGGTGACATTCATCGGAACCATGAAGCTTACCGAGGCATTGTCCAAGGTATAATTCCATAGGACATTAGTCACATTGACAACGGTTGACATGGTCTTGGTTTCGCCAAAGGCAGGAGGCTCGTTCATGCCCCAGCCTGTCTGCTCCTGGCTGAGGACATAGACAGGAGAAACCATCCTGCTGTTGGAGGTATCCATAACCGTGAAGAATACGGTTATTTGAGTATTATTGGTGTCATTGAGGAGAGTTTGGTTGATTGTTGATAAGTTGATTGTAAGTAGCTGTATGCTCTGGTCGATGCCGCTCATTCCGGTATTGAATGTTATGTTTATTGCTTTCTGCTGCAAAAGCTGCGATGTTGTATAATTTGTTCCATTGAAGAAGACTGTGAAGTCGCTGGGATTGGGTATTCCCATGGTGAAGTTTCTTGTGGCGTTGCTATGGAAGTCCTCTACGACTTGAGTATGGATTAAAAGCGGGTAAAGCGTTTGGTTCGTGAATGCGGAATTATTTATGGGTGATTTCAGTGTGAAAGAAGCATTCGTTACGCTTCCTGTATATACTAACGTGAAAGTTAAATTGTATGAATAAAGTCTCATGTAACTTGGGAATTCGAAGAATGACTTGTCAAAATACATTATTTCAGCGAAGGTATTGTTGGCCAATACAGGTCTTTTCAACGTATCGTTATATGTTTCAAGCGGCGCCATAAGTTGGTAGCCCTTGTCAGTCTGGTTCCACTGGAGTATTCTTAATGTAGCATTGTTTGATGCGAAAGATGTGACTGAAGGTCTTGGGTTCCTGAAATAATTGCCTGCATAGAATTCAACAATTGTGCTGTTGATTCCTGAACAATTACCGCAGTTAACAGTGTAATTGAATATATTTGTGCCGTACATGGCGAATGCCGACATGTTTGTCGTAACATTAAGGGCGTAGAGGCGGTGGCCTATCGTGTCAGTTATGTTTTCTCTGGCCGTATGAGTATAATTTATCTCGCAAACCATATGCGTCGCGTTGTGAAGAGAAAAATTGGCAGCGCCTGTGCATGTATTAACTATATTCAATGCGCCTGTTGAGTTCAATGGAACAACGCCGTAAGGCATTATGAATTTTATTGAGATGTTGATCGCAGGCTCGACTGTCGGGGAATTGGCAGACACATTGGCATAGAGTGTGTATGTCCTGTTCAATTCGCCTACGGTGAAATTAATTCCGCTAAAAGTAGTGTTGCTAACATTGAGGCTCGCTGCGCTGGATATTGCGAAGCTTGCCATGATCAATACTGAAATTATAAATATAGTTTTTTCATTCATATGCTTACTTTGATACCATGTTAAAGTTTGATATATAAACTTTTCTATATTTCACTGTCTAATTTCACGCAATTTCGTCAATATTTTTATTATTGAAAGGATATAGAAATTTATTCCTTCTTTTTTGGCGCCTTGCCTTGAAAGTTGTGCCGGTAAGCATATGATGCTAAAGCTGCTAATAGAAGCCCGGCTATTGCTATCGCAGTATAATCTGCAGGCGGCGCTGGAATTTTGGCTTCTTCGATCGTAGTCGTTGTAGTGGTATCAGCCGGCGGCATGGTTGTCGATGTCGTCGTTGTTGCAGCCGGAATTATTTCAGCTGCCGCTATTGCAAACGTGGAGAAGCCCGGCGTATCTGCGGCAAATTGTATTTGGGATGCGCTTTCGCTTACTACGGATGTAGGCAATCTTTCCCATGCTGTCGTATATCTCATGAGAACTACATTTTCCTTACTATAATTGTTGTCTGCCAGCCAGCTCTTAGGCACTTCGAACGTTATTCTTGCGCCATTAATGTCTTCATCCTTGATCTTTTCTTTGGTGATCTCAATATATTGGTAAGCCTTCCCACTTATGGAGGAGCTGAGAATATCAGAGACACCGGACAGCTTTTCTACGGTTATCTTGGCATTGCTGACTGTATTTTTGACATCAAGTTCTATACTCTTAACATCAAGATTGCTTTTGTCTATTTCTATCTCGGATTTCCCCGGGCCGAGAACGTTCCAGCTCTGGACCGCCTTCTGGCTGATGGGCGAGCTGCCGCCTGAAGATGATGTCGAAGTTGTCGTACTGGTCGTTTCATTAACTATGTAAAGATACAGTGCTGTGGAATTGGCCGCGTTCCCGGAGGGATCCGTACCCTCTATGCGTATTAGATATGCACCTATGTCCAGCGAGCTGAAATTATAAGCTACATTGGTGTTATTGGTCGTTTCGCCCGCTGCCTTGAACGTGCTACCAAGGTATATCCTGTAAGTAAGGTTTGTCGCATGAACGTTATCCGTTATATTAAAGTATATCTGGGGAGTGTCATCGCTTGTACTGGTTTCATTCGGCGGCGATACCGTTCTGGGAGTTGGATTCACATTATCCACTGTTATCGTCAGTAAGGTTGAGTTGAATACATTGCCTGCAGGATCGGTTATTTCAACCCTGAATCTGTGAGTGCCATTCGTCAATGCGGTTAGATTGTAGGCTATGATAGTATTATTGTTGGTATCATTTGCGGTCTGGACAGAATCATCGACATAAACCCTGTAGCTAAGGTTAGTTGCGAATACGTTATCGCTTACATTAAATCTTATTTCAGGAGTGCTGTCCGTGCTATTTGTAGAATTTGCAGGCGATGTTATAGTAACCGCGGGATTGATGTTATCTATCGTGATATTGAAAAGAGTTGTGTTGTATCCATTTCCTGACGGGTCATTTATTTCCACTCTAAAGTTGTGGGTTCCGTTTGTTAAGGCTGTAAAATTGTAAGCAATATTCGTGTTGTTATTGGTGTCGTTAGCTGTCACAACGGTTCCATCTACATATATTCTATATGTAAGATTCGTGGCATGGACATTGTCTGAAACATTAAATCTTATTTCAGGAGTGCTATCCGTTGTGTTAGTAGAGTTGCCTGGGGAAGTTATCGTCACGCCAGGATTCACATTGTCAACTTTGAACGTGATGTTGGTTGAGTTCACAGACACAATGGCATCGCCTGCGGCGGAAGAGTTTCTTCCTTCTATGACGACCCAGTGTGTCCCGTTAATCAGCGCTGAAAGGTTGACGTGATGCTGGGTGTTATTGTCTATCCTTTGCGTGACGGCAGCATGGTCTATGGCACCGTCAACGATTACGCTGTAGTTGTAAGTTGTATTGTCTCCGGTTATCGTGAATGCGATTTGGGGCGTGCTATCCGATGTATTGGAAAAATTCGCCGGTGAATTTATCGTGACTGTGAAAGCTGCGTTTGAAACTGACGCGATGAAAATGAAAGATAATGCTAATAATACAGAGAATGATAATTTCATTTTAGAGTTATGCCGAGAGATAGTATATATAGTTTTCTAGTATTGCGCTTCAAGAAGCGATATTCAACGGTCATTTTCCAGATATTTTACATAAAATTATAATGATACTGCTTTGAGCAGTTGAATAAAATGATAAAGGGAAAAAAGAAAAAAGAAAATAGTTTTTTTCTTAGACTGCGTCAGCGAGCACTACGCCGTTCTTCCACGCCATCCTCATACCTGTCAATCCTGTTGGGTTGACGAGCATCTTGGACGATGCGCGGCTGTCGGCTGCGCTGTGACCTGCGACAACCAGTGCCGCCTTTCCACCGCCGAAGGCGTTGTCGACGTAGTCGAGAACGTATGTTCCTTCGCCGTTGTCAAGGTACATCTGTCTGTCCCATGTCTTGGCTGCGGATGCGAGCTCAGCAACGAGTGAGTTGACTACAGGGCCACCGACAAGGATCAAGTTCTTTGTCGTCTTGGCTGCCTGGTCTGCCTGCACTTCGCTGTCAAGTCTTGCAACTGCGGTCGTTATCGGTACAGACTCCTGCACTGTGCTTCCGCCTGTAGAGCCTGTTGTAGATGTCGTTGCACCTTCTGCAAGGACAAGTACTCTTGCTGTTACCTGGTCATCAGGATAGTAGACTTTTATTGTGTCCTGGCCGTTGGAGTTTCTTTCAGCAAATGTACCCCAGAGGTCTACATATTGTGTTATGTCGGAGTTGCTTCCCAGTGTAGAGCTGTCTTCGTCGGCTGTGAATGTAGGTGCGTCAGCCTTGGCTACGTTGTTTGAACCGCTTGCTTCTGTCGTGACCGGCAGGATTACGCTGTATTCGTTACCGGCATCGTCCTTCTCTTCAACGAGAAGGATTGCAGGCTGCGTAACATTCGTGCCAGCTGCAGAGTTTACGGTTATGTTCAACGCAACGGACTGGTTTGGCAGTACGTAGCCGCTTGCTTGTAATGTATATGCCAAGCCTCCGGTTGAAGTTCTGCCTAGTGTTAGTGTTGCAAGGGTTGCATTGTCGGAGATGTTGAAATTGCTTACACTTCCAGATGACGTTGTTCCGTCTTCTCTATTGGCAGCCGTCAAGTTCAGGTAGGCATGCGGACCGTCTGTCCAGATGTTTGCCTGTACTGCGCCTGTAGGTAAGCTGAGGTTCTGTCCATCTCTTAAGACAACAGACTGGTTAGGTGCTACAAGAGCCAGACGTCCACCCTTCTGTGTCTTTATTGTCGGGAATGCCGTCACATAAGAGCCTGTATTGTTCAGTGCAGCTCCTGTACCCCACGTTACCGTGAACGTCGAAGAGCTCTGTGCCTGGAAGTAATAAGACTGTCCGTCTATTACTTTCTGGTCAGCGTTGTCTGTTCCGAGCGTTACAGTAAGCGTTGTACCTGACATGACATCTGTCAATCCGATGGATGCAGAGCTTGTTCCGTCTGCGTTGACACTGGTTACCTTGTATATGTGTCCGAACTGGCCGGCATCAGTCACGAAGTACTGGTCCTGTGATATAGTGGCGTTTTCCACTATGTTTATTGCCTTCGCGCTTCCGTCCTGCAGGCTGAATCCGCCAGCAGAGGATGTTGCCTTGTGGGCGAACGTGAATGTGTTCTTGCTTCCTCTGTAGTCAGTGAACGTAACCTGCACGTCGTTGTCACCGGAGTTCTGGAGGGATAACATGTCTCTTCCAGCATCCTTGGTGTCTGAAGACAAACCAGAGAAGCTCAAACCAAAGCTTTTCCATGTCGGGTCTGTCAGCTTGCCACCTTGTTTGATGAAGTCTTCGGATGTGGACTTTGCGGACGTGTATATCGTGAACGAAGATATCTGGTCGCCGGATGTCGTCAATGAAACGGACGTTCCATCTACAGAGTCTTCATTGTCTCCAATCTTTACTTTGGCGCTGTTCTGCAGTATCAGCTTGTCTGCGCCTATGAGCAGTGTACCGGAGTTCTGCGTCTGGTCTGTTGTGGACAGGTAGAATACATCATCCATGTATATGGACAGGTCGCCGAACTTCTGGGACGCACCCTTTGTTATACTCTTCTGTTCACCGTCAACGTTGACGATACCTACGGTTGTGCTGCTTGCACCGACAAAGTTGATGCTGTACGTCTTGCCGGCAATTGTGATCTGCTTGCTTTCGCCGCCTTTCATGACAGTCTTGTCAGAGCCACCAGCCAAAACGAGCTTAGGAGAGGTTGCGAACGTTGTGTCGCTGTGTACTGTATATTCCTTTCCGAAGAGCGTTATCTTCTGGCCTATTGCCGTGGACTTAGGCAATGACTTGTCGAAAGTTACTGTTGTTCTATAGAGATAGTTAGAGCTGCTTGGCGATGTCGTTATGTCAGAGCCTATAGTGTATGCTGGGTCTTCAGTACCGCCTGCGCCAGGCTTGGCGAACTGCAATCTGTAGCTGCTTGTAGATGCTGTGTCGCTTGGGGTCAGATAGATGAACTGCTGGTACTTGTAAGACGTACCGTTCGTGTCAACTACTGTACCGTCTGCGAGCAGAGTGGGTAGTTCGTCTTTTGTCATCGTGTTTCTAACACCAGACTTTCCGAGCGTGTCGTCAAGGAATATCTGTGTGTTGGCTGTTGCTACTTCTTTTCCTTCTCCGTTAACGGAGACTCCTCCAGTGGATCCGCCTACTGAAGTCGGCTTGCTGGCTCTGCTTCCGAGAGACGCTGCGATGTCAACTGCACCTGCAACGTCGCTGGCCAAACCTTGTGCATCTGTGCCCTGGGAACCGACAACGATAAGGAAGTCGGCTGTGCCCTGAGCAGATACGAAAGGCTGTGGGTAGTCAGCAAGGCCGGCTGCAAATCCTAGGCTAGAACCTGCCATGAGCGCAGATATTGCGCCTGCGGCAACGAGTTTCTTTAGCTGCATTTACATGCCACCTTGTTTGTTTACAAGCCCGTTAGGGCCGTTCTAAACGAGTCGATATTGAGGTTTAGCCTCGCTTATTAAATCAATAATGGACAAGGTATATATATAAGCCTGACTTGAAACAGTTTCGGCATACGAATGAGGCATAATAAATATACATTTTAAACGTTTATATAGTAAATATTTATGATTTAAAAGTTCTAAAGCTTATATTTTATCTATATGCATCATTTTTAGTCTTTTTTAGACTCTATTACTCCGCCAGTCTTTCGTTCGGTTTTCTTGAGCTTTAGAAGGTTATTTCGCCCCTTTCTTTCCAATTCTATGAGTCCTCTTTCTTGCAGATCATGTACAAGTCTTGAAACCTTAGGCTTAGAGTAATCTAATTCCTTTATTATTGTTCTCTGGTCAACGGATTTGCCCTCCCTAAGCAATATTTCCATGGTTTTTCTTTCAGGTTCTGTGAGAATCGGCAGGACGTGCTTGTAGTTCTTCCTTCTTATCAAGAAGGCGGCGGCACCTATAATTATAACAATGATGAGGATCATGATAAAGGCAAGAGCCTGAAGCCCGCCATCAAAGCTTTCGTAGATGACCCTAGCGTCTATGCCTTCGCCTACTTTGGCATTGTCGATGGACCAGGAGACGTATATGGTTCTCCCATCCGAGCCTCTCGAGGATGTTTTATTGTCTTCCCCTGTCCAGACAGGCTCAAAAGGTAAAAGTCCTGTGCCTTGTAATTTTTCTTCTGAAACAAGCGCTGCGCCTACGGGAAGCTCTATTTTTGCAGTGTAGTGCTTGGCAGGCACAGGCACGTTGAACCTGTGGCTAAACAAGCTTAAGCTTCCCTGCCTTGAGATCATGTCACTGGCCTTGAATATATACGTGAAATTAGACGCCTTTACATTGCATTTTATGGACGTTCCAACACCTACAGTTTCGGTCATGCATTTTATAGGGTTGTGATCTGCCGTAACCTGAAGATCGCTGACTGAAGAAACTATATAGTAGACATTCTCGACATTGCTGTCAAAGCTTATTTTCACGGTCCATTGGGCATTCCCGTCGTCAGCAAGGGAAACCGTGGTCTCCCAGTCATTTATAACGACTGAATAAGAAACAGGAACAAGAAGAGCAAGAATTAGGGCAAAAAGGGCCTTCATCATACTTCATATGATTCAAGGTTTAAAAGCTCTACTTTGTTGGCGTAATTACCATGCCGCCCACGCCTGCCGAGGCAAATTGATGCATGACACCTGCAATGTTGTTGGAAATATTTTGCATTTCTTCCATGCTGACGGCTTTTTTCTTTGGGCCCAGTATCTCTACTGCGGCAGGCCCGTAAAGCATGACAAGCCTGACCAAGGATTCGATGTCCTTGGTGAAAAGCTTGACTTCGCATATTCTCGAATAAGCTTCTTTTATCCTTGGGGTCGGATTCTCGACTTTAACCGGCTCCTGGACTAATTTTTCATAAATGAACGCTTCTTTGCCTAGTTTCTCGATATGCTTTTCCAGAGCTTCTGTAGCTACTTTTTCGTCAACTGCCATGACTTCAATCATGAACCAGGATTCTATCCATTCTTCCTTGCGTTTCTTGTCTATCTCTTCTTTCATAGCTAAATCTTGGGCAGAGCTTTTTTATCCTTATTTCTTGCTTCCTGATGGAACATATTTATATTGTCCGGCTGCAAATATAGAAATGTCGCTCGAGATAATAAATGACCCCGCAGGATCCATAAAGCGCGCGGCAAAGAGAAAGGACATCAATAACACCGCAAGAATCATAGCTATAAATTCCTTCATCATTGCCTTTTCCGTGTCTTTTGCGGTCTTCATGCCGGTCGTATTTACTGCAACGCCCCTTATGGCAGCAAGCCTAGTAGTAATAGCCTTTTTCACGGTCACGTTGATATCAGTTGTGTTCGGCTGGACCGTTCAGGTTGTCGCTAATGCCCTTGGCGGCAAGGGCAGATATTTCCACGGACTTACCGCTGTAAGTTACGGAATGGTTGCGCCGTCTATAGGAATGTTTATCGCATCCCTTCTGACGGCTGTCAGTATGCTGCAGCCTTTCTCATTTGTCATTCTCGTGCCTTCCTTGGGACTGGGGCTTGCAACGCTCTACAGGGGCATACGCGATATGTTCGGACTGGAAATGCATACTGCCGCAATAACTGTTTTCATATGTGCGGCCAGTTTTTTCCTTGCCATATACCTTACACTCACCTTAGGAATATTGAGTTCAGGCGCCCTTCTGCGAATTTAATTCTTTCTCCCTAAGAAATAGACTGAAAGAATGCATCTTTAAGCCAGCGCCTCGGTAGCTCAGCTGGTAGAGCGGCAGTTTCGTAAACTGCAGGTCGGGGGTTCGATCCCCTCCCGGGGCTTATGCATTAAAATACTGTTTATACCCTTCAAATGACTGCATGCGCTGGTTACCGCAGAAAAATATTTTTTGTATTGGACTTTTTATCCACTTTTATTATCGTATACATGATGCATGGGCGTCCAGAAATTTTGATATTGCGATAAAGGTTAATTATATTTATTGTAAGCCCAAGCGAATGCGTAACCAAGGGCGTAAGCTCCTGCAACAGTGGTTATTAATCCTGCCGCCAGCGATGCAGGGTCGCCCCAGAAGCCGGGGTAGATAATATTTATCAGCGAAGGCTGCTGTAGAATTCCGTGCCACACATACCCGGTCGCATCAAATATCAGCGTGATGAATACCGATGCCGCTCCGAAAGATTTCGGTTTTAATTCGTTGCGCATTATTTTGCCTTGAACATGTTATAGAGCCATGCAAACGCGTATCCTAGCACGCCTCCTATTATCCCCGCTTCTATTGCCCAGAGTATTATACCGAAAGACCCTGCCGAAGGGAACATCCAGCGCATCATGCCCCACGAATACATTCCCATTCCGGCACCCATGAAAAGGGACGCAGCTGCCGATACGGCGCCTGCGGCCATCGCGAACGCTTTTTCATCCAGCTCATTGTTTGCTTGTCTTGCCATATTCTCACCATTTATACAGAATATGTTTTTAGCGGTATTTATAGTCTAAGTTATTCCTCGCTTCGGATTATGTCGCCGAAAGCGCGGCAGAAATACTGAACGGCGTATTTCATTGTAGTCTTGCCTTCAGGCGTCAGCGAATAAATGACTGAAGTGCCGCTCCTTTCGCCTTTTATCAGCCCTTTATTGCGCAAATCTTTCAGCGCGGGATAAATAGTGCCTGCCTTGGGCTTCTCCCCTCTTCGTTTTTCCAATTCCGTAGCTAATTCCTCGCCATTCATGTTCTTTCTTGAGAGCAACCATAAGACGTGGAACGACAACATGCCCCGCATGTCGCATTTGCCATCCATGTGTATATAGGGCATCCTATGTATTTAAATATCTCCACGACCGTATATATGACATCCTATATAGGGCATCCAATAGGAGCCCTGCGGGTGGAGGAATAAAAATGAGATACGAAGTTTGCGAGGCAAATTGCGACAATTTCTACGATGCCATGGAAGGCGAGCTTATGCGAATGACTTTCCTGGCACACAAGGCAGCGCTTTTCGAAAAAGTAAAGCAGAAGATAGAACAGGAAGAGGGCGAAAAACTTGATAAAATAGCGACGCTTCTTGTAGGAGAATCGCGCACTCGTATGCAGGAAGACCGAGAAGCGGAAAGAGAATATGATGATTTCCGCTCTAAATTAAGGGAGGCGTTTGGGGACTAATTTTTTATTTTTCCTCTTCTTTACGGTGATAATATGGATCTTCCATGGGGTCATGAAGCAAGAACCAAGTTCATAACAAATGTAGGCCTGATTACGACTGCCGGTCCTAACGGCCCTAACATAATGGCGGCAGAATGGACTTATCAGCTTTCCTATTCGCCCGGCTTACTCGCCGTATCCATAGGCCACGGAAAAGCCACTGCCGAGAACATAAGGGCTACGGGAAATTTCGGCGTTAGCATGGCGTCTGTGAAACAAACCGGGCTTGCAAGCATTGCAGGAAATTATTCTGGAAAGGAGTATGATAAGATCGGCGCGCTAAAAGAACTGGGATTCGGGTTTTACGATGGGAAAAAAATAAATGTCCTGATGGTCAAAGGCGCGTCCCTGAATGTTGAATGCAAGCTTGTTGGGGAAATACCTGCCGGGGATCATACATTGTTTGTCGGGGAAGTCCTGGACTTCGTTGTATCGTCTGAGCAATCTATTGGATATAGCGGCGGGCGTTATATCTTGCCCGGGCCTGACGCAGAAAAGCCTTCGGAAAAGGAGCGCAAAAGAATAAAGACCGTCATAGAACGCCACAAGAAGACTCTGGCCGTCAAATCTTCTTGAAAATAGCAACAACCTTCCCAAGTATATTTTCTTTTTTGAGGTATATAACATCAGTCAAAGGATTATTATCGCCTTTAGTTATGTAGGCGCCGTTTTCATCTATTCTGTATATCCTGTGCATTATGTATTGGGTCTTGTCGGATTGCGGCAAATAGCCTGAACTTTCGTTTGGTTCTATTTTGAATGATATTATATCCCCGGGTTTCAGTGTCCCGTATTCTGCTTCTTCAAGAACGAGGTCACCGCATTCTACCGCAGGCTTCATGCTATTGGTCGCACAGGAGATTGACGCCGGTGCCAAATCTTTAACATAATAAAGCGGCAGGCCGTTGGGAAGCTTATCCTTATAGACGGATGATGCAAAATTATTCCATACATTCAGAAGCTGCTCCCGGCTTTCCACGACGGGCTTGAATGGCAAGGCTTCTAAGCTCTCTGTCGTCTTAGCATCCGAAAGAATCCCTACCATTTTTTTTGTCATTCTTGATTCGTTGACAAAAACCGCATGGGTAGAGTCAAATATGTCTGCTTTCATGACATAACCTTCTGCACTTATTCTTGCGATTCTTCTCCAGATTTCACCTCCATGAGATTCAGTGAACGCCTGAGCTTCGGAATCCTTTATCGTAAAGGAAACGACATCGTCTTTCTTCAGCTCTGCAGGCGCGGATGCGATTATAATGTCCCCGCATTCTATGACAGGCGACATCTTTCGGTCGCAAGGCGCTTCGTGAATTGAGAGTTCATGGGGAAAGTATAATGTATGGCCGCTGGCATTGATGGCATGATAATTCGCTATATCGTTCCATTCGTTTAGAAGGTTTGCATATTGTGTTAATGCATCGCCCTGAAGAGCGGGTTCAGAAGGCACTGATACGCATCCGACAATAGCCAAAATTACGGCAACGAAAATAGCTTTCATGGCGTATATAACACTTGCTAGAGCATTATAAATAAATTTCTCCAACGATTATTCCTTATGAAAGAGGTTTTTCTCGTCAGATCAGAAGACAAGCTCAAGGCCGAGGATGCCTTGAAAAAGGACGATATGATAAATAGAGGCAGTATTATGCTTCGAGCCGCGGGATCCTTGGACATTAAGGAAGAAGGCTATTTCATCATAGTAGACTGCTCTGCAGAAGGAATTGCAAAGGCACGTGAAATTCTGAAGGATATGATGTTGAAGCATGATAAAAAAGAGATTGTATTGCAGAAAATCGAGGAGCAGGAGAATGCGGCTCTCCAAGGGTTCGGCAGCTTTATGGGATAAATATGGAATCTACTTCTCCTATTACTGACAGAGGGGTAGGCGATTTAGACGATTTTGATGCCTTTCGCGAAAAGAAGTATAATTTTCTTTATCTATGTGAAAATTGCGCAAGAAGTTTTGATTCCATATTGCGTATGGATATATGCAAGTTTTGCTCATCGCCTCTAAAGCAGCTTTCGGCAAAGCAAAAGCATCCTTTGATCAACGGGGGTTATTTCAGGTATTACTGTCCCAAGTGCGAGAAAAACTTTCTTTCCCCTGTCAAGCATGACGAGTGCCAGATATGCGGGTTTAGAATAATTCATTTCCACAAGTGGGATGATATGCCGCTCAAAGACAAGCTTGCTGTAAAGTTGTTCAAGTTTGTTAATACCACGAAAACAGACAATGATAAAGAATCAGCTATTAAAAAGGCCGCAGAGGCGAAGCCTGAAAACAAGAACCGTCCGATAAACCTCAAATTCCCCGATTTTTCAATGATTCTGGAAAAAGTCAAATCTATGATCCCTGAAAAAAGCCCCGAAACACGCGCGCGCTCGGAAGAAGAATTGCCTACTTTTTGACACGCTTCAGGGAAGCGTACATGAACGTAAGAGATGAAATTCCGAAGACTGTAGCGTATGAAAGCATGGTGCTCATGGCAAGGATGCCCAATGATATTACTGTTGCATTGGCCTGAATGGCCTGCGCGGCTGGTATGCCTCCTATCGCCGCCGCTATCGCGGGCCATGAAAATATTGCGAGGGGAATAAGCGAGACGGCGAAAATTGCCAGTTGTATTCCGGTCAGAACCCACCAGTAGGTGAAGAGGTCAAATTTGTTTCGCATGAAGATGCCGTAACTCTCCTTCATGGACTCTATAAGCCCCTTGCTTTCAAGCACGATTATGGGCGTATACATCAGGAACACAAGACCCACGATTATATCAACCGCTATGCTTATGAAAGGAAGGCCTACGGCCATGCTTATGGCAGCGCTTATAGTACCCACAAGAATCGTGGCGCCCAGCATCTTGAGATATTTGCTTCTTGCATACTTGTATGAATGATAGATATCAAGATTCTTGCCTTTCCAGTAGTCGTTCGCGTCATGGATATATGCAGTGACAAAGAATATGGCGGCAATGGTCGTGATTATCAGTATTATCACGAAAGTCCCTATTGCGGAAAATAACGCGCCCAAGGAGCCGCCTGCAACGCTCACAAGTATGCTCTGAGTTATCATAAGGGCCGCGAGCAGCATGGCTGCGTTTATTGCGAGCATGGGCACGATCCTGTGTGCTGAGAAGCTGTAGGCCGCCGCCCTGCCGAAAATTTTTCCGTAATCTATTTCCATATTATCGCCTTGGGTGCCTCAACTGGGCATACAGATACGATACCGACGCCATATAAAATACCTGTATATATGCCATGATAGCGGCGATAACAAGCATAAGGAAGGCAAACATATGCATGGCGGCTTTTACGGTTGTAACAAGAGACTGGATATCTGTCACGCCCGGCGCGAGGGTGATTATGGCAATCAACACTATGAGCATAAGCGGAACGATTAATATCATGGCCATGACAATCCATATCAACGAGTAGATGACTATCGCTTTGATGTTTTTACGGAACGTGCCGAAGCTTTCCTTGAGCGAGTCTATCAGGCCCTTGCTCTCCAGAACTATTATGGGCAAATAGAGGAGCAGGGCCAATGAGATTGCGATGTTCACTGCATTTTCTATTATAACCCTTGCTATCAGGAGGCCGATAGAATCGTCGAATATGCTGGCGATAGAAAGAGGATAGAGGACAATACTGGCAGCAAATGTGACCACATATGTGATCACGATGGCTCCCAACGTCTTCAGATACTTGGTTTTGGCATAATGATACGAAGCAGAGAGCTTCTCATAGCGGCCTTTCGAGTGCTGGAATGCATTATGAATGTAGGCTATGACCAGAAATGTGGAAACAAGGAGAATCGCCACGAAAACGGGGACAAACAGCACAATGCTCCCTATTAGGGAGAGTGCAAAGGTCGTTGTCGCGCCATAGGAATCCAATATTATGCTTCCCATAAACAGGATGAAAAGGAGCATCGCGGCGTATAGCGTAAACATCGGCAGAATCTTATCGACGGAAAATGCGTATTTCAGAGCGCCGCCGAATATTTTGCCGTAATCAACACCCATAAGGACTATATCATCGGATAGCATATTTAAAGGTGGCTATTCGTATCAATACTTCGTCTTAGTAAGGCGACCAACTTATAACATAATTCTCGTAAACGTTGGCCACATCGTAATAGTTATATTCTTTGCCGAACTTTTCCTTGAAATTGTTGAGTATTTGCCTTAGCACGATTTTATTTTCCACGTGAAGTTCGATGCACAAATCATATCTTCCCAGAACTTCAAAAATGAAGATCACTTTATTCGTCTGGTAGAAAAACTGGATTACGTTTGGTATGGAACTATGACTCTTCATATTTATCATTATTTCTATAAATTCAAGCCCAAGCTTGTCAAAATTAGGCATTGCCGAATAAGCAAATATAATTCCCGTCTGTTCCAGTTTTTTCATCCGATATTTTACTACTCCAGATTCAATCTTTATCATCTTCGCCAACTCTACAAGCTTAAGCCTTCCGTTAGTGGCCAATGCCTTCATTATAGCTGTGTCAGTTTCATCTGCCCGGTAATGACCAATATCAGTATTGTCAAAAGAACGCCGAGTGCCGGCGCCATTATGAAGAAAATGATTGCCGAATTTATGTGTTCTTGCTATGATATGCATATCTTTGGTTGAAAAATACTTTCCGAAATTATTTTTAATGCCAAAAAGAAACTGTTTGAAGTCTTTCAGTTCCTTCACGGCGATAATAAAATCCAGATCATGCGCCCCGTCACATATCCTCAATTGTAAGCAATTTTTGCTCTCCTTTACGTAAGATATCAGTTTTTTCTCTATATCCGGCGTTGTATCTACGAAAACCATTGAAAGCTTGTAAAATTTATATGCCATTTTAGCGGCATTGAAAATTGTGTAGAATTCTTTTATGTACTCTTGTTCCATGAGTTTGTTTATCCTGAAATTTACCGTTTCCTTGGAACTTCTCAGCTTTTTTGCGATTCGGGTTACAGGAGCTCTTGCGTTCAAGTCTAACTCATAGATGATCTTTTTGTCAAGAACATCCATGTAATAATAACACGAAAAAAACTTATAAAAACATTTTTTTGTGCAATAATTGAAATGATATTTTTATATGAAACGAAAGGCAATTAGAAATATAAGACAAAAATTCAAATGCTATATTTGTTCATTTGATCTGCATCAAGGCTCAATTTCGCAGATTAAGAGATTTTCATACGGCCTATATGAAATTATGCGGCGGGCGCATCGGGCGTTCGCTAAGCCAGATAAAGGCCTATAATGCCGCAGGGGTGAAGATTATGGCAACAGAGGCGCAGGATGATGCGAGGAGACGCAATATAAGAAAGGCGCAGGAAGCTAGAAAGAGACAAGACTAGGGCGAAAGCCTTTCCCAAAGCTTACATCATTTCAGCTTCCCTTATCGGGGGCTTTGGGATTTTGCGGGCAATCAGGGACTTATTTTAGATCATAGTTCCAAATAGTATTTTTCATAAAAGTCTTTAATGCAAAATATGCATAGGTTTGAATATACAGGATTTCTCGAAGAACGAAAATTTCCTGCCTAAATCACTCTGATTTTTGATGGCCTTGCCGTCTCTCTTGCTTCGCTTGCGTTCTATCTTCAGTCTCTTCATCGTCGGTCATTTCTGGATTCTCGCCCATTCCTTTTTTTGCACTACTCTGATTGGACTCTTCAGCGCTCGTTTGCTCACTTTCTTGATCTGCTGCTTGCATCTTTTCTCCGACTTCATCGTCGCGTTGATTTTTATTTATGTATTGTTCTGGGCTCTGGGCAAACATATCCCTCGATTTCTCGTTGGAGAAATAATATGTTTTGCCATTGTGCGTTGCCGTAATGTCTTCTTTTCCTTCCATGCCGTTTACAGGATCTTTATCTACCACAGCCTTCACCTCGTTTTGTTTAGAATGCACGACTGAGAAATTTTTGGTGTGCAAACAAAATGTATGATGGATAGAACTCTCTTAGGAATATTACGCTTGCAATTTATAAATAATTATTCTATTTTCTGGGTTCCCAACCTTAATCTTCTATAAAAAGTTTGAAGATAAAGTAGTTATATTCCTTTTCACCCTCTTCGAATAGAGGTAATTTAATGACTACGGAATCACAAAGGCGTGCGGCTAAAGAAAATATAAAGAAGGCCCAACGCAGATGGCGTGAAATGAGCAAAAATGCTAGGTCAATGAAACAGCCAGAGGACCCTAGCCGAAAGCGGCCCGGACAAGAGGGACGCGGCGATTACTACAGGATCATCATACTGCCAAAGACGCGTTTTACGACGTTCAGAATACATGATGTTGGTCGCCCCAACCATAGTAAACGGCTTTCTGGCATGAAAAAGGACGGCACATGGGAAACGCAGGCTTGGTTGATCAATAAGCAAGACGGGCATATAGAAAGAGGTAAATTAGTTGCGCATGATCCATCGGCCAGGAGGATATTAAATCAGATAGGAGATGTAAGAAGGAAAAAAGGTGATATTTTCTATATAAAATCCAAAAGAAAGGATCGCCGCAAATCTTCGCGTTAGTGAAAATAAACAATACATACCGTTCATTCTGTATTTTTGACTGCTTTGCTGCCTTGCATCTCTAAATTATAATGAATTTGCTACTGCTGATACCGTTGAGTCTGGTTATTGGCATCTTTATTTACTTCTTGATCGGCGGCTATATTCTTGCCATTGTATTTTTCCTGATATGGCTTGATAATCTTGTTCTTAGGTTTCTGATTCCCGGCATGACAGGGATAGAATTCATAACACTCGGCACCGTATTAGCGGGCATTGTAGCGGGTCCTACTGTCGGTGCTATTCTGATGTTCATTACAATCCCGCTTATTGGAGGCATTCGTTCGGTCATTTTACCTTCCATGTCGGATATTCCACCTTTTGTTCCTGCGCCCGCCAATATAATTGATGCTCTTGTAGCGTTTACTGCCGGTTATCTTTCTCATGCGCCTTTGACTCTTCTTTTGCCGTTACTCCTTCTTTTGAAAATTTTAGCCAATGCCCGGATAGAGAAAACGATTTACGATAAACCCATCAATATAACGGAAGCCGTAGCTAAATTCATTTTTAATGTGATTTTTATTTACTTCTTCGGAAATCAAATAAACGCGCTTGTGAGTTGATGTAAGGCTAATGCGGAGATTAGTTAGGTGTTTTGAATCATTCAACTGTTGTAGTATTGGATCCTGCGGCTCTTAAAAATTGAATATAAAAAAGAAAGAAAATACTCGCACTCAAGATCTTTCATGTGTAAGGCTATGAAAATGTTTTTCCCTTGCAACCTGAATGAACAGAGTATTCACAGCTGCTATATGTTCTGGCAGTAAGGCAGTCGTTGCATAGATACTTTCAATTGCCGTTTTGCATTTGCTGTATACATCGGCAAATTCGGCTATTGTCGGATCTATCTTTGTTGTTTCTGCGCCTTGGGGTTGTGGCTGCTGTTCTGGTTGTTCTTCTGCACTCCAGCCGCATTTTGTATGTCGCTGCCATGATTTAGGTATCCATCCTTCACATTTTGGGCAGTTCTTCCATTTCTGCTTCTGCTGAGGTGCTAGTGTTTGTTGCGGCATTGTTTCATCTCTTCTTACACTCCGGAAAAGAAGTAAATTTTGGAGCTGGTAAACATATTCACTCATCAAAATATTTAAAATTATAGAGATTTTGCGAAGAAAATACCATGGAATGCAGGCGAAGAAACGTGATGACGGGAATTTTGGCGGGGTTAGTGAATATTTTTGTTTTCAGGCGCGTTCAGGCTCTGCATTCGCTGCAGAGGAACTTGCTGTCCAGTTCTTCGACGTCGTCAGAGTAGTTCCCGCACGACTCGCATTCCGAGAACTCCATCCGCTCCTGTTCCGCTTCCGGCTCGGAAATAGTCTGCATTTTTTCAAGGAGGATCTCAAAGAGCGAAGGCTGAACCTTCAGTATATCCGTAGCGGTCACGATCCCCACTATCTTGTCGCCGTCCAGCACCGGGAGCTTTTCTATGTTTTTCTCGGCAAGCAGCTTGGCAGCCTGTTCAATCGTCTTGTTGGGCGATATCGTTATCACGGGAGAAGTGGCTATGTCCTTTACATGGCTTCCCTTTCCTTCAGCGACATGTTTGTATATTATGTCCGTGGCCGTAATGATGCCTATCGGATAACCTTTTATGAGCAGTGACCCTATTTTTTTATCCTTCATTACCTTTGCCGCATGGGTTATCGTGTCTTCTAATGCGACCGTTTCCACGCCCTTGTTCATGATTTCCCGTACTGTTGGATATAATTTCATACTGACCCTTGTGTAAAACATGGCGAGATTCTTCTTAAAGCTGAATTCCTTGCGTTGTCGCGGAGCTATTGCGCTCACGAAGTGGAGGAGCCCCGTAAATCGTGCAGGACCTGAGTTTTCTTGATGGATACCTTTCGACGGGAAAGGAAACATTCTGTTTGGCGCACTTGATGTCCCATTATTACGTATTCATGCGGCACGGCGAAACGGAGTTCTGCAGAAGGTGCACGGCGCGAGGGATAGCTTAGTACTCCCCGTATATTAATTGTTATATGTTTCCGTACAAGGCGTCAAAATTTTTAGAGATGCTGTCCAATATATAGCCAAGTTTAGCCGCGGGTATCTGCGGCACGTACATCTCCATTACGGCGTCGTCTGGCATATGGTTTAAAAGCCGTCTAGATTCCCTTTTCGTAAGCATATCTCCTCTTTCATTTACTATCTGAATAATGCCTTCCCGAATCGCGTTTTTCAATTTCTTGTCCCTTTGAAGAAATACGCGTCTTGTAAGACGATCTCTTGTGGTTGATGAACTATCATCCCTTTTCCCCATATATACTAATGCAGAACGAACACGCGGCTTAGGATAGAAGGATTCTGGGGGAATTGATTCATGAATGCGCACATCATAAATTGAACGAAGCATCATAGCAAGTTTTGTATAGTCGTTGTCTTCAGAAGACGATATAATACGGGTGACAAAATCTAGTGGCAAGATAAGACTGGAGGCAGCAGGCTCCTGAACAAAAAGTTTCTGTAAAAGTGGTTCAGAAATCCGGTATGGCACATTCGACATGAATTTGTGGGCGGCTGGCCACGGGACGCGAAGAGCATCTCCTGTTATAAGATAGAAATTGTGATAGGATGCCAACTCTTTCGACAACAATTCACTAAATCTTGGATCTTTTTCTATTGCATATAATGAATGTGGCATGTCGTTAAGGGCCAATCTTGCAAGATTTCCGTATCCCGGTCCCACTTCGAGAACATTATCATAGGAAGTTATCCCGAGTAAATAGACAGTTTCTCTGGATACCGCCGAATCAATAAGGAAGTGCTGGTCCAGATTGACCGTGTCTTGCGATATGCGATTGTATGCTATTTTATCGGAACCGTCTGGAATTGTCATTTGTACACCGTATTATTCTAAAACATGGCATCGCCATAGCGACTCTGCCAGCTTCGCCCGCCGCCTCTTGGTTTGTGACTGCCGCCCCATATCCTTTTGGGCTTGGCAGAAGACAAATATTCGAAAAATCTGGTAAATTCATAGCTTGTCAGGGCATCTACCCTTTTGTCCATATAGGGGTTTTCAGCTCGCGTTTCCTGAACATATCTATCTATTCCGGCGTCCTGTTCTTCGGTATACTGACTCAAAGCCGCACGAAAGGCATCTTGAAGGGGCCGTTTATTCTGGTCCCAAACGCACCTCAAAGTGAATAGTGGGAAATCCTTCTTCATAGACATTTTTTCCCGGGGATATAGTCCGACTAATACAGCGTTTGTTGAAGGTTCAGGATCGAAGCTTTCGCTCCCGACGTCCATTAAATGTTCGGGACTGAAGTAGGCATTGGTGAGAAGTCCCAGTCTTGTATCTTTTCTTCTGCAGGCGGAATTCGCGAAATTTTCCCCTACCAACAGGAAGGAAGGAGCAGGTTTTCCGTTAAATAACTTCATCATTAGCGGCTCCGTTATGTTGAACGGGATATTGCCGACCATCTTATCGTGTTTCGGAAACCTTGCAGTTATGGCATCTCCGTAAATCACGGAAACATTGGGGTGTTCCCTCTGCACATCTTCGAGGTATTGACGCATTCGAGCGTCCTTTTCTATAGCCACTACCCGGCCTGCGAACAAGGCAATTTCACGAGTAATTGACCCCTTTCCCGGGCCGATTTCTAATGCAGTTTCATAGGAATCTACATCGGCATGAAGAACCATCTGCCTCGGAATTTCACTATCTACTAGGAAGTGCTGATTTAGGACTTCTGTCTGGTTAGACGTTGTCATATGATAACCGCAATTAACATCCAGACAAACTTTATAAACCATAGTCTGGTATCTGCCTTCTGACCGCAGAGTCTTTTTATTTTTTCGGGATAACCAATTATATGCAAAAAATCGTTTCTCTCGTTTCCGGTGGCATGGATTCCTGCACTACAATGGCGAAAGCAGCGATGGATGGAAATCATATATATCCATTATTTTTTAATTATGGCCAAAAATCCGCCAAAATGGAGGTTACAGCGGCCCAGAATTACATCAACGAATTGAGAAAACGGTCAGTGAATATAAATACGCTTCAAATAGTGACGATTTCGATGCCGTTTCTGAGAGTTGCGCTCACGGGAACAGGAAACATTACAAAGGCGGCGGACAAAGACTTTCATTCCATGGAATCGAAGAAGATAGATTGGGTGCCGGCCAGAAATGTAATTTTCCTTACTATTGCCAGTTCATACTGCGAAATTGTAAAGGCGCGATGCATTACCATAGGCGCTTATAAGGAGGACGAAATGCCGCCGTATCCAGATTCGTCCCGGGAGTTTTTCGATTCCATGGAAATATCGTTGAGTAGAGGCATTTATGGCGACAAATTTGAAATAAGAACTCCGTTTTTGCATAATTTCAAATGGGATATGATAACATTTTCGAAGGCTAACGGGCTTCCGGTTGATGTGACGTGGTCGTGCTATGAATCCGGAGAGAAGCATTGTGGGGCATGCAGAAATTGTCTCGACAGAAAGAACGCCTTTGAAAAGGTCATGGCGCCGGACGTCACAGAGTATGTCGTCTGATCAGTTTCTAAATTTTTTCCTGACAGAATAGACATCAAAGAGTGCTTGGGATACCCATCCGAGAGTATATGCCGAGTTCCATGCAAGCATGTAGGCCGCTACATCTAAGCCTTTTTTTGATGCTATGTCGATTTCCTTATCGTAAAACGCACCCAGACCCTTCATCAGGTTTTTTTCCACGCCAATGCGTTTTCCTACGCCATATCTCCATGCGCTCCGTAAATCTGTACAGGGTGTTAGTGGCGGATGATTTATGGTAGCCTCTACTATGTAGTTTATAGGTATATCATTTATCTGAACCCGGCGATCGAATTCGGCATCTTCCACCCAGTGGATATCCCTGTCGTACAGATAGCCCCCTATATCACTTTTTATAGATCTTCGCATGGCCAGTGGAGGTTTATAGGCGGTGATTCTGTCCGATGTTGTGTATTCTCTCGCTCTGGCTATTACATGACTAGGGTAACCCTTGGTTTGGAAAAGAACCCTGCCTTTTGCGAGTTTATAACCCTCGAGACCCTCGTAGAGCATCCGTATTGTTCCGGGATTGAATGTGCAATCCGAGTCTATAAGCAGAACCCTTTCGTTCGATGCCGCATGTATACCTTCATCAAGAGCCGCGCCCAAGTTCCTCTCGGCAAGTTCACATGAATCCCTGCCAGATTCTTTAACTATCCGTTTTATGTCTGGAGTGGGGCCATTCATAGAAACGATTACTTCCACATCTTCATCGATGCTCTGGAGACAGTCCCTTAAGCGCAGATCGTTGGCGACAGGAATTATGATCGATATGTCCATTTAAAATTACTATATGTCAATGATTATATGCATGGTATTTAACAATACTGTTATGGTTTTTGCCGCTCACCCGGACGACGAATCTATAGGATGCGGGGGTAGTATGGCCAAGTATGCTAGTCAGGGACGTCGACTGTTTCTGACATGCATGACATCATCGAATTCGCAAGACGCGAGAGAGATACGCGAAACGGAAGCCCATAATGCTGCCAAAAAATTGGGTGTGGAAGAGTTGTTCTTTCTTCGAGAACCCGATAGATTTCTTGAGTATAATAGAAATGCATTGATACCCACAATCAACCTCCTAAGGCGAACGCGACCGGATTATATATTCATTCCGCATCCCGATGAGCATGATCGTGACCATAGGTCTGCATACGACATAAGTAGCGAAGCCGCATGGTTGTCTTCAAGTCCTTATATGCCGGAATTGGGCAAGCCCTGCGATATCAAAGGCATATTTATGTATGAAGTATGGACACCAATACAACACCCTCAATATTTTGAAGATATTACAGGATTTGTCCAACAAAAGAGGAGTGCCATAGAGTGCTATGGGTCGCAGATATCGCATGTCAATTATGCGGATGCGGCTATCGGCCTGAATAAATTTCGGGGCATAATGAGTGGTACAGGTGATTTTTCCGAGGCATTTCTGATAAAGCGTTTAAGAGATGTCTGTATGAAATGATGCCATGAATGGCGTTACCTGGGTGAAGAATATACTGCATACGACATATACCAAAATTTCCAATGATTTTATAAGGTCGGACCTTTCGACAAACAAATACGCTCCTGCGGAGAATGTTATAAAGACCCTGAGAGAGTCTATACCCAGAATTTCGGCGTATCCCGACAGGAATTGGTCGTTATTGACGAAGAAAATAGAAAGTTATACGGGAATTTCGGACGATCATATGTTGACGACCAATGGTCTCAAAAAGGCAATAATCTCATTGTAATGAGAAATTTCTCAAATCTTTTGGTCTGGCCGGTATGCGGCTGGGATACATCATAGCGCATCCTGAAACGGTAGACATGTTGCTGCGGTTGAGGCGCCATCGAGAGTCAATATGATGGTGCAACGCGCGGCCATAGCTTGCAATGATAGCGTTGATTATTATGCAAGCACATGGGTAAAAGCGAAAAAGACGGTAAAGAGACTTGTAGATGAATTGACCGTTATTGGACTATATGCCGAACCTTCTGCAACGAATTTTGTGTATATCAGAACTTCTCGCGCGGAGGCAATATTTTACCATCTCTGGAAAAATAAAATCTCGGTGTTCCCTTCATGGGACTCCGAATTTATAGATGCGGATCGCGATGGGCTCAGAATAGTCGCTGGCCTGCCGGACGAGAATATCGCATTATTGAAAGCATTGAAAACCATGTAAGGCGGCATGATTCTATTTCTCAATCATGAAATCACCGATGAAAAGGTAATCCATGCCGCTTCCATACATAGTGCGTAGTGCATCTCTGGGACTACATACAAGCGCCTCTCCTTTTACATTAAGGGAAGTGTTGACGACTACCGGAACACCCGTGATTTCGCCCACATTTTCTATGAGTTTCCTATATCTGGGATTGCTTTTTTTATCAACCGTCTGAGGCCTAGTTGTACCATCTACGTGAACTACCGCAGGTATATCTCCGGCCCGATCTTTGCGGACATCAAATCCTAATATCATATATGGTGAAGAATGCGGTTGTTCCAGATAATTGGCCGCCGCTTCATCGAGCATCGAAGGGCCAAATGGCCTGTACCACTCTCTGTATTTTACTGCTTCATTCAGTCTGTTTTTCATATCAGGATTTCTTGGGTCGGCAAGTATGCTTCTGTTGCCCAATGCTCTGGGTCCCCATTCCATGCCACCTTGAAACCAGCCTACTATTTTTCCGTTTGTGATAAGCTGCGCGGCCATGCCTTCGGGATCATCTTGGTATTTGAATGGTATCTTGAGCGATAGTAGCTCCCTTTCAATGGCTTCTTCTGAGAATGCCGGCCCCAGATAGACATTCGGAATAATTGTTCTGGCGTTGTATCCCAGTCGGGAATAGAGCTCTAGAGCGGCGCCCATACTGCATCCCGCGTCATTGGCAGCCGGTTGGATAAATATATCATCCACAATACCGGAACGCAATATCTTGCCGTTGGCGACGCAATTCAATCCCACACCCCCGGATAGTGACAGGTTCTTAGAGCCAGTTTCTTCAACAGCAATTTTGGCAAGATATAACATCATATCTTCGACTATGGCTTGTGCCGAAGCGGCGGCATCCATATAAACCGGGGTCATGATAGTTTCACGCGCGAATTTTTTCGCATCTTGGTCATAGATGAATGAAGGCGCATTGGCCCTTCCAAATCGGCTGGAGAATAATTTTACCCATTGCTCGCGTATTTGGGTTTCTTCATCGCTGACTCCGTCTTTTCCAAGTACTATTCCCGACCTGTTTATATTGGACCTATAGCTTTTGCCGTTAGTTGTGAAAGCGTCTGACAGTGACATTCTTCGTCTGCCGTATGCTGCAAGCCCCATAGTCTTGCCAGGTTCGTTGGGTTCTAAGCCCACGAATCCCGTCGAGGCCTCGTAAAAATATCCCAATGAATCAGGTATGCCTATTTTTCTGACTAATTTTATTTGGTTTCCGTCTCCATACCACAAGGAAGTGGAGACGTCTTCGCCCTGCCCGTCCGCCACTACAATGGCGCTTTTGTCGTAGCCCGAGACTCGGAATGCGCTTGAAGCATGCGACAAATGATGCTCGATGAAAGAAATCCGCGGAGATTTACCATAATCAAACATTGTTCTGGGGAATATTTGTTCTGGGAGAGTACTTTCATCTAGGCGGTCCGTCATGCCTCTAATTTTATAATGATACGGCCAGTCCCAGTAAACCGCTACATGATCTATTTCGTTGACTCCTATGCCGGCGACATCAAGGCAGTACTTGATGGAATTATGAGGCAATGTGTCGTATGAATACTTTTTTCTGATCAGTTTTTCCTCTTCTACCGCAGCTACAATTTTGCCGTCTTTTAGAAGCGTTGCCGACGCATCATGACCTCTATCGTTCCAGCCTGCAATACCAAGTATGTACATACAAATAACACGATTTTTTATTCTTAAACATCTTCGCATATTGTCATTATGGGGAAAGGTGTTGATGCATCGTTTTGGGATAAAGTGGGTTCGGAGATAGGATACGACTTTACATCATTGCGCTTATACCGCGAAGGCGAAAATTGTGAGGAAAAATTCAGGCGACTTGTCACGAATAATATCTGCCAAAACAGCGTAGCAATTGACATAGGGGTCGCTGACGGCTCGTTTGATATTAGTTTATCCGATAAGCTGAAATTTATCGTAGGCATTGACACTTCTACAAAAATGATTGAAAAAGCGCGCCAAAAACTCGCGATTTCCGGATCAAGAAACGTATTCTTATCCATCTCGGACGGTAGGGAATTACCGTTTGCTGATGCACAATTTGACATTTCGATTAGTAGGAGAGGACCCAGTACTTCCAGCATGGAATTTCTTCTGGAAACCAAGCGTATTTTGAACAGGGGCGGGATATTTCTAGAGATAACTATAGGTGAGAAAGACAAAGAAAATATAAAGAGAATATTCGGAAGAGGGCAGAATTATACGGCGCTGATGGCAGGCAGAAGCGAAATGTTAAGAAAAAAGGCCATGCTGCAAAAAGCGGGTTTCGTGGACATAGAAGTGAGTGAAATGAATTCGGCGGAATTCTACGAGTCCGTGGAGGATATTATGTTTCTCCTTCGCAACACCCCGATAATTCCCGACTTTAACAGGATTAATGACATGGAGTATATTCATAAACTGATGAAAGACGCAAAAACGGAGAGGGGAATACGCACGAATAGCCATCGAATTATCATATCGGCAAGGAAATGATTCATCTGCCCCTATCCGACCCCCATAGAAGAATATGTAATCTCGGCGTGAATCCGTATCCAGATGCTTTGCACGTCTCCACGATGAACCGGGATCTGCGGAGTACATCCTCACGTGTCGTGCCCTCCGGCATTAATAGGACCTTGTTTTTTTGGATTTTGTAACGCGCGACAATATCGTTGATTCCGTAGATATCGTTCTCAGAGCAAACTACAAATTTAAACCATGCGGTATTAGCATTTGAAAAAAAGGACAGAGCTGCGGCATTTTCTCTCATAATAGCCCTGTTTCCAGAGGATTCGAGTTTGGGCGAAACATTCCATTGTTTTATGCTGGCAGAAAAGAGCTCATTTGGGACTATGGTGCCGTTCGTTTCCGTTTCGATATAGTAGCCTAATTCATTAACACAGTTTAGGAATTTCAAGAGCTCCGGATCTTTTTGCTGCAGCAATGGTTCCCCGCCTGTAAGTACTATGCGTTTACAGTCAAATTTCTCTATAGTTTGTATTAACTCTTCGGATAGCATATCGATACTTTCTTTGAAGGGGTGATAGAGTTTGGTATCCTCTCTGGGGGCGGAAGAATTGTCCGTAGTAGCCTTCTCAACGTTCTTTAGCATTTGTTTGCTGAAAAGCCATGTATATTTTGTGTCGCACCACCAGCAATGTAAATTGCATGAAGAAAGCCGGATAAAAATCGAAGGAATGCCGAGAGAGCGACCTTCGCCTTGCACGGAATAGAATACTTCATTTACCTTCATTGTCTTTCCAGTATTCCGCATATTGATTTTGGGATTCCCAAACCCTTACCCTCTCCAGATTTTTGATGCCCTTGTCCTCCAGTTTATGGAATAATATTTTCGAGACATTCTCGGCCGTAGCATTGTTTCCCAGAATGTTATTAAGATGATTGTGGTCAAATTCGCTCAGACATGATCGAAGCCCACTTTTTAATTCTATGAAGTCAGAATTTTCTAAAATCCCATTGGAATCTGTAGTTTGACCTGTTACGAACACTTCCACTTTATACGTATGTCCGTGGAGGTTTCTGCATTTCCCAGCATGCCCAGGTATGCTATGTGACGCGTCAAAATGGTCCTCTATGCGCAATCGAAACATTATAACGTCCCCTCCCATTGCGAAGAGATGTTATGATCATGGATTGACTCGAAGCTTATGCACTTGATATGACATTGCCTTCGCGGATATTCGGCCTTCAGTTCAGCCGCGCATTTACGTACAACGTCCTCCACAAACATGGGGTTTTGGTGGATTTTTTCCACAACCGATTTTTCTTGCGGGCGTTTCAGCAAACTATATGTCGGTGAACTAAAGCACGAATTGCATATATCAATAAGATAAGCGTGATTTATTGGGGCCCCCGTAGTGTCCAATCGTAGTTGCAATTCACCGCGTTGGTTATGCGTCAGCCCACCAGTCAATTCTTTTGAACATGGGCATGCTAAGATGCCTTTCAATGAAAGCTCTATGGTTCTTTGCTTTGTTCTCGTATCATAAGTAGCGCAAACGTTTACTATAGCAGTTTCCTTTCCCCCAGAAACGTTTCTTTTATGAAATGGCATTATGCCAGAAACCTTCGTTTCGCAATGATAGTGGTGTTTTTCCAGTATGCTCTTTGCAAGGGTCTCCGCGACGTCTTCAATGGAATGCATATTTGAACTCAGGTTGTGTATAGATTCAATGAACCTGCTCATGTGGGCACCCCTTTGATGAGCCGGCAAAGTGACGTATGCGTCAATGGACATTACGCATTGATATGCATCTGAGTCACTGCCTACAATTATGAGTTTTTTTACGTTTTCTACCCCCACGCGGGATAGCTCTAATGGATTTGCGGGTACAGAATTTTGAACATCTATCATTCTTTATCTATGTAGTTCAACAATTAAAATCTTCTATTCAGCAATATATTGCAAATTCGAGAAAATAACCACTTCGGCATCAATGATAAGTTTCGAGAGGTACTTTTTGGCGGGGTGACTCATGCACCATCCGGGATTTGAACCCGGATCACGAGCTGTTTCCATGCTATTTTAATACAGCATACGATGCAGCGAAGTTGCGGGCATTGGGAAGCTCGAATCCTGCCATTAGACTAATGGTGCTTTTCTGATAAGTTTTCTAGAAAATACTTAAGTGTGATTTCTAGTCCTAAGCAGGCGGATCCTTTTCGAGAATAAAATTTTTTCAAGAACTTTTGCATTATAATCCGGCTGGCCATCAGAGTTGAAAATGCCAGAATAAAAAGCTCTTACGGTCCTATATTGCTCATGTCTTGGAACTTTGGCATTCGATGCCATAGGCTCGATCTCCAATGTATAGCCTATATGGTCCTTAGGCATTTCCCTTGACACTACAAAATAATAGACAGCTATTTTGTTTTCTCCTTCGCTTGTCCATACTACTTCATGAACGGTACCCCTGCGTCTGACATAGATCGGCCCATCCGTAGACAAGAAATATGATTCATGGTTGTCTATGACAGTATAGAAATCGGAGCTATAGGCTCTTGCCCGAAAGCCGTTACGCCTGAGTCTTCATGCAAATTCAGACGGCATTATGAAGGTAACTTTTAGAATAATGCATATTCCAGGAGAATAAAATAATATCATATGCGATTAGTTCCTTAAGAAAGAATCAGCCTTTGCCGTATTCTGCGGCGCATTTTTTGCAGACATACGTCTTCGTGCCGTAAAATCTGTGCTCATTCATATCCTTTTCGTCAAATTCGCCGCCGCAGGAATCGCATTCTTTGCGCATCCTACAAAATTAGCCTTGCCGCTTTATATTCTTGTCGCCCGCTTGCAACATTATAAACGGATATGCGGATAGTAGGCCTATGCGGCTCAGAAGAACTGTGGGTGTCTGGGGCGCGACATCCGTAGGAATTGCTAATATCATTGGCGCAGGCATATTCGTACTGAGCGGTGTCGCCGCAGGCATTGCCGGGCCATCCGTTATATTATCATTCTTTATCGCAGGCTTCATAGCGTTGATGACCGCGCTCTCGGCAGCCGAACTTTCATCGCTAATAACCGAAACAGGTGCCAGTTATGCCTTTACCAAGAAAGCTTTCGGCAGGTTTTGGAGTTTCCTCGTAGGCTGGTTCAAGTATTTTGATTATACTGTCGGTGCCGCCGCTGTATCCGTAGGCTTTGCAGCGTATTTTGCCGCGTTTTTCGGAATGAACGGGCCCACTGCCTTGGCATTATCGGCCGTTGGCTTGCCGGTCGCGCTTACTATTCTGAATCTGATTGGCGTACGTGAAACCGCCCGGGCTACTGCAGCGATGGTTTTTGTTAAAGTCTTTGCGCTAGTCCTGCTTGTGATGCTCGGGATTTTTTATCTTGGGCAGAATTTCAATGCCTCTCATTATACGCCGTTTTTTGTCAATGGCTTGGGCGGCACACTTGAAGCTGCTGCTGTAGTATTCTTCGCGTTCCTTGGGTTCAATACCGTGAGCATGATGTCCGAGGAAACGAAAAATCCTGAGAAGACTATTCCGCGTGCATTAATGATAGCTTTTTTCGTCTCATTCATACTTTATATGGCAATAGCGGTGGTGGAAATCGGAGTTCTGGACTGGAACACCATGGGATCAACAGCATCTCCCTTGATAGAACTTGCGGCAGCGTTGACGTCTAACCGGATGTTCATGGACTTTATTGCATTCTCTGCCATGGTAGCAACAGGTTCTGTAGCCCTGAGCTCAATGATAGGTGGCACGAGAACGAGCTATGTGATGGGGCGCGATGGCCTTCTTCCGCGCCAGTTCGAATCTGTCAGCAAACGGTTCGGAACGCCTTATATTTCCATACTTGTCAGCGGCATGATAATTACAGTACTTGCAGGACTTTTCGCTGATAATATAGCACTCATAGTTTCAATCGTGAATTTCGGAAGCCTCTTCACTTACATGTTTACTCATTTATCGTTAATAAGATTGCGCCACCTCATGCCTAAGGCAAAGCGTCATTTCAGAGTTCCCGCTTATCCAGTCGTGCCTATTATCGGAATAATAAGTTGCCTTTTTTTCATGTTTTATCTCAGTGTTGATGCCAAGGTGGCAGCAATGTTATGGGCAGCTATAGGGATTGTTGCATATGCGGTTTTTCACACTAAAAGAAGCAAAGTTCCTCTAGGATTTTTAGTCAAGGATTAGGGTATTGTTTCTTAGAATAAATTTAATGGGCCCGCTGTGATTTGAACACAGGCCTCGGCCACCCCAAGGCCGGATCCTACCAAGCTAGACTACAGGCCCCGCATTTTGTATAATTAGTCCGGCAGCAAAATATAAGTATGGATGAAATAACCTGCGTACTTGGGAGGAAGATAGGATTCACGAAGGAAAATGGCTACATATCGTGATGCGCCATCCTGAGATGGAAGGCAAGGAGACGGAAATAGCGGAAACTCTCAAGAATGCCGATTTTGTGCAGAGAAGCGCGTACAGCAGTGATGCGCTTCTCTATTACAGAGGCATCCAAATCAAACGGTATTTTGTGGTTGTGGTGGCTTTGTTTAAATACTTTTAGAAAATTGAGTATAAGGGTGTTAAATGTGCCTTTAGGTCATGGCGAAATTATTATTCCAAATATGATGGATATGCAATTACTCATGGATATTTATAATGTATCTCCAAGTAGCCGTAGAGGCCTAGATAGCGGAGAGTTGTCTGCATTGAGAGTAATTTCAAACGCCCCAAAAACGAGTAATGTATTCTACGGAATTGAGATCGGGCCGTTTGGCGGGCAGACCCGCCCATATACTGCGCATTTTGCGGATCTTCAGCCGCATGACAAGCCCCTTACAATGAGAGAATTAGTGGGGCTGTTCTATGGACTTTATGGTGTTGCACCTTCAAATGATGTGATAGACAGTATTGTCCGTATTCAAGATTTGGTGGATCAAGATCGTGCAAATCCGCCATTTTTCCGCAAAGGATTAACTCCGCATGAATACGCAGATTCTTTAATTGTGGACGGAAGAACATGCATACAAAGACCTATAATACAAATGACTGGTGCTGATAGGATAGACTATGCAGGAGGAGATAAATCAAGAATAAAACTCCCGCCCTCGGGATGGGTAGGTGAATTTGATGAGACGGGTCTTCCCTACAAAACTTTCCGTAATAGGCGTGATGCTGAACAAGCCTTAGGTAATCACGCGCCTTATTTTGACGGCAACTTTCGCAAGAACGGCGCAAATGTTTTAGTGCGAGCTTATAACATGAAAAGAAAAGCGCCGTTCACAATAACCGCCGTGCCTTTGAATCAACGAGATCCGGAGATAGGCGTACGGAAAACAGCCCTATACATAGCACCTTCTGCAGTTAACGCTGTTTGAAACGTTGCAGTTTAGCCCTTTTCGTGTTTTAGCGGAAAAGATAGTGCAGGCGTTTGCGATTGATATAATTGATTTACAATAATTAAGTTAGGCGCCCTTGCGTGCTTTGTTGCCGGATCTTAGCGATAATGCCGATATTCATAAACTCAACGTGACAAAGTATGATATGACAAATTTGCCGAAGCGTGAATTACCTGCCAACAGCGGCTTCTCCGAAGAATTCCGAATCATGGGGACTTTTTACATTATAAACTTCCTTGAAGGGGCGGCAGCTCTCATACTGCCTTATTGGGTGCTTTATTTCTCGGAAATCGGGCTTTCATTTACCCAGATTTCCCTCTTAATCTCTGCATCATTTATGGCATCGCTTTTCTTTGAGGTTCCTACAGGCATCATAGCTGATGTATATGGGCGCAAGGTTTCCGTTGTGCTAAGCTTCTTTCTTTGCGGCTTTGCGTTGATGGCAATATCATTTACGCGAGAATTCGGGATTATCGCGGCATTGTTCTTCTTCATGCAGGCATCGAATACATTATCTACAGGAGCATGGGATGCATGGCTGGTTGATTATGCGAAGCGCGAAGGGGGGCGAAAGCTAGTGAATACGGCAATCTCAAAAGCCCATGCATTCACCCTTGCAGGCACATTTTTAGGGTTTCTAGTTTCCGGCCTCCTCGTTACGGCTATCGGACTTTCAATGCTTTGGGTTATTACAGGGTTGCTTACCATGGCAGGAGGAATCTATGCTCTTCTATACGGGAAAGAATATTTCGTTCGGCGCAGAGTAAAGATGTCCGATTTACTGAATCATGCTGTTCGGCAAAGTGTAAAGGGCAGCAAATACATGGCATCGCATAATGTGATTTTGTATCTCGTGCTAGGAACCGCATTCTTAGGTTTTTTCACGGCAGGTGAGATAGCATGGCAGCCCTTCCTCAAAGACATAGGCATGCCAATAGCTTATTTAGGCCCGCTTTTCGCCGTAGCATCGCTCATAGGAATCATATTCTCTGCATTGAGCCCTACGTTTGTTCGTTTGGTTGGCTCCCAGAGGAATGCTCTCATAATTTCCATTGTCATGATGAGCATATTATTCCTAATTATCAGCGTTGTTTCCGATTATTTGCTTGCAGCCGCCATATATGTTGCTTTGGCATCCATAGGGGCTCTATACTATCCTTTGCGCGAGGCGTATTTCCATAAATTTGTTCCTTCGCATAGCAGGGCAACTATGGGCTCGATAAAGAATGTGGTTTACAGCATCGTGGGCATAATCGCATTATTCATAGGAGGGGTGATAGCCGATTCCTACGGGCCTCAGGCAGCTTTGGTCGCATGTTCGATATTGATATTGCCTGCGATATTTTTCTATGGAATGATAAAGGAATCAAGGAAGTGATATACGCGGCTTATTCTCTGCCCTTTATTTTCATTGCTTCAGGCATTTTATTCTCATCCATGTAGAAAATTTCCCATATATGACCGTCAAGATCTTCGAATGCTCCTCCATACATCCATCCACTATCCTCAATCGGCCTGAATTCTCGGCCGCCTGCCTCGATAACTTTCTTCATCATTTCATCGACTGCCTTTTTGCTATCGAGAGTCAGAGCGTTGAGAACTTCTGTACTTCTTTTCGCATCAGAAATTTCTTTGCCCGGAATAAATGTCTTGAAGAATTTCTCAGCTAAAAGCATGGCATATATGCCTTTTCCAAGGATAAGACAACCGGCATTTTCATCTGTAAATTCAGGTCTAAAGGTAAATCCAAGTGCGGAGAAAAACTGCTTTGTTTTGTTAATGTCTTTTACTGGCAGATTGACAAAAATTTCTTTTACCATATTGATACAACACTTTGAATCTTATTAAAGTTTTATTCTCGAAATATTATTTACTATTATTTCTGAAACAGGTCTTTAGATGGTCGTTCGTCATGCCTGTTGCCTGCATGAAAGCATAACATATGGTCGAGCCGACAAAGCGAAAACCTCTTTTTCGCAGTTCTTTGCTGATGGCATCGGATTCATCGCTTGTTGCCGGTATCTGGGAAACCGAAGTAGGAGTTCTATGTTTTTTGTTTGCGAATTTCCATATATATTTGTCAAATGAGCCGAATTCTTTTTGGACGGCAAGAAATGCTCTTGCATTTGTTATTGCAGCCTTGATTTTGAGTTTGTTCCGTATTATCCCGGGGTTGGAAATAAGCTTCTGAACTTTCTTTTCATTATACTTGGCTATTGTGTTAGCGTCAAAATTATCAAATGCCATGCGGAAATTCTCCCGCTTTTTGAGTACAGTCGACCAGCTAAGGCCGGCTTGGAAAGCTTCCAGAATAAGGAACTCGAAGAGCTTCTGGTCATTATGCACAGGAACGCCCCACTCCTTGTCGTGATAATCTACCATTAAAGTATCCGTGCCGGCCCATTCGCACCTTTGCATGTACAATCTTAGGTGAGAAATTTAAAAAACAAGCGCCAATACATCATATGAAATGGTTTATTATGACTTTGACAGCCGTTATATTGATTATTTTTATCCTGGCGCCCCTTGACGGCAGCGAAGCGGAATTGAGTTCGGTAAGAGTGGGAAACATGGAGTACAAAGTGGAAATTGCAGATTCCTATGACGAAAGAACAGCGGGTCTGATGCATAGGCCTTTGCTTGAAGAGGATCATGGAATGTTGTTTGTATTTCCGAACGAAGATTATCATCCTTTCTGGATGAGGAATACTCTGATACCGTTGGATATAATATTTATATCGGCCGATCTTCGCGTCGTGGATACAGTTTCGCTCCGGCCATGTGTTGAAACCTGTGAAGCCTATGTGCCTAAAGAGAAGGCCTTATTCGTGCTTGAAGTTAATAGTGGCTCAGGAATAGCGAAAGAAGAAAATGTTGTTATAGGATAAGAGAGCGGATAATTACCCGAGGGCCTTTTGTATGTCACTGAAAACTACGTCAACCGCCCGCATAGCATCTATTGTCTTCAGGATTTTCTTTTTCTTGTAATAATCAATGAGCGGTTTCGTTTCTGTGTGATAGATTTCCAGCCTTTTTTCCATTGCCGCTGGCTTGTCATCGTCCCTCTGGTATAATTCCCCGCCGCAGGCGCCGCATTTTTTCCTCCCTTCAGAATATATCTTGCCGCAATCCCTGCATTGGCGTCTTTTGGACATCCTCTCGATAGCTATTCTATCGTCCAATTCAAGAAGTATGGCGGCATCAAATTTTTCATTGAGCATCTCTGCCTGGCGCGTATTGCGGGGAAATCCGTCAAGTACTACGCCTTTGGAAGAATCTCCCTTTGAAAGCCTTTGCTTGAGTATGCCAACCGTCAATTCATCCGGCACGAGCTTGCCTGCATTCATTATTTCTTTCATTTTCTTGCCGATATCGGTGTTGTTTTTTACTTCTTCCCTCAGAAGATCTCCCATGGAAATGTGAGGGAGTCCGTATTTTTCAGAAAGCATGGACGCTTGAGTTCCTTTGCCAGAGCCAGGAGGGCCTAGAAGCACGATTTTCATTGTTCCACCTTATTCATCGTATTGAGTTGTTTTGAAAAGTTTATCAACCTTTTCATACAATTCTCCAAGAGTTCCGTTGTTATTTATCTTGAAATCATCATATTGCAAAGCCTGGGTATATCCCAATTCCTCCTCCCGTTTCTCCTGCCCTTCAAATTCTTCAAGAGTCTGCGGGTCTCCGGCTCTGCCGCGCGCAAACATCCTTTCAAATCTTTTTTCTGCGTCGGCTTCTATCAGAATTATTTTCATCTTGCGAAACATATTCTTCAGCGGAAGCACATCACCTTCTGTTCGCATTTCCTTGATAATGATTTTTGGGCCGCTTTCCGCCACTTTTTTCATGATTATGTTCGTAAAATAGTCGCCCCCGTACCGATCGCGATATTTCTTGCTTACTGCCTGCATGTTAGCCCTGGTTAGTTCAAGGCCCTCTTTTTCGGTCACTTCTTTCACGGCATCCCGGAATGCGACCACCGCATAGCCGTACTTTCTTGCGATGTATTCGGCAACAGTATCCTTGCCAGCGCCTATTCTCCCGATAATGCCGATTATTTTCTGCATTAGATCATTTGCCCTTTAACCCTTAAATCAGAACGAAAGCGCGATTATGCCTGCTACTATGAAAAACAGCGCAAGATATTGATGGCTATCGAGCTTCTCTTTGAGGAAGAACCGCGCGTAAAGAACGCTGATTACGGGAGCCGCAAATGCAAGCGGCCCTACTATACTGACATCGGCTGCGACAATGCCTGCGTTATATGCTCCCACACCTACAGCCGCAAGAAGGCTTACTATGACTATGCTCTTTGCAGCTTTTCCGTTTATAGGCTTCAATTTACCCGTTCCGACCGCAATCAACGCCGCAAAACCCCCTACACCTGCCTGCGTCACAATTGCGGTAAACATCGGCCCCATTCCGGAAGCAGGATACTTCAAAAGAAAGAAATATGCGCCCCACAAGATAGATGTGATAAGAGCGTAATGCACGCCTGCGTGACCGTTCTTCAGGTCGCCGGGCTTAAGAGACACAAGTATTACTCCAAAAATTATGGCAGCTACTGAAAGAAGCTGCAGCCCGGCAAGGACTTCTCCAAGAATCAGACCGAAAATATCGCAGTAAACACACCGGCAGAATTTGCAACAGGCACGATGACGCCTATTTTACCAGCTTCCAACGCCTTATAGAATGTGAACAATGGCGCAACGCCAAGAAGGGCTATTCCCATGGCTATGATTATATGCTCTATTGACAATATGAAACCTGCAGGATATAGCAGAAATGCTGGGACAAGCAACGCTGCGCTTATCAATGACTGGTATACGATGAGGTTCAGTTCGCCGGTCTTTTTTACGACGTTTTGAACCAATGCATTGTTAAGGCCGAACCCTATCATGGCAAGAATACCAAGCAGTATTCCGGTCTCGGCAGCCATCTTATGAAATGGCATCGTGGCGTTTTAAAGCATCGCTGGTAATTAGGATAATGTCGCTGCGCGACCTTTTGATAAAGAAATTGGGAAAAAGCGAAGTTGCGTTGGTGCCTTCTTCTTTTGACGTTATCGGCAACCGTGATAAGGCAGTTGCTATAATAGAGATTCCTGAAGAATTGCGGAAAAAGAAAAAGATCATAGCAGAAGCTCTGATGGAACAGCATCCTAATGTGAAAACAGTTCTTGAGAAGGCGTCCCCAAGAAAGGGGGTCTATCGCACCCGCACGCTAAAAATCATCGCGGGCTCGCGCAAGACTGAAGTCATGCATATTGAGAATGGGTGCCGTTTCTTTGTAGATCCTCGCAAGGCATATTTCTCCCAGAGAGAAGCAACTGAACGGGCGCGGGTTGCAAGTGAAATCCATGAAGGCGATGCAATAATGGTATTTTTTGCCGGCGTAGGTGCTCTGCCTATCTTAATGGCAAAAAAGGCGCGGCTAGCGCGTTGCGTCGGAATAGAGATAAATCCAGATGCCGTGGAATCTTTCAGGAAAAATATGATCCTGAATAAGACTGCCAATATTGAAGCCGTGTTAGGGGACGTCAGGGAGAAGCACATGGCATATAAGGATAGTTTTGACAGGGTTCTTATGCCGCTTCCGGAAACAAGCGAAGAGTTCCTGGCCGAGGCATTGTCTGTTCTGAAGCGGGGCGGCATTGCAAGCGTTTATTTTTTCGCAGCCGAAACAGAATTAAAGGAGCGGGAGAAAGATATTGCAGGCAAGCTCAACGGGACAGTATTCAAAACAGTCCGGGTCTTGCCATATGGGCCGAGGATATGGAAATACCGGACTGATGTGGTAGTGAAAAAATGAAATTCTATCTTGTCACGGGCATTGTAGCGGGGTTTCTTGCTATATATGCGCTTTCCATCGTTACCGGCAATGCAGTTGCGGAAGCTCAAACGCATTCTTTGCCCCGAATACCAGAACCTGTAATCGAAGAAAGATTTTATCATGCGCATGCCGATTTCAAGGTTTTCATTGACGGCAATGAAATGGATTTTGCAAGAAAGAAATATGACTACAAGGACCATAATATCCACCTGCACATCAACAATCCCTATGGCGGCTATGTCATGCATCTTGAAGGTGGCGGCGCTGAGCTTGCAAATTTCTTTGCGTCGCTGGGGATGATATTCAATTCAACATGTTTTGCGACCGAAACGGAAAGCTACTGCAATACTGGATTCTCCAAGTTGCGGATGCTCGTGAACGGCAAGGAGAACCAGGATTACGGCAGTTACATACCCCAGGATCTTGACAGAATTCTGGTAACTTACGGTAACCAGACTGAAGAGGAAATAAGCTCTCAGAAAAACTCGATAACTTCTGTTTCCTGCGCCTTTTCGGGCGTTTGCGCGATACCTGAGGAACTTGTAGGGGTGGAGCTTCTTTAGATATTTTTAAATATTTGCAGGCCGAAGGTATGAGAAAGTATGAAAGAGGTGTTTAAATGGAACTTTTGATTTTGGCGTTCGACCACAGAGGCTCATTCCTCGAAAAGATGTTCGGTATAAAGGCAAGGGAGCCGACTCAGGAGGAGACAGAAACAATCTGTGATTACAAGAGGATGATTTACGAAGGCTTTGTTGAGTCCGTGAGAGACAAAAAAGAGGGCAGAGGCATACTAGTCGATGAGCAGTTCGGGTCGGGGATACTTGAGGATGCCAAGAAAAACGGCATAATATTTGCCATGCCTTGCGAAAAATCCGGTCAGGACGAGTTCGATTTTGACTATGGCTCAGCTTTCCCGGTGCATATACAGAAATTCAATCCGGACTATGTGAAAGTGCTTGTCAGATTCAATCCGGAAGGAAACGACGAGATAAATTTCAGGCAGATGGAGAAATTAAAGAAGCTGGATAATTACCTCAAACTTTCCGGAAGAAAATTACTTTTTGAGCTGCTTGTCCCTGCAACAGAAAGGCAGCTTGCAGGCGGCAAAGAAAAATATGATGCAGAAATAAGACCAAAGCTCATGGTAAGGGCCATGAAGATGATACAAGATTATGCAATCGAACCTGATATATGGAAACTTGAAGGTGTTGACAAGGCTGAAGATTCTCAAGCTCTTGTGACCCAGGCTCAAGCGAGCGGCAGGAATGCGGGCGTTGTGACGCTCGGCCGCGGCGAAAGCAAGGAGAAAGTAGCAGAGTGGCTGAAGGTTGGTGCCAAGATTCCCGGCATAATCGGGTTTGCTGTCGGCCGGACGATATTCTGGGAACCGCTTGAAGGGTACAAAAATAATAAATTCTCACGAGACGATGCTGTGCGTATGATAGCTGACAATTATTCCGGATTTGTGAAACTTTGGCAGGATGAAAAGAATGGACAATGAAATACTGCATGGTCTTCTGAATGCAACTCAAAGGGCCGCCATAGCTTCGTATGACTGGATAGGCAGGGGTGACTCGAAGGCAGCGGACGCTGCGGCAGTCAAGGCGATGCGTGAGGCCATGAACGCCATGGATTTTGACGGAAGAATAGTCATAGGCGAGGGTGAGCGGGACGAAGCGCCCATGCTCTATATAGGCGAGAAACTCGGCAAGGGCGGAAATCCTGTGGATATTGCAGTAGACCCGCTCGAAGGGACGGATATAACAGCGCGCGGCGATTATGGATCTTTATCAGTTCTGGCGGTCGCATCGCGCGGCATGCTGCTGGAGGCGCCTGATACTTACATGGAGAAAATAGTTGCCGGCCCTTCTGTCGGCAAGAACGTTTCATTATCAATGAGCGTTGAAGAAAACGTGAAAGCTGCGGCTCATGCACTGCAAAAACCCGTAAGCGACCTTCGAGTTACGGTTCTTGACAGGGAACGGCACAAGGAATTGATAGCATCATTAAGGAAAACCGGATGCCGTGTCATATTGATAAGAGACGGGGATGTGCATGGCGCAATCGGGACTTGCATGGGAACATCCGATTTACTGATCGGGACAGGCGGAGCCCCGGAAGGGGTGCTTGCCGCATCGGCAATCAAATCGATGGGAGGATACATGGAAGGAAGGCTGGTATTCCGCAATGACGACGAAATCAAGCGTGCAAGAAAGCACGGAACATCGGAGGCAATAATCAACGGCAAGATAATGCCCATGGACGAGATGATAAGAGACAACAGGTCGGTATTTATTGCATCCGGCGTGACCGAGGGCACTTTCCTTAAGGGAGTGAAGAAGCACGGCAGTGCCGCAGAAGTCCATTCCGTCATAATAAGAGGTGGAAGCACGATGTTCGTGAAAAATTCTTTGAGGGATGCTATATGAATGAGCTGATGTGCGTAGATGATCTGAAAGAGCATCAGGTCAAAGGAAAGAATGCGCTTGTCCGCGTTTCATTTGACGCATTTGACAAGGAAGGCAACATACAGGACAGCCTGCGAATAGAGGCATCGGAAGGCACTATCAGGACCCTGAAGAAGCTGGGCGCCAAAAGAATCATACTGATGTGCTATGCAGGAAGGCCCGAAGGCTATGACGCATCGCTTTCCATGAGGCCTGCGGCCAACTTTCTTTACGGATTATTCAGGGAACGGATGCATTTCCTTCCTTCGGCCGGCAAGGACGGAAAACTCATGGCATACAAGGATTATATTCAGCATGTGAAACAATATATGGAGAAGGACATGGAAGACGGTGAAGCGGTGCTTCTTGAGAATCTTCGTTTCTGGCCCGAAGAGAACAAGGGCGATGAGGAATTCGCAAAATATATCGCTTCGCTCGGCGAGATTTATGTCCAGGACGGCTTTGCCCAGGCACACAGGCTTGGGAACGCTACTGTAGGAGCGATAACGAAATATGTAAAGACAAGAGTCATGGGCGTACAGTTCAAGAAGGAAGTCACTTACCTCAAGGCAGTTTCTGAAAATCTGCTCAAGGAGGGGAGGAAGCCTTTCATTTTTATAATAGCAGGCAAAAAGGTTGAAACCAAGCCTGGAATAGTCTCCAAGATAACGGTTGCAAGCAAACTCATGGATAACATGAAGCGTGGCGATAAAATAATGATAGGTGGGGCAATAGCATATCCTTTCATAATCGCCAAGGAGTTTACAGGCAAAGCGCCGTCTATAAGGGACATGCGTAACGCGATAGGAGAATCCTTCATAGAGGAGAATCAGGTATATGATCACATGAAAATGGCCGAGGAGATATTCTCTAAAGCCAGCAAGAATGGCATAGAAGTCATGCTTCCTGTGGATCATGTTGTCAAATGCAGAGATGGTATAAAGACCGTTGCGCATATAGAGCAAGGCATGATGGCAGCGGACATAGGCGAAAAGACCGTAAATGAATGGAAAAATAATCTTTCCGATGCAGGTACTATAATCCTGTCCGGCCCTGTGGGATGGTACGAAAATCCTCTATTTTCATCGGGCAGCCTCGAAATAACCAAGGCGATGGCCAAGGCAACTTCAGGCGGCACGGTGACGGTTGCCGCAGGCGGCGACACGTCTTCCATGGTAAGGAAGTTCGGCTACGAGAGGAATTTCTCGCTGCTTTCCATAGGTGGCGGGGCAACTCTTGAGTTCCTCATGCACGGAAAGCTTCCAGTAATGGATGTTCTTGATACAAAAGAAATGATCAAAGTCTGAGGTGGAGAAAATGAAAGTGTGCGTTAATGGTTACGGAACCATAGGAAAGAGAGTGGCTGATGCCGTAGCAATGCATCCGAAACTCGAGTTGGTCGGAATTTCAAAATACACCCCTGATAATCACGCCAAGATGGCCGAAAGACTCGGCTACGGCATTTACGTTCCTGCGGAAAAGAAAGCGGATTTCGAGAAAAAAGGAATCAACATTAGAGGCACAGTTGAAGAAATGATAAAGGCTTCTGACATAGTTGTGGACGCTTCTGCAGACGGAAAGGGAGGAGAAAACAGGAAGCTTTATGAAAAGCTCGGCAAGCCTGCCATATTTCAGGGAGGCGAAGATGACTCTGTAGGTAGGAGTTTCAATGCACGCAGCAACTTTGATTCTGTGAAGGGCGAAAAATTCATACGCGTAGTGAGCTGCAACACGACAAGCTTCTGCCGTATTCTGAAGCCGCTGCAGGAAAAATTCAAAATCAAGCGCGTGAACGGATTTCTCATCAGGCGAGGGGCTGACCCTGACGATGTCAAAGGTTCTCAGATTAATTCCATAGATTGGAAGGCCAACAGCCACCATTCTCATGACGTGAACACGATAATCGATGTGCCTATGACAAGCCTTGCTTTCAAGGCTCCCCATACGCTGGCCCACGTCAATTCGCTCTATATTCATTTCGACGGCGAGCCGTCTAAAGAGGAAATAATCAATGTCCTGAAGGCCGAGAACAGGGTAATCGTAGCGAAGGCTGATTCCACATCGCAGATCATCGAGGTCGCAAGGGATCTTGGACTTAAGAGATACGACCTTTACATGCCTGTCATGATATCCAACAGCGTGATGGCAGAAGGCAATACGGTTTTCTTTAGCATAGTAGTGCCCCAAGAATCCGTAGTCGTAGCCGAGAACATTGATGCCATCGTGGCGCAGGGAGGCCTGATGGCCAAGGAAGAATCGATGCGCGTCACGGAAAAGATACTCGGTATGGACAGGATAAAGAAGGACGTTGAAACGGTGCTCGGTTAAGATGAACAAGATAATTGCAGCTAACTGGAAGATGAATAAGTCATCGAAGGAGGCGGAGGATTTTCTCAGGCGTATTGAAATTTCGGATAAGAACACTGTAATAATATTTCCGTCATTCACTGCGCTTCCTGCCGTCAGTTCCATCATTGGCCGTCATCATTCCGGCGCCCAGAATGTTTTCTATGAGGAGAAGGGCGCATATACAGGCGAGATATCGCCTGTAATGGTCAAGGAATTCGCGGACTATGCACTTATCGGACACTCAGAAAGGCGGGCGCTCTGGGAGACTGATGAAATAATCAACAAGAAAGTCAAAGCCGCCCAAAACGCGGGATTGAAAATTTTATTGTGCGTTGGCGAAGCCAAGGGCCAGGATCGAAACAGGACCCTTGAAACCCAGCTTAGAAAAGGTCTCATGGGAGCCAATGAAAAAAATATTGTCATAGCCTACGAGCCTGTATGGGCCATAGGTACTGGTCTCACCGCGAAAACGGCAGAAATTGCAGAAGCGGTTTCCTTCATAAAAACCCTGCATAAATGCAGCGTTATTTACGGAGGAAGCGTGAATGCGTCGAACGCAAAAGACATGCTTTCTGTCTGTGATGGTCTTCTCGTAGGCGGCGCGTCTTTAGACGCAGAAGGTTTCCGCAACATTATACAACTGTGACGCGATAGTTTTTGCCCTTGCCGATCGCCTGTGGCATAGTCAGCAAGCCGTTCTGGGCGCCTATCTTGCGTACAGTACTTTGCGCGTTTGCCGTTGCTATCTTCAGGGCCTGCTCAATACTTTTGTTTCTTATCAGGGATGCGACAAACCCAGAGAAGAAAGCGTCTCCTGCTCCGGTTCTTTCTGTCGTTCTTGTGTGCTTAGGCTGTATTTTGTACAGCTTGCCATCATAGCAATACGACGGCTTTGCTCCATCTGTCATGCAGACTATCTTAGGACCCAGTCCATGGATTTTCTTTATGATCCTTTCCCTATCGTTCTTTATGCCGGAAAGCGCCTCGGCTTCTTCTTTGTTCAGGGAAAGGATATGGCAATTCTTTACTATTTCTAAGATTCCTTTGCTTATCATATAGAGACTTGGATTATACGCTATCTTTATTCCTTTTTTTTCTGCGGCACCCGCCAGCTTCTTTTGCGTTTTTAAGGATTCGCCAAGCATGGAAGAAAAACACAGCCACCTTGCTTTCATAGCGGGATTTGAATTGCGGACTGAAAGGCTGTCATTCATGCCCCTGCTTCCGATTATCGAGCGGTCAATTCCGTCGCCGTCAAGAATTATGGAATAGCCGCAGGCTCCATGTTTCACGGCACCCGCAAACTTCACTTTGTGGTCCAGAAGCGAATGCCATATTATATTTTTGCCGTAATCATCGCCAAGAATCCCGAGAAACGAGGTTTTGATTCCCATCTTGGAAAGGCCTGCGGCAACATTCGCGCCGCCTCCGCCTGCATGAAACTCAATTTTTTCAGCAAGCATCTTGCCGCCTGCAGGATACGCAAGATAATTACGAGATCCGTTTTTTATTTTTTTGGCGTTCGCGTAGATGAACATGTCTACAAACGCAGAGCCTACGGCAACGGCTTCCATGCAAAGAATATGCCGGGCGGAGTTAATAAACTCTACTTCTCAAGCGGGCATCCGGTGAGCGCGCCCAATTCTGCTGAACTTAATCTTCCCTGTTTCCTTGTGCCGTCAGCAAATTCCCACGTCGGGTATTTGTTCACGCCTGCATCGCTGCATATTCCAGGATTATTGATTTCCATGGCGCAGTCAGTGGCATTGATATTCTGCCAGCTCAGCCCGAATTCCTTCTGCTGTTCTGTGCACTCCTTGCACCAGTATGTTCCGTAGAATTTGACGCCTTTTTCCGTGAGACACTCGGAGAACGCGTCATAATCAATCTTGGTTGCATGGCCCGTGGGAGGCGTAATCATCGTTGTTAGAAGGAAAGTCGCGGCAACGACAAATCCGGCTATAATGCCGACTTGGAAGGGTTTCATGGCTATAGCTGTCCAAAGAAGGTTAAATTTCTTTCATTTTCAAATCCACGACATAATGAACCCTTCTCGGTGCAACGTCCTTGACTTTTTTCTTTGATATGACATGGAAATCTCCTATCTCATGATGTATTTTCCGGAGTTCATCCCCCCAAAGTTCGCTTTCATCGCATATATCATGATAGTGTATTATTGTGCCGCTCTTCGCCATCGTTAGGGCGATCTTAAGGAATTTCTCTGTTCCCGGAAAATATCCCATGATTATCCTGTCTGCTTTCTCAGGTATCAAGACTTCGCGGTTGTCTGCGTTGATTACTTGCACGTTGCCAAGCTTGTTCAGTTTTACGTTTTCTTCAAGATAGTGAAATGCGTCAGGATTTTTTTCGATGGCGATGACGCGCTTCGCTTTTTTTGCAATGCCGATGGTAAAATACCCTATGCCGGCGAACATGTCTATGACGGTTTCTTCTGGCATAATCGAACTCAAAAGACGTTTTCTTTCGGTCAGATTACCCTTGGAAAACATGATTTTTGCAGCGTCAAGCTTGTAGATTATGCCGCTTTCCCTGTGCAGTGTTTCCGTGCCGTTGCCTGCAATCTTTGTGATTATCGGCTGCCTTAGTTCTCCTGTAACAGAAGAGATATCGCATACTGTTTTAACATACGGCAATATTTGCATTATTCCTTTGGCGGCATCTGCCTTTTCCTCTTCGCTGAGGCGCAACATCTTGGCAAGGAAGACGTGCCCCAGCACCTGATACGACGCCGGAAGCCGCTCTTTCGGTATTCCCGTCATCACCGACAGCTTTTCAACGAAGCGCATAGCACTAAGAAAATCGCAGAAGATAAAAGCTTTCTTTGCGATGTGGAAGTATGCCCGAAGACCTTACAGTCGTGATTGTTGATGGCGGAGGACGGGGGCATGCGATTTCTGAAGCGTGGGAAAGCCATCCGGAGGTCAAGCGAATAATCGTCACTCCGGGAAATGATGGAATTGCCTATAACCGGCAGAAGGAAGTCGTAATAGACAGGCGGGGAAACCTGAAGGATGCGGATTCTATATTGGAAGTTGCAAGAAGGCACATAGGCCTGCGGGAACGTCATCTGGTTGACGTGGCTCAGGATGACGCAATCGCCGCCGGCACTGTGAACAAACTCCGTGCCGCGGGTTACAATGCATTCGGTCCCACTGCAGAGCAAGCGTGGATAGAATCTCACAAGGGACATTCCAGGGACTTCATGGAAAGGCACGGAATACCGCATCCGGATTATCGCATTTTTGATTCCGAGGACGGCGCCATCGCATACGTGAGAAGGGTATACGAAAAAAATCCGAAGAAGGCAATGTATGTTAAAGCATCTGGTCTCGCACAGGGCAAGGGCGTTTTGATGGCAGAATCTTTTGATCAGGCTATAGACCGCATATATGCGATGAAATCTTTCGGCGCGTCTGGGCATAATTTTGTCATAGAAGACGCGCTTTTTGGCGAGGAATTTTCGGCATTCGCGCTTGTCAACGGCCGCGATTACGTCCTTCTCGGCAATGCGCAGGACAATAAATTGTCGGAAGACGGTGATAAAGGCCAACAAACAGGAGGCATGGGAGGAAATTCGCCTGCAATGGTCACTATGGGAATAGAAGATGCTGTGGATAGGGAATTGTTCAGAAAAGCGATAGAAGGCATGTAGGGCGAAGGCTATTCATACGAAGGAATTTTATACGTAGGCGGCATACGGGTAGGAGACGATCTGTGGAACATAGAATACAATGCAAGATGGGGCGATCCCGAGGCGCAACTTGTTCTGCCGTCCCTCCGTAACTATCCGCATATGGTTCTTGACAGCATGAATGGCAAGCTCAAAGGCGCTGCTGTATTGAAGGACGGGAAAGCGAGGGCCGGAGTCGTTGGCGTTTCCAAAGGCTATCCCGGAGATTACTCAGCCGTGAGAGGCAAGGAAATATACGGAATAAAGGAAGTGGCGGAAATGCCCAATATCAGATTCTATAGCGCCGGAATATCCATGCAGGACGGACGATTTTATGCCGACGGGGGAAGACTGTTCACGGTCGTCGGCGAAGGCAATGACATTCTGGAAGCCCGCGACAGGGCGTATGATGCAATGAATTACATATCAATAGAAGGCGGCAATCTGCATTATCGCAGGGATATAGGAAGAAGGGACGTGGAGAGGTTTCTTGGCATATTGCGCTAATAACCAGTTAAAAAGCTTTTTCTTTAGTTATAGAGTATATGCTTCCAGTACTCAACAATCCAGTTGCACAGGCAAAAGAACCCCTTTCAGATTGGGTTCCGGCATGGATGAAAAGAAAAATAGGCATAGTTGAGCGTGCCGGCTACAGAATAGTGGGGCCTCACAAGCATTCTGCAGTAAAGATATGCCATTATACAAAACAGGATATACGAGGAAAAGATGTTTGTTACAAATGTAAATTTTATGGCATATCTTCCAGCCGTTGCCTCCAGTTGACTCCTGTTGAATTTTTTTGTTCGATGAACTGCAAATTTTGCTGGAGAAACCTAGGATATATAATGCCTCCGGAGAATTTTCCATGGGACTCGCCGGATGAAATACTTGACGACGCGATAAGAGCGCAGCGAGAGCTTCTAATGGGCTTCTGGGGTTCGGATGCTGACAAGGAGAAGATGGCGAAGGCGATGGAGCCTAAGCACGTGGCCATATCATTGTCCGGCGAGCCGTGTCTTTATCCCTATCTTCCGGAATTCATAGACAATATCATAAAGAAGCGTGATATGACCGCATATCTTGTCACAAACGGTGCGCATCCTGAGATGGTAAAAAAGCTCATAGGTCATCAGCCAACGAATCTTTACATTTCTGTGTACGGGCCGGATGCCGAGACATATCAGAAGACCTGCATGCCTAACGTCCCGAATCCGTTCCCGAAGGTCATGGAATCGCTTTCGCTAATGAAACACTTTGCATGCAGGACGGTCGTGCGATTCACCATGACAAAGGATTTCAATTTCAAGGAGCCCGAGGCATACTCCAAAATCATAAGCATGGCACAGCCGCAGTGTGTTGAAGTCAAGGGTTACATGAACGTCGGCGGCGCGCGGGCGCGCCTCACAGCCGGCAACATGCCGACGCATGACGAGATAATAAAATTCGCGGAGATACTCGAAAAGAACACTGATTACAGGATCATGAACCAGAAGGCGAATTCTCGTGTTGTACTTCTCCAGCGCCCGGATATGAATCTTACGCCTGAGGAAGTCATGAGCGATGATGCGTTTACAGGTTAAGCAAATACACTATTTTTTGGCATGCTCCGTCTTTTCCATAAACCCGAGGGAAACCGCAACTTTTAATGATTTTTTCATGACGGTTGGATTTCTATAGTCCGCGTATTACATTATATCCTGCTCAGATTGGTTTTTTATAATGAAAGTCTTAAGGTGAGACTTTCTTCCATAATAATCGATTTCATCAAAGAATTAATTCCTATCCTCGGCTATGACTTTCTTCCCGCTCGCTTGAGGCTCTATCTTGAGTTTTGCCTTGGGGAATTTCCTGTCAAGCTCCTTGCCTTTGAAATATTCGTGCAATATCACTGCAAGAGCAGCAACTTCGCTGTGGGGCTGGCTGCCTACGGCAATGTTATAGTCTGCGGCAATATACATCTGGCCGGGAACTTTTGCGCCGCCGACTGCAATCATAAGGTTCTTTTCCTTTCGTATAGCAGAAATTTTCTTTTGAAGCGGCTCGCCGTACATCGTCAAGTGGACTATTTTTACCCTCTTTTTTTTTGCTTCTTTAATCGGCTGTTTCCAGTCTTCGATATAGCTTACCTTGAACTTTCCGCCCCATTTTCCGGCAACTTCGGTAACGCTTGCAAGCATGGCATCATCTTTTTCATCAGTGTATATGACTTCATTCGCGCCAAGGGCGCGTGCAGTAAGACCCACGTGTGTAGAGAGCCTGTCGTCCCTGTGCAGGCGATGTCCAAGGCGCAAAACAGTGACTTTGCCCATAATTATCACTCAGAAAACCGTTTCTCCCGGCGTCGTTATTGATACATGAGCGAATTCCTTGTCTTTTGATCCGTGCCAGTGCCTCTCGCCTGCAGGAACGAACACAACCATGCCAGGCCTTACAATATTTTCCTCCTTTTCGGTGGCCAGCACGCCCTCCCCTTCTGTAATGTAAAGCACCTGTTCATGAGTATGATGGTGGAGCTTAGTCCTTGCGCCGGGCGAGAACTTCACCAGTGCAAGACGTATATTCCGGTCAACAAGCGTTTTGACAGTCACATGCCCCTCAAAAATATCAGAAGGATTGGTCTTTTCTTCGGCTTTTGCGATATCAATGACATTCATGAAAATACATTAAAGTGACGGTTTTTATACCTATTTTTGCCATTTATTAGTTCTCTGGTTTCATTGAAAAATAAAAATAGCCCCGAGCGGATTCGAACCGCTGTCCGAGGTTCCAAAGACCCCTATCCTTGGCCGCTAGACGACGGGGCTATAGGCTCTGATTAGAGTCTTAGATTTTTAAAGTTAGCCAAGCAAGAAGAAAAGAGGCATTTATGAAAATATTATTGATACATTCGGATTTCATACAATTCGAGGCGTGGCAGAAGGCCATAAAACAGGCCGAGGAATGGCAGAAAGGTCAGAAGACGCGCGTTGATGATTGCCTTGTTGTCTTTACAGCCGTGGAAAAACGCGATGAAGGCAACATTGCCCAGGTCACCAAGAATATGATCGACGAAGTCGAAAAGGTGGCCAAGGAAATTAAGGCAGATAAACTTGTGTTTTATCCATATGCGCATTTGAGCAAAGATCTTTCCTCGCCTGCAACAGCTTTAGAAGCCTTGCGAAAAGCAGAAGAAACCGCCAAAGAACGGGGATTTGAGTCATTCCATGCGCCTTTTGGCTGGTACAAGGCTTTTGAAATAAAGGCAAAAGGTCATCCTCTGTCTGAACTTTCGCGGGAAATTACGGTCGAAGGACCTGCGGCAAGCGCAACAAAGAAGAAGGGTGGCGCGCAGCTAACGCAAGCTGGAGAAACAAAAGAGCTTAGCGAAGATGATCATAGGCTCCTTGGCAAGAAGCTTGATCTTTACAGCTTCCATGATGTTGCGCCAGGCATGACATTTTTCCACCCAAAGGGCATGATAATCAGAAATGAACTTATGAGCTTTTGGCGCAGTGAGCATGCAAAACGTGGCTACTCGGAAATCAATACACCTCTTATAATGAACAAGTCGCTCTGGCAGATGTCGGGTCACTGGGATCATTACAAGGAAAACATGTTCTTTACAACTATTGATGATGTGGAATTTGCAGTCAAGCCCATGAACTGTCCTGGTGCAATAACGGTTTTTAACAGTTCTACTCGCAGTTATCGCGATCTGCCTATGAAGCTTGCCGAACTGGGCCAAGTCCACCGTAACGAGCTGTCGGGGGTTCTTTCCGGCCTTTTCAGGCTGCGCTATTTCACGCAGGATGATTCCCATATTTTTGTCCGTGAAGACCAGCTTGAGCAGGAGATAATGAATGTCGTTGATACAATAGAACATTTCTACGGCATTTTTGGCTTCCAGTATCACGTTGAGCTATCGACAAGACCGGATAATTCGATAGGCTCAAAGGAGATATGGGACAAGGCCGAGAAAGCTCTGGAAGACGCGCTTAAGGCAAAGAAGATGAATTACAAGATTAACCCGAAGGATGGCGCATTCTACGGCCCGAAAATAGACTTCCATATCAAAGATTCCTTGGGCAGGACATGGCAATGTGCAACTTGCCAGGTTGATTTCATGCTTCCTGAAAGATTTGACGCCAAATACATAGGCGAAGACAACAAGCCGCACCGTCCGGTCATAATACATCGTGTAATATACGGTGCAATAGAGCGCTTCATAGGCATATTGGTTGAGCATTACAAAGGGGCATTCCCTGTCTGGCTATCGCCTGTTCAGGTCCGTGTTCTCGCATTGACGGACAATAACAATGCTGCCGTGGAAAGGATTGTGAACATGCTAAGGAACCAAGCCATCAGGGCGGATACGGACATGCGGCCCAGCACAGTAGAATATCGCGTAAGGGAAGCCGAACTGCAGAAGATACCCTATATTATAGTAATCGGCGAGAGAGAAGAGCAGTCAGGTACGGTTGCGGTAAGGAGCCGTGGCACAGGCAAGGTACAATTTGGCGTAAAGCCGGATGCATTCCTTGCAAAGCTAAAGGAAGAAATAGAAAAAAAGGCCTGATTATCTTTTTTATAGCGCGAGATCAAATTAATCCATGGCATTTGAGCTTCTCCCCCAGGAATTTCTAAATGGGGCAGGATCGGCGTTTTTCATTCTTGCATCACGACCCGAGACTCTAATACTTCTTGTCGGCTTTGGGATTAGCGCTTTATCGGGCTTTGGTTACGAACTTCTTTTGCATTCGTACATACAACGAATGAAAGAAAAACGGCATTTCACAGAGATAGTTTCACGTTATTTCCTGCTCGTTGTACTGGTTCATGCTTTTACATCGGTTTACTTCATCATAAGAATGAGCCAGTCTCTGACCCCAGGAATGCCGGATTATCTGCTGGCGGACATTGGAATGATATTCATTCTTTTGGTCGTGGTCGCAACTGCCACGAACAACCTCTCGATAATAAGGTCATTCGTAGATAAGGGATGATGACATGGAACTCCTGAACTTTGCCGTTGTGGTTTATGGGCTTCTCGCAGTCATGCTACTCTTTTTCTTCACATACATGGAAGCATACAGGCACGCGAAGAATCTTACAGGAGTTTACCGTAATTTCATAATTTCACTTCTGCATTCCGCGTTGTTTGTCGACCTTGCAGGAATATTATATTTCGGGCTTCGTCTTCACCAGCTTAACGCAGGATTTGACGGCTTTCTAATCGCAGATATAATGATGGCAATAATTTCAACGATTCTTTTTGCATTGTCCTACCCGTATCTTCTTGACAAGATAAAAGAGATGGAGAACTTGTACGGCTGATCAAACAAGGCCTGCAAGCGTCGTCTGCAATTCCTTCTGCTTTGCTTCGCCAAACGAGGCCTTTAGTATTGCAAGATCCTTTTCCTTCTTTTTCCTGAAAGTTTGCAGCTCTTCAAGCTTGGCAACCGTTTTGCTCATGTCTTTGTCAATGCCTGCGATTTCATTCTCGAGCCTGCGTATCTCGGACCGCATCTCGTCTTCGAGAGTCATTGCTATATTTTTTCTGATTTCTTTTAATTCTCGCCGGTTTTCAGGGTAAATGCATCTTTAAATGAATATTAAGAGGGATCTTGTAGGCAATTCTTCCGCCTATGACGCCTATTTCCTTCCTTCCGAAGTCATAACCGGCTATTTTTGCTGCTACATCGCCATAAGAAGTAGGAATGCATATTCCATCAGAAAAATTATTGTCGAGCCATTGCATGTATTCGGTTGCTTGGAATCTTTTCTCGGCGTCCCAGTATAGCGAATACGTAAACTCCCCTGTAGGGTATATCCGAGGATTTTTTATCCTCTCGGCGCCCCACTTTGATTTCATATAGGCGTCCATTTCAGGGCTTATGTTTTCCCATAAAGGCAATATTCGCATAATCTCGTCAGGACTGTCAGCATGAATCACCGCATTGGGCACAGGCGTTCTATACGTCACATTTGCAATCAAGCCATTCGGGCCTTTGCGGAAAAAGAGATCGGTTTTGTAATGTATTAGGCGGCCTTCTGGCGTGGGGACTTCTATGCAGGAGACATTTTTCAATGCCGTTCTTATGATATCTCGTGTGGCTTCAGGTAGCATATGAATTTCAATGGAGGTTCCTATTTCCGCGCCTAATGCTTTTATGTAAAGTTCTGGCCGGTTGGCATGAGCTCCTGCAACAAATTTTAAGCTGGATAAAGGCTCCACAAGGCCTTTTTGTATGTCTTTGCTCAGGTCTGCGGCGGTCTGGCGCATGCGTATAATGCCATGCAAGTCTCCCTTTGAGAGATAAACTCTCCCGTCATTGACAAAGGATTTTACTGCGCCCGAAGAGGCAAGGGCATTTACTTCCTCCGGGCTCATACTTCTCAGATTCACAAGCTCTTCACTATTGAGAAAATCAAATTCCGGGTTTTCAAGATCTCTGAGCATATTAGCTATCAAGGGCTCACCGCAAGCCATCGCTCTTTGGGTATCATCTGATGCAAGCGTGGCGGCTTTTTCTTTATCCAAACCCCTAAGCAAGTAATCCCATTGCCGGTAAATTTGAAAGGCTTCTTCCGCATTTAACGCACCTCGTTCAATAATTGGCATCATGCCCGTTTCTTCGAAATAACCGAATCCCGGCAGAATTTTTCTTATTTCATCAGCGTCTATTCGGTTTGCTCTTTCATCAATCATATGCGTTTTTTCTGTGGAAATCATTTTCAATGTCTCTATTAAAAATATTTAACCATATAATATCCGTCCGGCTTATAGCCGAATTTCTTGTAATATTCGCGTGCGCCTACACCTGACGTGACTGCAATTTTAATTTTGCCCCTTTCTTTTGCGATTTCTTCCGCCCTTTCAAGGAGGCGGCGACCATAACCCTTGTGCTGATAGGCTCCTTCTCCATGTATAGGTACTTGGATACCATAGACGTGAACTTCTCTGACCTTGGCCGTATCTGATTCATCGATTCGCAGGCGCAGAAAGCCTATCAGAATATCCTGCTCCTGATCTTCAAAGCTCAGGAAGATCTCCTGTCCGCCTCCGGCTTCATAGCTATTTTCGAGAAGTGTGATGTCTTTGGGTGTTCTGCCGGAGACCCCTACTTCCCTGCAGCGTATGCACCTGCATTTCATGCCGCGTTCGCTAGCGAGCTGCCGAAGGTTTGTTGTCCTTGCGCCTGCCGCGGCTTTATGTTCCGATATGTCGCGCATTATCCTCTTTATCCTGACATAGGGAGGCACAATTCTTTTCATTTCTATGAGCAATGATATCATTTCTTCTTTTTCAAGCGGGGCATATTGCCCGTTCTTCCATTTGTCGTGGAGCTCTGTTCCAGGTATGACTAAAGTAGGGTATATTTTCAACTCGTCAGGCATGTAATCCGGATTTGAAAACAGTTCGCTAAAGAATTTCAATTCTCTTTCAAAATCAACTTTGCCAAGAAGACCTGTGAGCCCAGGCATCCAGTGTGCCGTAATCTTGATTCCTGCCTCGCGCAAACGGCGGAACGCTTCCTTGTTTTTTTCACACCCGTGCCCGCGGTTTACGAGCAACTGGAGGGTTTCATCTGTCGTTTGGACTCCTATCTCCACTCGTGTGGCGCCATAACGAAGCATTTCATTTACGTAAGAATCGTTGCAATAATCGGCACGGGTTTCTATTGTAAGTCCTATGACACGGTTGCCTGCAGTTTCGTTCAATGCCTTGGCGTCTTCGAGAGACTGCGAATCTTTTCCGTTGAAAGCGTCAAATGCGCGCTTTATGAAATTCTCCCGATTCAATTTGTCCCATGCCATGAAAGTCCCGCCCATTATTATAAGCTCGCACTTGTCCGTGACATGCCCTATGCCGTTGAGCTGCTTGAGACGATTCGAGACCTGCTTGAAGGCATCATATTCATTGCGTTTGGCTCTTAATGTAGTCGGTTCAACGCCGGTATAGGATTTCGGAGAATATTCTCCTTGAGGACAGAATATGCACGAAAAGGGGCAGGAATAGGAATTTTCCCCAAGCCACATTATCGCAATATTGGCAACACCCGATAGCGTGCGCACGGGTTTTGTCTTGAGTAGTGCAATAGCATCATGAAAACCGTTCTTCTCGGCATATGCGATCAGCTCTGCATTCTTCATTATGTTGGGCAGTGCATATTTACCTGCGAGCGTAGTCTTGGCTTTCTCGAGTTCCGAATGGCTCGATATTTCCCCTCGTTTTATTTTTTCCAAAAGTTCTTGATGTGCTTTTTGTGGCATGAAAATATAGATAATGAAAGTCTTATAAAATAAAGAAATTCTTATAAAGATTTGGGTTATAGATGACTGATGGGCATATCTCAATTATCTTCCGGCCTGTCAGTGGTGCGCTATGATATCGAGCGTAAATTCAACGAAGGACTCAGAGAAGATGCCAATCGGCAGGTAGGGGATATTGTCAAGGAGCACGGATATCCTGATTATCAGGGTCTTTTCATGGGACGTATGAGAGACAGGTATGATGTATTCTTTTGCCTTGGCAACGGAGGCAATAGCACTGCAATAGAGGCTTATGAGGACGCACTCAATCTCTGCAAAGCACAAAAATGCACCATCACGCGTAATAACAATCTCTCCAAGTACATGAAACGCGAATTTGATTATATCTTCGGGCAACGTTTCGAGGGAGGACGTCTTGCCGTCATCGGGGATTCAGAAGTTACGCATCCCGTCACGCTTGCATCTTACGACACAAATAACGGAAACATCATAATGGTGCCCTTCGGCCTTCGCCCTGAAAATTACGAGACGGCCGAGCGCATCGCAGAATCGCTTGGTATAACGCCCGCGTATCCTATAGCTGACGATGAAGGGATACCAGGTAATATTCCATTGCCTCCTGCAATAGAGAATTTCCTTAAACAATTGGGCATGTAAACCCGAAAGTTAAAATCCGAATGTTAATATTTTGAAATCAAAATAAAATTTATTTCGCGGCCTTAGCATTCTTCCAGAGCATGTTGAACATAGGTTCCATGAAATTAGAAGTCACATGATTGCTCTGGGACCAGAATGCAATGTCCTGCGTTGGGTGCGTTTTTGCATCATCCGTGAGCCCGATGACGAACTCTTCGCCATCGACTATGCAAACTCTGCCCATCAGCTTTTCAATGCTATCGGCGCCATTAAGGTTCTTTATCTGAGCATAGCCGCTAAGAGATTTTATAACTTCCGTGTGCTCATCTTTTAGAGGCGCAAGAATCTGGACCGCAACTCCCCTTTCTGCCATCTTTTTTATATGAGAAGAGTGGTGTTCTGCGATTTCGTTGAGGCCGCTTTCTGTGGTTATGAGCTTGACGTTCTTCTTCGCCTTCTTCATCATCGTACCGAGATGCTGGAGCATTGCAGGCCTGCCCTTCAGAGCGCCGGTTAATTCATCGGCATTGACCGTTTTAATATTATCCTTGTGAAGCTTCTCGAGTTCCTTTATCGACTCGCTCTTGGAAAGATTTTCCATTCTGATTTCAGCTTCCTTGGCATCATCCATTATCTTGGATTTGGCTCTTTCCAGTGCCTCGCGTGGAGGAAGTGAGACGTATTTCAGGGGTTTGCCCGGCTGTAGCATTATGAAGCCTTTGCTGCTTAGCGATTCAAGAACGTCATAGCATCTGGATCTAGGAACTTTTGATATTTCTGCGAGTTCGCCTGCAGTGGCGCTGCCTCTTGAAAGCAGAGCAACCCAAATGTTCCTCTCGTATTTGTTCAATCCTACTGACTTCAACGCATCCAACGTTTTTTGTGACGCCACCATCATAACACCTCGCATTTTATTATCTTGATTGTTGTTAGGGAAACCTTAAATATGTTACTTTTGAGGAAGAACACTAAGCCCTCAAATCCAGCCGCCTTTTTTCGCCTCTTTCTCTTCTTTTTTATACTGTTTGTGGAGCTCTTCAACGATCTCTTTGACTTCTCCATGGGCTTTGTAGTCGTCTTTAACGCCGCAGGAATTGCCAACGCCTATAATTATGACCTTTTGGCCCTTGCTCGCGCGATCGACAGCTCTGTCAACGTATGTCTTGACTTTATCCACGGATTCAAAAATGCTTTTCTTCATCGGCAAAATAGCCTCGTCAATTCCTACTTTTATGACGATGCTGTCTATAGGTATGCCTTTGGGCAACAGGACGTTTTCTATCATCTCGCGCTGCCCGACTCCGCCCATGGCAAATCCCACGCCCTCTGCAACAGATCCTGTTTTTTCGCCTTCAAGCTTTGCCCCTGCATCTATAGTAACAACACGGGAAATCTTCTTGCTCTTCATTATTTTTAAAATCGCCTCATCTATTCTTCCCAAATGAGGTGCAGGGCCTGTAGCCTTGAGAACAAAGCATACTCTGCCGTTTATGACGGTTTCATCAACCACTACTTCTTCTGCTATATTCTTGGGCTTCTTCATGTAAGTTGCCGCTACGAGCGGTCCTATCGAATCGCCGATAGGCCACCCGTTCACGAACGCTTCGGTGCCTTTGAGTTCGGATTCTGCAATCTTTTCTATGATAGGCAATTGCATCTGAAGAATCATTGCGATCTGCAGATTCTTGAATTTCTTCGATATTTCAACATAATGACGTACAATTTTGGCCATCTGGCGCAGGCTGACAGCAGCTCGTAGGCCGTAATTAATTTCCTGCACTTCTTCTTTGTTTTTCGCTATGCTCTGGGCGAACTGGCTGAAACGCTGTTCCATGTTTTTTATGGTTTGATCTATCTTCTTTACAAGCCCGAAAGGATCTATGGAAGAAGGCTCGACTACAAATAACTCGGTGAATTCGTGGATAGCATGCTTTGTTGCATGGGTTCCGGTCTTCTTCAAAACGAGCCCATTTGCCTTTTCAGACATCCCTTCTATCTTCCTTGCGCTCTGATCTATCTTGGATATGAGCTGCGAAAGCATCATGCGGGGATAAATGTACATGAAAATGAAAAGCATGGCAAACCATGTTATTATGCCAACAGGATCTGTCGCTTGCATGAATTGCATTTTTTTACACCAAAATTATTTCTAAAACCTTTTAATTTGATAGCTTAAATATATTTAGATGGACTGGAAGATCATAGCTTCTCTTGCTATTGTGATGGCCATAGCTTTTATAGCCGTTTCAAGAACCCCGGAAGTTTCCCGTTTTTTCGATGATATAGTCGGTTATATTAACCCGGTGCCGGGCAATCTAAGCTTCTCGTTGGTAGGGGTTTATAGCGAGAATGTGACGCTTGCGACAACGAATTCTGCCGTGGAAATGACACCAGAGAACGTTTCCCTGGAAATAGGCGGAGGAACTATCGAGTCCGGGAGCCATATATTATTGCGGGGATTCAAAGGTAATGTCAAGATACATGAAAATACTGCTTATATAGATGGAATAGCATCTGCAGTTGAAGTCGGCGATGCGTCTATTAACTATGCCGGCCGTTCGGTCAAGGGAACGGTTGGGTTTTCGGCCTTGAAAGTTACGAATGTCACCAGCCGATCGTTCGATCTCAATACTTCTTCGGGAATGCTAAATGCAGGCGACACGGAAATAACGATAGATGGCAAAATTGTAACCATAGTCGCGCCTCATGCCGATTATTCCTTTGAAACCGGATCTTTGCGTGTCGCCGGAAAGGCAAGAAGAATAGAAGTTCCGGATGCCGGACTGAGAATAGAATAGTTATCGTTTGTTGCCTGGCACAAAAACGCCGCCTATCTTTCCTGCTATATCGAGTATTCCATAGACAATTCTTGCGAGAATGAACAACATGTACAACCCTATGCCCAAGGCGACGAAGAATATAATTGCATTAAGATCCGTGGGCAGGCTGAATCCTAGGAGGTTCACGCCAAACGGAAAGACCGCTGATGCTACCGCTATTATACCTATGTTAATTACGGTCTTCACCGCTTGATTCATGACATAAAGGAAAGCGGCAAATACTATGACCAAAAGGGCCAGTTGCATGGTGTCAAATGCGCCTATGACGCTTTCAAATACCATAATTATATTTCATAATTGAATATAAAAAGAAAAAAAGAATTGTTGCTTTCGTTCCAGTCGGGCTTTCTCATTTGCCGCTTAAGCATGGCATACAAATTGTTTCGGTCTAAAACATATTGTTGTACGCCATGTCCTAACCCGCTATCGTTTTCTGCGCGTGTTATGCCTAGGAGATAGTGCTGCGGACTTATTGTAGCATTTGTCATTGCGGACACCGCAATGATGCCGACAACGCGTTTCAGGCAATTGTCAGGCTTTCAAAAGTCCGTCTACGCGCCGGACAGTAGGGCTGTCAAAGCTCAGTCACGTTATCAACGATTGTCGTATTCGAATCGTTAATAACGATGCCGTTCGTATCGTTTATGACTGGAGCCGTCGTATTGTTGATTTCAGGCATAGGCAGTGTATAATTTGTCATATTTGTTTCATTTATGCCCGGAATCGTTGTGTTATTAATCCCTGGAGTCGGAGGCTGTGGAAAAGGCAACGTTGTTGTAGTTGTAAAGGTAGTTGTTGTAGTCGTCTCGCCGTTGTCCATCGTACCTGTGCACCCTGCCGCTAGGAGCACCAAGGCCATAAAGGCTGCTATTGTTTTCATACTTCTTATTATAGCGCTGAAATTATAAATAAAAAAACGGATTTTGATTCTTATTCCGTAATTTTTCCGGAAAATTATCATGCATATATTTCAATGACATCTTTCATCACCGCTTAACGTCAAGCCAGTCAAGAGGACAATTATCATGCATATATTTCAATGACATCCCCGTCATCTAATGTATAACCGAGTCCCACCTGCTTGTTCATCCCCTTCCGGCCAATTCTTGCAAAACGGAAATTCTTAATGAAATCCTTGTGTATAGCCTTTGCAGCGTCCCTTACTGTCGCACCTCTGGCCAATGACATTGGAGTCTTAGTCTTCTTCGTGTAAACCACTATTCTGCCCAATGCCTTCCATATTCTTTCTTTTACGCTGCTTGGCGTTTCTTCACGTGGATTGACAGTCAATGATTTTGTGCGTATATACTTGTCATCAAGCATACTGCGCAGCATTTTTTCTTCTTTCGGATTTTTTATTACAATAATAACAAGCTCGGCCGTTCTCGCTATGCTGACGTAGGCAGGTTCGAATGTTGAAGGTATCTCGATAATCTGTATCTTGACCCCTTTCCAATCCATCATGCCTATCTCGGGCTTCACGGTCGTGTATTCATAAGGCGCGATTTCAGGCTTTGCGTCTGTGATGGCGGCCAAAAGCTGGGATTTGCCGGAATTTGTGTAACCGAGCAAGCATACTTGGGCGTCTCCTTCTTTTTGTATCCCTACTTTTGTCGTGCCCTTCTTTTCGCCCTCTTTCTTGAGCTTAGCCAGCCTCGATTTCAATTGCGCATGTGCGTTCTCGCTTCCATGATGACGCGGAAGAAGCGATATCATCTCTTCCAAAGCCGCTATCTTTTCTTCTCGGTTCTTGGCTTGTGCATACTTCATTTCCGCTTTATAATATTCCGCCGGAGGATTGACTGGCATATCTATAACTGCGACTGAAGGGATAAATCCGTAAGCTTAGCACCCTGTATGCAGATACACAAAGGATGGCATGGCACCATTGTATCCTTGACAACTAAGCATCGGCAATAAGTTAAGGCGATAATTATGGCAAGATATGTATTTGTGCAAAATCGTAATATAAAAGGTGATTATACGCCTTTTGGCAAGATAGATTCTTTTTAAGGCAAAGAGTCGTTTTCTGAAACAGAAAGCTTTAAATATGCGTTATTACTAAAGAGTAGTGATATTAATGAGAAAAATGAAAGATATTGATGCTAAGATATGGGGCGGCAAGCATGATATACCTGATGCAGACTATGCTCTAAGGCATCTTCACGGCAATCAAATGGGCTTGCCTGCAATGGTTTACAATGAAAGAAAGATCGATCCAGAATATGGGGGAGAGTATAATTTTGAACACTATAGGTCGTTATTTTTATCAGGGCTTAAACAAATTTTGGAATACGGAATGGAGGAGGCAGGTGATGTGACATATGAACGCCTACTCAATATCGCCCATCTGGTGGCGTTGCCGGGAGCATGGGATGATCCTGAGAAATTCAGAGAAGCATATTATATGACTTCCAAGATCTTAGGGAAAAAGCCTATCTTCTAGATCATGGAGAGAGAAAGGCTTTTCTAATAGCGAGACAGAAGGGTTTGCCTGCAAACCAATCGGGATGTTTGACTTGTTGCTATAGATTACTACAACATTTCTTGAAAATCCTCTGCCCACTGCTTTTGTCATTCTTTCGCCTGAACAATAATCAGCGTCAATAATAACGGTGCCGGCATAGCCAGGCAGGTCGACGCCTCTCGGTTCATAGCCTGCATTATGGTCTCCATTTTGCAGTCGATATGCAATAATGTCTTGTATAGGTGATCTGCCCACAAGGAGGATATTTGCGAGTTGCATATGATAATCTGTATTCAAAATATAAAAAGCATCAATGTATTAATTATAAGTATCAATAGCTTTCATGGTTACTGTTTTGGGAAGTCAATTTACGTTTGTACGGCACAGCCCAAAAATCTTTCAATTCATGATGACCACATATTTTCCTGAAGACATTCCGCGCAACAAGGCTTCGTACATGAGCCACATTCTGTGCAATGGATTTTTGCCAATACTGAATCCGGAGATGGGTTATGTTGAAATAGGCACTCCCAGCTTAGAAGCAGGCTCGTAAGGCTTGCAAATGATGATTCTCTGCCGGATGACGGAATGACGGGGAGAGGATACTTGAATACGTAAGGTGTCTGGGAAACGTGAGTCCTCGTGATGAAGATGGGCTAAGAAATCTTTATGAGAAGGGCATAAACATGCAGAGGGAGAATCTAGAGAAATGTCATAGATATCAAAATAAGCTCTTCCCATTCGATTTTTTCCCTCTTAATTACAGATGCTTTGAACCCATATCTATTGCATAGTGCCAGAACTTCTTTTTCTCCACTAAGAGAAGAGATAATGAAGAATATCATTCCATCCTTCTTAAGATAAGTTGCCGCTTGGTTCAAAAAAGCATATATCGTCTCCCTTCCTGTCGGGCCGCTTACCAGTTGAGCTTTAGAATTGCCTAAGTATTTATCACTCTCATCTGCCGGTAGATAAGGCGGATTGAAGGCTATTATGTCAAATTTGCCTTCTATGGAAGAAAATAGGTCAGATACTATAGTTTTGATATTCACGTTGTTGAAATTGGCATTCTTTCCCGTTGCAGTCACTGCGTCTTGATTTATATCTATAGCGGTTACAGTTGCTCCTTTTTTTGCAGCAACAATCGAAGAAAGCCCTGCGCCGCATCCTATTTCCAGGAAGGCCGTGCCTTTCTTCACTTTTTCAGAAACCACTTCTGCGAGGAGCAGTGAATCTTCTTCAGGATAATAAACTGAATCGGGCACTTCGAGTTTTATGCCTTTATAATTAAATTCCATGGATTATATTGCGAAGAAAGCGATTAAACATAACCGCTGTTTGTTGTAGCCTCAATGAAGCCTGTGATAAAGCCTGCAATAGCTATAAACACAAAGAAACCAACCGCCAAGCCTGTGCAGGCTGTAAGAAGCACCGCTCCTGCAGCTTTGCCCATACTCATATTATGAAGAACAGACATACCGACTATACTTAGATATAGTGCATAGAAACCGCAAATTGTCCAAATCAAAAGCCATACCATTGAACCTATTGCAGGTATCCACATAATAGGGAATAAAAGAGCTGTAATTTGGTGAGGAGTATTACTATATACTACAGCTTTGTATGTTTCTGAATAATAATTCTTTGCGCCAAGGATTTTTGCAAATGCATGCAACATTCCGGCAGCGATGAATCTCCATACTATTCCCGTTATCCAGACAAAGCCAAAAACTACAATATTGATAATGCTTCCAGCTACAGCCGTTTCTCCCAGCGCCCCTTGATAAAGAGAACTCATCGCAAGACCCAAAATAAGGGCAAGCAAGGTTGTTGCTATAGCAGGAATAAGCGAAATAGAGAAGTAATACTTGAAGGCATCGCCAATTCCCTTCTCCTTCTTGGCAGAAGCGAAGAATTTTGACGGGGTTAAAAGAATGCTGCTAATTTTTAGAAGAATTCGGGCATTCATTTTCTAGCCTATGCTACTGCCTGTGCGCCGGCAGCAAGTATAGCAAATATGACTGTTCCGACTAATGCCAGAACTGCAACCATGGCCAGTAAGAGCGGAACAAGAATCACGGCCGCAGCTCTTCCCATGCTGATATTCTGAAGAACTGAAAGACCCTTGATATTTAGATAAATAGAGTATAATGCCGCTATTATAGACACTAACGGCAGGAAACCTACAAGATATACCGGAGTCGTAGCATACATTCCTGCTTTCAATGTTTGGCTGTATCCATTCTTTCCTCCTGCTAAGATAACCAATATATGCGTTATCGCTGCTGCAATAAACTGAATAATGATAAAGAAAACTGGCACTATTAGAGATGTTAGGATAATAGCTACGATATCGAAGCTTGCTATAAGGGAACTTATAGACATGCCAAGCAAAGATCCGACTATGCTAAGCACTGCAGTATATTTGATGACTTCACCATACCCTTCTTCTTTCTTGACAGATACGAAGAATTTGTCTGGATTGGTAAGAACCAGCTTGATTTTGTCTATTAGAGTAATAGTTACCATTTCATTCTAATGTGTAGCGCATATATAAATAGTTTTCTATGAATGGGCAAAAGAAAGGTTTAATTGAGATTATCAGCGAAAAAACAGTACAAGACGTTATGAGAGGCCTTAATTCTAAGATATACGAAAATCAGGCTGCAGCTTCCATGCCGGCGAGAGCTACAAGATAAGTAAGCACAGCAGCTCCTGCAATTATAAAGCCTATGATTAAGGCAAGTAAGAGCGGAACAAGAATCACGGCCGCAGCTCTTCCCATGCTGATATTCTGAAGAACTGAAAGACCCTTTATCGTGAGATAAAGGCTGTAAAGTCCTGCCAAAAATCCTATATAAGGAACCCAGCCAAATAAATTTTTTGCAGTCGACCCATATGCAGTCGCTTTATATGTTTCTGTATAGCCATTTCTGCCTCCAAAGAGATATACGAAGACATGCATTACTGCGGCTCCGACAAAGGAAAGTAAAATTCCGAGTATCCACAAAAGAACAATGGCCATGGCACCCATGCCTCCTAGGAACATTTGGTAAGTGGGGTTATAGGAAACCATATCTGCTGCGATATTTATCAGAATTATAGAAGCAATCGTGCTAACGAGGGATGTTATTATAAGATATTTTACAGGCTGTCCAAGTGCTTCCTCTCTTTTAACGGAATTGAAGAATTTTTCAGGATTGGTTAGAACAGTTTTGATCCGTTCTAACAAAGAAAATGTTGCCATTTATATTTCAATGTTCTGAAATATATAAATGCTTTTCCATACCGGAATGCTTAAATCAAGTAGGCAACATAGATTTTTTCCTGTGTTTGATCGGTCTTGAAGACGAAACCTTTTCCATACCGGAATGCTTAAATCAAGTAGGCAACATAGATACAGTAATGGATGATATTAACGCACTCATAAGACTGTATTCTCTCGCAAATGCCGTTGAACACGAAGGTCAGGCATCTCCGAAAAGCGTCTTAGGCAAGTTATTGGCTGAAAGGCCTGAGCTTCGCGCGAGCGTACAGCAAATAAGCAGCATGATAGACGAAGAAGTGCGAAAAATAAACAAGATAGCCTTAGAAAAGCAGAAAGAAGAGCTAGACCAGATGGATTATCAAAAAGAGGAAAAGAAAGAGGAAAAGAAAGAGCTGCCTGAACTTGACATAGGCAGGAATGGTCTTGTAGTCAGGTTCGCCCCTAATCCTGACGGGGCACTGCATCTTGGGAATGCCAGACCGGCAATAATATGCCACGAATACTCCAGGCGTTACAAGGGAAAGTTCATTCTGCGTTTTGACGATACTGATCCTAAAATAAAAGTTCCTGAAAAGCGATATTATGAATGGATACGGGAGGATCTTAAATGGCTGGGCATAACGCCTGACAAGGAAGTTATTTCCTCTTCGCGTCTTACAATTTACAATACTTATGCGACAAAGCTTGTGGAATTGGACGCGGCATATGTATGCACCTGCGGGGAAGCTTGGAAGAAATACCGTGACAATGCTAAACCATGCCCTTGCCGTTCTCTTGATAAGAAAGAAAATATGAAACGCTGGAAAATGATGATTTCGCATAAATACAAGGAAGGCGAAGCTGTTCTCCGAGTCAAGACAGAGATTGATGCCAAGAACCCTGCTACAAGAGACTGGCCTGCAATGCGCATCGTCGATAAGCCTGACCATCCAATGAAGAAAACGCACCTCTGGCCTCTGTATAATTTCGCGTCTGCCATAGATGACCATCTCCTCGAGATCACGCACATATTCCGTGGTCAGGAGCATTCGACAAATGAGGTTAAGCAACGTTATCTTTATGAGCATTTAGGCTGGAAATATCCGGAGACGATCATACTCGGCCGTTTCTCGCTCTCTGACATGATGCTCAGCAAAAGCTCGATACGCGAGGGCATAGAAAAGGGCGATTTCCATGAATGGGACGATCCGGGTCTTGGCACGCTTCGTGCATTGCGCAGGCGCGGCTTCGTGCCAGAAGCGATACGCAAGATAGTTGTTGAAGTAGGTTCAAGACCCAATGATATTACAATATCGTTTGAGAACCTAGCAGCTTACAACAGGAAGATAATTGATCCTAAAGCCAAGAGATATTTCTTTGTCGCTGAGCCCAAACTGATACTTCTTAAAGACGGGAAGAAAGCCGTGGTAAAGGCGAAGGTGCATCCTGCCGGTGAAAAGACCAGAAGCATAGCTGTAGGCGACAGGATTTACGTGGAGAAAGATGATTATGACAAGTACAAGGGGCTGGAAATAAGGCTCAAGGATTTCTGCAACGTGAAACTAGGCGATACGGCCGAAGTGACAGGGTATGAAATGAAGCCTACTCCTAAGATACATTGGGTCCCGGAAAAGCATATTGTGGTGCGTGTTCTTATGCCAGGCGGAGAAACCTTAACAGGCGTAGGCGAACCCAACATACTGAAATCCAAGAAGGGAGAAGTCGTGCAGTTTGAAAGATTCGGATTCGTCCGTATTGAAGGCAAAGAGAAAAGCAGTGTAGGCGCGATATTTTCTCATTCTTAAAACTTTTTGCATCTTACTGCATGCATGGAACCAATAGAGTTCATAGTAGCTGCATCAAGAACGCGCAGAACTTTGCCTTTTGGGATGAAGGTTAACGAGAGTGTTCTGGTATGTGACAGAGATGATGTTTTTGCCGTGTCTTTCAGGCAAACAAGAAACGGGAAAATGAAGGAATCTTTCATGGCCGCATCTGAAGAAGGTGCGGATCGGTATATGGACTTTGTCAGAAAGCGGATGGTCGAGCGCTTTGAATTCGTGTATCAGGACATCGTTCGGCATATGAATCATTATGATATAAATATTTTGACAATGAATCCTCATATAGAGGCCAGGACAAAGAAAGATTTTTTTGCAGAATTTTTGCATCGTCGTGGCTATAGCAAAGATGCAGGGGACGATGCTGCAGAGGGCGTTTATGGGAAGGGGATGCCATCTGGGAAAAAATACATGTGTATTAGCGGCAACGCAAAAAATGGAGATAATTATTATTTATGGTCCGTTTTCGATGCCGATACTTTCGCGAGAAACAGGGAATATCTGCGTTCCCGTTTGCAGGATTGCCGAGCAAAGCTTTCATGACGGCACCGGCGCAAAATAATGCTTAAAAGCATTTCCCGACTAAATTCAGTGAATGGGGAAAATCGGTAGCCTCCTGGCTTTTATGTACAAGACGTTCATGCCAATGGTAATGATGTTCTACATTCTTCTTGTATTGCTGACGCCGCTTAACTTCGAGCCAATATGGTTCGTGCTCGCGTTTTTCCTTGACATATTCAACGAAATAAGGGAATGAATTTGCTCAAGCGTTATCGGACCCTCTCGCAAAATCTTGTCATTTTGGACGTCGTATATCGTTGACGGTCTTCTTTTCGGCAGATTTCCGGCATCAATTATGGCATCTATTTTTCCCTCAAATGCCTTCACGACATCGCTAATATTGTATAGAGGGTCTGCGCCTGAGATATTGGCGGATGTCGCAGTGATCGGTCTTTTAAGTGCCGCCGAAAGCTTACGTGCAAAGCCGTGAGCAGGAACACGAAATGCTATTGTGCCTGTATCGTCTGCCGGAACGACAAGCGTCAGGGGCCCGGGCATGAATTGCTTGCATAATAGCTGCGTTTCAGGGGTTATCTTGGCGTATCTTTTGATCATTGCAACACGCGAAACTATGACAGAAAGCGGTTTGTCCCGATTACGCTCCTTTATATCATATATCTTTTCTTTTGCGTCTTCATTTGAAAAATCGGCGCCTATGCCATAGCTCGTTTCTGTAGGGTATATTATGATGCCGCCTTTTTTGAGGACGACGGCAGCTTGTGCCAGACTTTTTTTTTCTTGTGCCAGAAGTATCATAGTTTCCATGTTTATACCCAGTATTTTAATTCATTTATGTTTTCGCCTTTTAGACGCACAAAATTTGTATTGGCATGATATGCTGCTTTGGCATCGTGCTCGGTGTCACCTATATACAAAGAACGACAGGGCTTTACGTCAAGCGTCTGAGCGCATTTTAAGAGCGGTTCAGGATGAGGCTTGTGATTTTTCACATCTTCTCTGCCAATGACAGATGAAAAATAATGCGATATTCCGTGTTTTTGAAGAAGATATTGAAGCGACTGGTTGCCCCTGCTGCTTACGATGCCCTGGGAGCATATTTGTGCAACGTATTCGAGCGCTTCTATTGCCCCTTCGTAGAGGGATATATCATCCCATGTATGCTCGGATATTCTTCTTCTCGTATTCTCCACGGATTGAGAAAGTTCCAAAGGCACGCCGCCTACCCTTTTTTTGATTAGTGCATCGCGCATTTCCGGCGCAGTGAGGCCATTAAGTTCAAGAATCTCCTCGGAGGAGGGTATGGAAAGTCCATGATGATAAAATGTTTTCTGTAATGCCAATATGGTATGCTGCTGCGAATCGGCAAGCACTCCATCGAAGTCCCACATGACAGCCTCATATTGCGGACGATACAACATAAATCGGCTATATCTGAGAGTTTTTATAAGTTATATTTATCTTTTTGGCGTATATAGAAATATGGAATCAATACAATCTATTTCTATGAATTCTGATACAGTTTCTTTGAAATGAGGTGAATCTATGCCGGCGATGATACCTATAGGTGAGTTACAAGAGAAAGGAAAAATAATTCATGAAATAAAGGGATACTTACCGTCTGCATATGCAAGATACATTGATTGGAACAACATAAAAGAGCCTCAAGCAATTCAGTATACTTCACCTGAAGCGATGCACGCGTATAATCTTGCAGCAATCCGGAGCTATGTGAGCACTCTGGCAAATCATGATGCCATTCCTAGGGATGCCGGGGAAGAAATAAGCCAGAAACTTACACGAGAAAATGTCACGTTTCTTTCTGCAGACGAGTGGGAGAGTATACTGCGCCATGACGTTCGCGGTCTGGTTAGGGCATGCCAGGATAAGCTTAGCGAGAAGGCGACAAGGTGGCTTTATCTTGGGCTTACAAGTTATGATGTCATAAACACCGCGCAGAGCGCCGCACTACGGGATGTTGCATATGAACTTATTATTCCGGAAGGCGTGAAGCTTGGTAATACGATGATAAGACGGGCAAAGGAACATAGGGATACGGTGATTGCAGGCCGAACGCACAGGCAGCATGCAGCTGCGACCACTGTAGGCCACTGGATCGGAGAGACGCTTGATGGATATGTTCCTGCATTGAATCTTTCTGCAGATCGTACTGATGAATTAAAGGGAAAAATACAGGGTTTTGTGGGAACAAGAGCCGCTCCTCATGCTTTATTTCGCGACAGGATAAATCCCAGAACCCTTGAAACAGAAACTTTAGCTAAACTTGGGCTTGAGCCTTCACTTATTTCCTCGCAAGTCTTGCATCCTTATCATTACGCACAGTACTTTTTCCCGTTTATTCTTCTTTACGGCAGCATGGCAAAGTTTGCCAATGATGTAAGGAATTTTCAGCAGACTGAAGTCGGGGAAATATATGAAGCAAGACTTTCCGAGAGGGTGGGTTCTTCAACCGGCGCAACAAAAAGAAATCCCATAACCTCAGAAAACATAGGAGGCCATTGGAGGCAGCTCAAGCCCAAGGTTATCAGTATACTTGACGATTATATTACTGACTTCCAGCGTGATCTACAGGATTCTGCAAACAAAAGATATTACATGAATGAAGTTCCCCAGATAGTTCTGCATGGAATCAGGAGTACTGAAAGGATAGCAAATAATATGACGATAAGGGCTGACCGGGCGCTCCAGAATCTTGGCGTAACGCAGGGTCTTATACTCGGAGAGCCTCTCCAGTTGTATCTTCAGGTTCATTGTGCAGAGAGAGGAATGAACGTTGATACTCATGAGCATGTCAGGTTGCTTGCCGATCGCGCGATAGAAGACGGCGAACCTTTTTTCGAATACATGCAGCGGGATAGTCTCGTGCGTGGCATGCTCAATGAGATGCATCCGGAAGACAAGGAAATGCTTCTCAATCCTGAAAAATATCTTGGAACTGCAAAAGAAGACATGGACAGAGCGATAGGGATATGGGAGCGCGATCTTGATGTTCTTAGCAACAGAGCTCAAGCGTATAAGGAAATGAGGTTGCAGAGAGTCAAATCCAGTTGACTTCCACCTCATCCGTCCTCCAGTTCTGCCAGAAGTCTGATTTTTCAATTGGCTTTGCGCCGTTTTTATATTGAACCAATCCGGTATAAGCGATATTCGCGCCGTTGTCGCCTGCAAACTCCATTGGGACAGGATAAAAAATTGCATTGCGCTCCTCGCACATTATGCGGCACATTTCCTGCAGGCGTTTGTTTGCGGCAACGCCGCCGACAAGGAGGAGCTCATTCTTGCCGGTGTGGGCCATTGCCCGTTCTGCAACTTCAACGAGCATCGAAAAGCAAGTTTCCTGGAAAGAAAATGAGATGTCTTCCAGCTTTTGCGAAGCAAGCTTGTTTTTAGCGGCAGTGAGTATTCCGGAAAACGAGAGATCCATGCCTTTCACGACATAAGGCATCTCGATATACTTCCCTTCCTTTGCCAGTTTTTCCATGACAGGGCCGCCCGGGAATTGCTTTCCGGCAGCCCGCATCAGCATGTCTATCGCATTGCCGATCGCAATATCCTGGGTCTCCCCGAACACGCGATACCGGCCGTTAAAGTAGCCAATGATCTGCGTATTGCCGCCTGAAACGTAAAGCATTATCGGGTCTTTCGCTCCTGTGCATAATTTGCCTATCTCTATGTGCGCAACGCAATGGTTCACTGGTATCAAAGCCTTTCCGTATTTTTCAGCAAGCGCTCCTGCAAATTCTGCTGTCACTCGAAGGCACGGAGGAAGTCCGGGTCCTGCCGAATAAGAAATGATGTCAGCGTCTTCTATGCTTATTTTTGCTTTCTCAAGCGCCCTCTTCAACATTTCATCTTTCAACTCAAGATGGTGCTTCTTGGCCTCCCCTGGATGAATGCCCCATCCTTCAGGAGGCTTGTACATATCGCGTTCATTTGCGAGAATTTTCCCATCCATGGCAATCCCAACACCGAGCGTATGAGACGTGCCCTCTATTCCTATTGATATCATGACAAAATCAAATGCTCATCAATATAAAAAACTTCCCCCACAACTCTACTTATGTTCCATCCTGGCAGAGTTCTGGAAGTTTTTCCAAGCAAGCACAAGGAAATCAATTCCGGCAACGCTTCTACGCAAGTCATGCTCGATATGTGGGACGAGAATCTTATCACGGTTGTTGTTGATCCAAAGCTCGCGGCAAAGATAAAGAAGGACGATGTCGTGCTTGTCGATTACACTCCTATGCAAGACAAGCCCGGTCCGACGCTTTCTGTAACAAAAATACTGAAAGGCGCGATAGCCAAGAACACATGGTCAACTTACAAGGATCATCACAAGAAAAAGAAAGGCGGAGGAAAGAATATAGTTCAGATTCCTCAAGGCATCCAAATAGAACAGCCCGCCCAGGCGCAGGCTTACGTGGGCTGACTATATATCACGGAAACGGACGTGTATAATTGTCATTAGTTTAGAAGCACGATGGATAAAATAAAGAACCTAACCATCCTCGAAAAATAAAATAACAAAAATACCTTTGCTGTTTTCTTTTTCTATTTCTTTAACAGAAGATAACAATTCATTTAAATTACTTATAAGGTACTTAGTCGCATATTTAATCACGCTATCGATAATGTCTTCGGTTAGATTTTTAGTCATCATCTCTACAGTTACTTCCTTCATCTTTTTCTCGTGCAACATAACGTCTGATGTGTAATGTGTTAAATAAGCGGAATTTTCTGTGACAAAACGTTCAGTTACAAATTCGGAAACTCGGTTCTTTAGATTCGGTTCCAATTTTTCTAGTTCGTCTTTAAATTCTGTCAATTCGTTTGGTGTAAGAAATCCTATAATTTCTTCCCACATACTGCCGGGTGTCATACCACGTGGCAATGTAAGGCTCTTTGAGCCTAATTTCATTTCAATATTTTTCGCTTTTATGTTTGGGTTAGGAAATAAATTTTCAAGAAGCTCCTTCAGATTCCTGGATTGAATGGACAGGAATTTCTCTAATAGATACATTTCCGAATAATGTGCAGAGGGGTGATGACCGTCCCATAAAATTAGCTCATGTCTTTTTGGCTCTTCTAGAACATAAAGTTTGCTTAAACTAATATCCGAACCCATTTCACTCTAGAACTTCGTGTTCATACACGTATTTATACCTTAAATAGAGGCATTTAGTGGACTCAAAATTTCTTATCGTCAACTCCAATTCAAGCCAGTGTTGCTGTTTTGTATTCAAGTAGATGACGTTTACTTAAAAGTTCGCACAAATCAAGAAAGCTACGCCTTCTTGGTGATCTCGGACCAGTGGCATTTGCCGCAGTATTTCCTGTTTTGATAAGCAGCGATGAAAGTGCCGGGGCCGCATCTTGGGCAGGATTCGTTCTTTCTCTTGACAGCGCCGCCTTCAACCTTGTAGAGTTTCCATGCTTGGACCTTGGCATGCTTCTTCTTGGATTTTGGCCTGTCCTTCTGGCTCTTCTTCTCTTTTTTCTTCTCTACCGGTTTCGGGGCTTCTTCAACTTTAACTGCTTCCTTTGGTGCTGGTTTTGCCATTGATCATCAACCTCTATTCTTTCTTTTCTTCAGCAGGCTTCGGCTTGCTGAGATCCTCGACCTTTTTCTCTTTCCATACATAAGCCTTGCCTGTAGAAACACCTATCCCATTTTCCGAGTGAATGCTGAGTATCTGAACGTTCTCGGCATCCTTCTTTGTTTCCTTGGCGATTTCAGCCTGCACGACTGCCTTGGAAGGCGTTGCGTTTTTGTCGTGAGTTAACTTTACGGTAAGCTCCTTCCTTTCCATATAAGGATTCTCTTTTTCGTTGATAATAGACATTTTCATATTTTTTCACCTACACTCTTATCGCGTAAGTTCCCGGCGCGCTTATGCCAAGCTTTTTTGCGATTTCTGAATTTACATCGAATATCATCACAGCGCCTTGGAAGCTGCTAGTCAGTTCTGAAGTTTGGCATACCGGGCACACTGAGCCTTCCACAATTCTTTTGCACTTCCTGCACGCTCTTCTTGCCATTCTTCATTCACGTCCAATCATTTTTTCTCTTCTTTCTTCGGTTCCTTAGTCGTCTTCTTCTTGTCTCTTTCGAGCCATTCAAGAGCGCCCATGCAAGGCTGTCTCATGGTAAGTGAGATCTTGCTTCTTCCCTTGCCGAGGGACACCCCAACAACTCTTGCGCGTATTATATTGCCTTCCTGCAGCTTGTTGCCGGTTTTCTTTCCGGTAAATACAGAGTTCTTCGGGTCATACGCCATTTTGTCGTCCATAACCTGAGAAACATGAATAAGTGCATCTATCGGGCCTATTCTTGTGAATGCGCCGAACTCGGTAACATCAACAACTTCTCCAAGAACCATTTCATTGACTTCGGGCCTGTATACAAGGATCTTAAACTGGGCAGGATAGTGTATAGCGCCATCTTCAGGCACGATAGATCCTTCGCCTACTTCCATGACATCCGTTACAGCCAGCAAAACACCGAGTTCTGGAAATATCTTGCCTTCTATTGTCTCCTGAAGGCTTTCCTTGATTGCATCGTTAATTTCAAGGCCAAATTTGGCTGGGAGTACCCTTACGTTATCCTTTATCGTTACAGTTTTGAACATATTTTTTACACCAATGAAAACGTGACTATCACATGCACAAATATGATAGCTATTACGTTCATAACCTTTATTAATGGATTGATAGCCGGGCCTGAAGTGTCCTTAAAGGGATCGCCCACAGTATCGCCGACTACTGCAGCCTTATGAGCATCAGAACCCTTGCCTCCAAAAGCGCCTTTTTCGATATACTTCTTTGCATTATCCCATGCGCCGCCAGCTGTTGTCATGAGTATTGCCATGAGAAAGCCGGTGACTATGGAGCCCATGAGAAGGCCTCCAAGTGCTACAGGGCCAAGCAATATGCCGACAAGCAGAGGCGATGCTACAGAGAGGATGCCGGGCAATGCCATTTCTTTCAGAGCAGACGTTGTGACGATATCGACGCATCTGCTGTAATCCGGTTTTGCCTTGCCTTTGAGTATGCCCATCTTGAATTGAGCTCTGACTTCTTCAACTACGCCGTAAGCGGCCTTGCCGACGGCAGCCATTGTCATGGCAGAGAATAGGAACGTTACTATGCCTCCAATCATGAGGCCTGCGAGCACGAACGGATCGTCAATCTTGAAGGAAATTATCTCAGTGATTCCTGCACTTGCACGGGCAGAATTCACTTCTGAAACATACGTCGCAAATAGCGTCAATGCCGCGAGCGCGGCAGAGCCTATTGCAAATGCTTTAGTCACGGCTTTGGTCGTATTACCTACTGCATCCAGAGCATCGGTGACTTCCCTGATATTCTTGTCAAGCTTGGACATCTCGGCTATTCCGCCGGCATTGTCTGTGATAGGACCGTAGGCGTCCATGGTTATTACTATGCCTGTAAGGGACAGCATCGCCATGACCGCAACAGCGACTCCATAGATCCCTGCCAGATAATATGAAACCAGTATCCCTCCTGCAACTATCAATGCAGGCAATGCCACGGACTGCATTCCCACCGCAAGGCCGGCGATCATTGTTGTAGCCGGTCCGGAGCGCGATGACTCAGCTATGTAGCGCACAGGCGCATGTTTTTCAGAAGTATAGTATTCGGTCACTGCGAAGAGAAGCACTGAGATGCCCAACCCTACAAGAGAGGAATAGAAGATATTTCCTTCAAGGACGAAGTAAAGTATAATTGCCGAAAGTATTACTGATGTGAAAAGGCCCCTGTAAAGGGCGCCCATTATGCTCTTTCCGCCCCGTATTGCGTATACGCCTATGACTGATGCCGCGAGCGCAACAGCCCCTATGATTAAAGGCGTTTCAGCTGAGAAGCCCAGCAAAGATCCTATGAGCATTGCACCGAGAGCCGAAACAACGTATGTTTCGAAAAGATCCGCGGCCATTCCTGCGCAATCGCCGACATTATCGCCCACATTGTCTGCTATTACGGCCGGGTTTCTTGGGTCGTCTTCAGGTATGCCTGCCTCAATCTTGCCTACAAGATCAGCGCCGACATCGGCTGCTTTGGTGTAGATGCCTCCGCCGACTCTGGCAAAAAGGGATATTAACGAAGCGCCAAAACCAAGGCCGATAAGCATGAACGGATCATTATAGATATAATAGAAAGATGTCAATCCCAAAAGCGCGAGTCCTGCAACGAACATGCCTGTGACTGCGCCTCCCTTGACGGCCGTGTCAAGGGCTCTCGCAAGGCCGTGCTTGGCTGCGGCTGCCGTTTTGACATTCGCGCGTACAGATATCTGCATGCCCACGTATCCTGCAAGTGCGGAAAGAACCGCGCCCGCAGCAAATGTTATTCCAGTAGGAATACTGATGAATGCTGCAAGGAGAACGGCAATGGCAGCTGCAAAAACAGCCACGGTTTTGTACTGTCTTTTCAGGTAAGTATTAGCGCCAACTCGTATGGCTGCAGCAATCTCTTCCATCTTGTCATTGCCGCGCTCGCGAAGGAGCACGTTGCGAGCCAGAAAGCCGGAAAATGCAATAGCAAGCACGCTGGCGGCAAAAGGTAATTCAAGCATTCTTATCACTCTATGAATATACGCTTCTTTTGTTTAAGCCGCAAAACTTTAATACCTGATTCCTTGAGTTTTTTTATCAACGCAGCGTCATTCGTGGCGACGGCGTAGCCTTTTTCGGCTTTTTCCATGAGGCTAAAATCTGTGTTACCGGAGGCTTCGATAATTTTGACACCCTTTTTTTGCAAAAGCTCAAGTGCCACACGAGCTGCCGGGGCATCTTTCTTCCTGCTTCCCGCGAGCTTTTCAAGTTCTTGGATGCACGAACTTAATGTAAACAGATCGTTGCCCTGAAGTTCTCCGAACACATCGGCTTTGAACTGGGCTACTGCCATGAGGAAATTGGTATCAAGCAGGATTTTCATCATTTATATATAAGAAACCCCTTTTTAAGGGCCAATATGTTTATATATATTTACTATTTAGTAGTCATGAAATATGTCATTAAACCATCATGAATATGGAATCGGTGCCCGTCATTATGGACCTCCGTTATTGATACCAGATACGTCAGCTTTGGTAAAAGCAGGCCAGAATGACATGGGCGTGTATTCGTCCCTGGCTGAAATGAGGAAGGAATTATCTGGGATGGGCATGATGCCAAATTCTAGGATTGCGGATACTGTATTTTTACGGAGAGTTTCTGAGGAATATCATAGGTTGCATGAGAAAGGAGCGAGGAATGAGTACGGAATCCCTAAGGCATGTTATGCGATGCTGGAACAGGGAGACATCACAGAATTTCCGGAGAGCCTGAAACCGGCTCTTGCACAGACAAGAAAGCTCTGGAAGTCGACTTCCAGGAAAGCATGGCAAGGGAACGGCCCTGGGAAAACAGACGAGGATATAATCACGTTGGCTCTCTACCATGCAAGAAACGGATCTATTTGCTACGTCATGACATACGATGACGATATACGCGCGCCGCTGGCGCAGGCGATGAAGGAGTATACGAATTTGCGTCTCTGCAGACAATCTCTTCATCCGGCAGGCGCCATAGTCATGGAAATGGAAGAACGCGGAGAAGCGTTATTGTTTCCTCCAGAGATATTGGGTGCCATATATGGAATGGCTACGCCGAGAGCGCCTGAATATTATCTTCTCGCCGCAAAAGTTCCTTTGGCGGGTAAACTGGAAGAGGCGGCACTTTCCATACATCCCATACAGGATTGCATCAGGAAGGAAGAAAGCGGGGTTTCACGTTACCGGATTTTCCCGGTCGATTTAGACGAAATAAGGGGCAAGGCAAATGCGGAGAGAATAAAGAAGGACTATGCGAAGCAGTCAACGGAGCGGCTTTCCGGCCCAATGATTCTTAAGATAACGAAAACGCGTAAATACGGCGTGATGGAGATGCGAGTAGATAGAATTGACAATAAAATCCGCGGAGGCCGTGTGGTGACAAGCTATACCACCGATATCCCGAGGCCATGGATACATGTAGAAAACAGATACCTAAAAGAATTCTCGCCGGAAACCCTCGAAGCAATAAAAGAAGCGAAAAGCCGCCATCCAAAATAGATGCTTCGTAAAACATACAGATTTTCCGTATAAAAACTTATCGAGTCAAGAATTATGTATAAATATTACAACAAAGCCCTATTGCTACAATGTACTGATGGGCTTTTGATTACGGTGTAAAAATGGTTACAGTGGATAAAGCCGTCATAGCACGGCTGGATAAAGGGGGCAAGCATTTTGAGGTGCTTGTGGACCCGGAACTTGCCTACGCCTTGAAGGAGGGCAAGTCTGTTTCTATTCAGGCGATGTTAGCGGTCAACCAAGTTTTTAGTGACGCATCTAAGGGAACGAAATCATCTGAAGATGACATGAAGCTCTTCAAGAGCGATGTTTTCTCTGCGGCAGAAGAAATAATCAAGAAGGGCGATGTACAGCTCACCGCAGAATTCCGAAGGAAGAAAGCAGAAGATAAGAGGCGCCAGATAGCATCTATTATAAGCAAGAACGCGATCAATCCGCAAACCAAGCTGCCGCATCCGCAGGAGAGGATCGAGAATGCGATGGAAAAAGCAAGGGTCAACATAGACCCGTTTCTTTCTGCAGACCAGCAGATTCCGGCAATACTTGCAGCTCTTCGGCCGATACTTCCCATAAGCATAGAGCAGGCCGAGATAGAAGTCAAGATATCGGCAAAATATGCCTCGCGTGTATTTGGAGCGCTGAAGAGCCTGGGCGAAATTTCAGGCCAAACATGGGGTTCTGACGGCTCTCTGGTTGCAAAGATAAAAGTTCCTGCCGGTTTGAAGCAGACGATTTATAGTAAAATTAACGCCCTCACCGAGGGAAGTGCAATAATAAAGTGATTCTGAAACGAGGTGTTTTGAAAATGAATGAAGAGGATTTCGGAAGAAAACTCGTAATACCGGGAGATGAGATAGGCTCCGGCAAAGCAGGCCACAATGCCTATGAAGAGGACGGAAAGGTCCTTTCTAAGGTAGTTGGTCTTGCCGAAAGGCGTAATGGAATGGCGTTTGTCATACCATTAAGCGGAATATACAGCCCAAAGAGGGGCGATGGAGTCGTTGGCAAGGTACAGGAAGTGTCGTTCTCAAAGTGGATAGTCGACGTAAACTCGCCTTACGATGCAGTGCTTCCTCTGAATGAGGCCGTCGATGAATTCGTTGATTTCACCAAGACTGATCTCACAAAATATTTCAATTATGGAGACATGGTCTTTGCTGAAATTTCTTCGGTTTCGAAGACCAAGAATGTCCAGCTTTCTATGCGTGACAGAAAATGCAGAAAGCTGCGTGAAGGCAGGATAATAAAAGTAGTGCCCGCAAAAGTGCCAAGAATAATAGGCAAGAGCGGAAGCATGGTAGAGATGATAAAAAGCATGACAGGAACGCAGATAGTCGTAGGCCAGAACGGCGTAGTCTGGATAAAGGGCGAGAACGAAGTCGTGGCCGCAGAAGCGATTCTGACTGTAGAGAAAATGGCCCAGAAACAGGGGCTCACGGATTACATAAAGGACATCCTTGAGAAAAAAATGGGCAAGCCTTACGAGGCCCAGCCCAAAAGGAGCGAAGAATTCGCAGAAGAAGAATTCAAGGAAGGTGAATAATATGGGCGGAAATACAACTGACAAGGATTTGATGAAGAACGGCATCCGTCTTGACGGACGGAGAGCTGACGAACTCAGACCTATCGAAGCTAAAGTAGGAGTGCTCAAGAACGCCGACGGATCTGCAATGTTCAAGATAGGAAATACATGCGCCATAGCAGGCGTTTACGGGCCGCGTGTCGTGCACCCGAAGCATGAAGAAGAGGCCGAGCGTGCTGTGCTAAGAACAAGATACAACATGGCAGCGTTCGCAACAAAGGAGCGCAGCAGGCCGGGACCCAGCAGGAGGAGCGTGGAGATATCCATGGTGACAAGGCAGGCGCTTTCGTCTGTTCTCTTCCTTGAAGAGTTTCCCAAGACGGCCATAGACGTTTTTATAGAAGTTACAGAGGCGGACGCATCAACAAGATGCGCAGGCATAAATGCAGCGTCCCTGGCTTTGGCTGATGCAGGCATACCCATGAGGGATCTTGTGGCATCCTGTTCTGCAGGAAAAATTCAGGGCCACACGGTCCTGGACATAGCAGGCGAAGAAGATACTGCAGGGGAACTTGACCTTCCTGTGGCGTACTATACGAAGAAGAGTCAAATAACTCTGCTTCAGATGGATGGCCTTACAAACAAGGAAGAATTCAAGAAAATTGTGGACCTTGCCGTGAAAGGCTGCAAGGAAATCTACAAGAAGCAGCAGGAAGCCCTGCGTGAAAAATATTCTGAAGGTGAATAAAAGTGATAGGACTTGATATGGCATTGGTAAGAAGAGTCGTTGCAGGCGGAGAAAGACTGGACCAGAGAAAATTCGATGAAATGCGGGAAATCAAAATCGAAACAGGCATAATCTCGTCTGCCGAAGGCTCAGCTCGCGTTACAATAGGAGAGACCGAAGTTATTGCAGGCGTAAAGATGGCTGTTGGAGAGCCGTTCCCGGATACTGCCGATGAGGGAGTGCTGATAGTATCGGGGGAGTTCATACCATTCGCAGACCCGCTCTTCGAGCCGGGTCCTCCAAGAGAGGATGCGATAGAGCTTTCCCGTCTTGTTGATAGGGCAATACGCGAATCTAAGGCCGTTGACATGAAGAAGCTTTGCATAACGGCCGGCGAGAAGGTTTGGATGATAAACATAGACATAGACATCATAAACAACGGGGGCAATATGGTCGACGCATCATCGATCGCAGCGGCTGCAGCGCTTGTTACGGCGCGCTTGCCCGAAATCGACGAAAAAGGCAAGGTGCTATATGGAAAGCTAACTGGCACGAAACTGCCGTTGAGCGGCATACCTATATCGACGACATTTGTGAAGATAGGCGAATCAATAATGATAGACCCGTCTCTTCCTGAATATCAGGCGTTGGACGCACGTCTTACTATCGGCACTGTAGACAAGAACGGCATAAAATTGTGCTCGATGCAGAAGAACGGCGTTGCAGGATTAAGTATTGATGAAGTAGAGCGCATGATATCGGTTGCCGAAGAAAAGGGCGAAGAGGTTAGGCAGCTCGTGCGCGACGCCGCAAAATAAATTCTTCTTTTTTATCTTCTTTATTCCTGTAACTTTATGATAAGGATTACTTTCTCTTCTTTTTCATCCAGTCTTCAGCGAGTTTTATTCTTCTCCCTGCCGCAGGGTGGCTATACATCAGCAGTTCGGCCCATCTCGGAGGCTCATGGTCATGAAGGGCGTTGTCTGCAAGGCGCTTCTCCGTCGATATCTGCGCAACAGGCTTGCGTATGTGATTGAGCGCAAACAGGTCCGCGTCTGTTTCCATTCTTCTTGAAAAGAAGCTTGAGAACGGCATGAGCACAAAATTTATGAGCGTGTATGTAAGCATAAACAAAGGCAGTGATGCTATGCTATAGGGGTCGAATCCCAGAACAGGGGCAAATATCTTCAGGATAATATCAGTTAGATACAGGACAGGGAATATCGCAATTGCTTCAAGCAGAAATCCCTTTAGAATGTCGTGATTGAGGTAATGACCAACCTCATGGCCTATAACGGTATCTATTTCATCTTTCGTGAAATTGTTCATGAGGGTGTCAAACAAGACTATTCTTTTGGTATTTCCAAATCCCGTGAACAACGCATTTGCCTTCACAGAACGCTGGCTTTCATTTGCAATCAGTACACTATTTATTCCCTTCGCCCCTAAATTCCTGCAGATTTTGAGAATCTTATTTTTGTATTTCTTGTCTTTTAGGGGTTGCAGCTTGTAGAACAGCGGAAGAATGAATATTGGCGATAGATACTCAAGAACCGCAACCATGGCAATATATATCATGCCTGCCCAGAGCCACCAGAGCTCGTAAGATGACATGAGATAATAAACCCCCGTTATGGCGACAAGCGAAAAGGCATACGATAGGAATGATGATTTGGCATAATCCTTGGCCCAGCCGCCTAGAGTTTGTGTCGATAGGCTGTGCTTGTGCTCATATACAAACGATGAATAGAATCTCAAAGGCAGATGCACTAAGGATAATATAATCAGAAAAAATATGGTATAGAGGGGTACGGCCAGCCACCCTTCAGGCATGATTGACGCTAGATAATTGCTCCCTCCGAAATACAGGAAAGCCGTCAAAAAAACGACAGGAACGGCAAAACCGTTGATAAGACCGTTCATTATCTTTGTCATTGTATAAATTTTGGCGGTTCTGCGCTTCTTCGGATCGAATGAATATGGGTACTTCATGCTCTCTTCCTCAAATATAATTTTCGAAATGTATTCGCTTCCGCTCGAACCCTATTTCTTCGAGAAGTTGCCTTACCTCTGTGACCATTTGCATTAGCCCGCATATATAGGCCTCTCCGTTTTTTTTGGCGTATTTTTTAACCGTGTCCTGTACATGTCCTTTTTCGCCTTGCCATTCTTCCCGGCTTAAGACAGGAATGAAGCTCAACTTTATGGAGCCCGAAATTTTATTCATCTCGTCCTCATAAAGTATCTCATTGCGTGTTCTTGCGCCAAAGATTACTGTAACGTGTCCTGCATAATGCCTTTTGACCATCTCAGGAAGCATGCTCATGAAAGGCGCTATGCCTGTTCCTGTGGCTATGAACATTATATCCTTGCCGGGTTCGTTGAGTGTAAATATTCCGAATGGCTGCGATATTTCCAGCTTTTGGCCCGGCCTCATGTTGCAGAGGAAATTGGACATGAAGCCGTTTTCCACACGTTTGATGCATAAGCGCAATTCCGGCTCATCCGGATGCGATGCCAGAGAATATGCCCTTTTGACTTTTTCTCCGTCCTTCTCAGCGAATACGTATATCCACTGGCCGGGCTTGAAAGGGATTTTTTCGTCTGGCACAAGAGAAATTATCTTGACGGTAGGCGAGGCGTTCTTTATTTCACGTACAGTTGCGAAACTTGTTTTCATATTATCCCCCACATAACTATGCCGAAGAGCGGCCATTGGCTTATTATCGTCGTTCAGATTATTGTCAAATCCATTACAAATAGTTTTCTCATTGACAACACTACTTTGACTGAGAATTACTATGTGTAAAGAACATTATTTATGTTCCGAAATTATTGTTCTCTGCCAAAGTTCAAAAAGAAACCCAAAATGGCTTTACGCACAAATCAACTATTAATAAATGAAAGAATACCATATGTACTGAAGGACATAGATAATCGGATCTTTAATGATGCCCCTCGCATGTCCAAAGGCGTTATTTGCGCGAAAAATAATGCATTTGAGTATAAAAAGGTGGTTCTACGGAGATAGATAACGTTAACCAGATGGGTTATGATCAGGCCATAGTCGTCTTCTCGCCAGAAGGCAGAATGTATCAGGTCGAATACGCAAGAAAAGCCGTTGAGAGGTCCCCGACTCTTGTAGGCGTTGTATTTCAGAACGGAATCGTCATGGCTGCTACAAAAAGCCTAAGAAAGCTCATAGTGCCGGAAAGCATAGAAAAAATTTCCAAAGTTGACAGCCACATAATAGCGGCTTCGTGCGGCATACTTTCCGATTCCAGAGTCCTTGTAGATTATGCCCGTGTCCGCAGTCAGGTGAACATGATAACATATGACCAGCCTATAGAAGTCACGACTCTGGTCAAGGATATTTCAGACAGGCTCCAGAAGTTCACGCAGGTAGGCGGCATGCGGCCATTTGGTGTTTCTCTGCTCATAGCAGGTCACGAGGACGGGTTTTATCATCTATTTGAGACAGATCCTTCCGGAGCCTTCAGAGAATGGAGAGCTCAGGCCATAGGTCGAGGCAGCAAGAAGGCCAAAAAATATCTTGTCGCCAATTACAAGAAGAAGATGACCAGGGAACAGGCTCTCACGCTTGCACTCAAATCTCTCAAGGAAGCCGAAGAAGAGCTTTCTCAGGAAACCGTGGAAATAGGTGTAATTGAGGATGGCAAGATATCCATAAACACGCCTGAACTTCTCGCTTCAATAAGGAAATGAAAGGATAACGTTTATTTTTTTGGCATGCTCATCAAGGGGCTGGCTACGGCGCATGTCACGAAATGTAATATGACATTTTTGTCCCTGGGAGCATACCGCACAGGGAAGAAGAGGCTACGGCGCATGTCACGAAATGTAATATGACATTACCCTTATGTTCATGAAATTCGGTTTGAATTAAGTGGTCAACAAATCTTGAAACCATTTGTTAGAATATACGGGAATATTTATACGCTTATTCATATCTCAATGCTTCAACCGGATTAAGCTTCGCGGCCTTGTATGCAGGATAAGTCCCGGATATTATTCCTATGGCAGCTGCAAAGAAAATTGCAAACATCATCAAGCCATAATCGGCATATACTGCCACCGTTATTCCTATGATGCTTTGCGCGGTTCCGGCTATTATGATCGTGATGCCAAAGCCAATGACTACCCCCATTATCCCGCCCATCATGCCTACTATGGAGGACTCGATGAGAAATAACAATATGATATCCTTGTTTTGCGCTCCCACGGCTTTCAGCGTTCCTATTTCTTTCGTACGTTCCATGACACTCATAAGCATCGTGTTCATTATTCCAAAGGCGGCAACAATCAGCGATATGGCGGCTATGCCTCCAAGTACGACAGACATAACAGAAAAGACAGAATTGATTCTTTCTATGAGCTGATCTGAAGTAAGCGCTATGAATAGATCCTCGCCGTGGTTGTCCTCAAGAATTTTTTCTATATCCTCTGCGGCTTCCTTAGGCTCTCCATTGACTTTGGCTACCATAGCAGTGATCTCGTCTTTTTTGTCAAGCAGATCACGCATGGCTTCTATTGTCATGGTTATGGATGTATCATATTGCTGATTTCCTGTTTGCCCGAACATCCCTACCACTCTATAATCGCTGTCCAGTAGCTCTAATTTGCTTCTTACCCGCACCTCTTCACTAAAGACGTCGTTTTTAAGCAGATTTCCTGTGACGATGCCGGTTTTCTCGGCATCTTCAAGAAAACGGCCTTCTTCCATATCGTATATCTGAACGTCCGAGAAGAATACAGCCGCATCTTTGGCAGGTATGCCTCTTACCAAGAGGCTCCTTGTTTCTCCTTTATATGTTACAGGCAAAGATGCGACAAGCGCCGGAACTACCTTATCCACGCTCTTCAGGTTTTCTATTTCGTCAAGATCGCTGTCGGTAAGAGTGGCAGCCGTTCCTGACGGCGGGCCCAATCCTCCGCTCCCTGCGCTGCTCTGTACTATGAAAACCTTGTCAGAGCCGAGCTGTTCGAGCTGATCAGAAACGGCAAGAGTCAGGGAATTGCCGATTGTTATCAATGCGACTACAGCGGCAATTCCTATGGCAATGCCTGTGACCGTAAGAAGGCTTCTTGCTTTCCTGTGAGAAACATTTTTCAGCGCTATTGAAACAAGATTTGATATCATTTCTTTCGCCTTCTGAGCGGAAGGACGACGAATTTGATAAGCGTGCCGGCTATTGTCAGGTACATGGCGTATAGAAACAGGGACGATCCGCCATCTCCGGCAGGCTTCAGTTCATCGGCCGAAACCACCTTCATATAAACCGTATCGTTGGCGGCATGGACGTTATCGTCCTTGTCCTTGTATTCGAAAATTATGTTTACCGGATATGTCCCCGGCGCAACATTTCCTAGTTCTATATCAAAATCGACTGAATCGAAATCGTCCGGCTCGAGATTGCCGATATATATTTTGTCTCTCGTTATCTTCCCCGCAGGCGTTTCCGCCCGGGCTATCACATAATACGCAGTGCCTGATGCCGCATTCGCAACGTCTATGCTAAGGCTTGTTTTTGAGCCCGGGGATGCAATAGGATCCGTTTCCACAAAAAGCGCGCGAAGATCGGATTGATTCTTCTGTTTTTCGACCGTAATGTTAAACTTTTTCACAAAAACGCCGCCCCCGTTTATGGAATAGCGGAAATCCATGTTTGCAAGACCGTCAGGAGCGTCTTCATCTACAATGAAGCGGTATTCAAGCAGAACATCGTTTCCCGCACGTATTGAGCTATAGCTCTTGTTTTCTTCGTTGATAAGCCTGAGCGGATATTCAGGCTTAAGCGTGAATTCTACATTTTCCGCGACATTGCCGCCTATGTTTTGGGCGGTTATCCATAGGGTAAGGAATTTGCCGCTTTCGGCAGGATAAGGATCATACTTGGCTAAATCAGTCTTAAGCAGCGGGCCTGTGACGGTTATACTAACTGCTGCCGAGAGCCCGGCCAGAAGCAAAAATAATATCGCGGCGATGTTTTTCATTTTACAATCTTCCCGTCTTTTATCCTTATTATTCTGTCCGCGAACTTGGCAATGTGCATATCATGGGTAACAATAATAACAGTCTTACCTTGTTTATTTAGGGATTTAAAAATATCCATTATCTTTTTGCCGTTGACGCTATCCAAATTCCCTGTCGGTTCGTCCGCAACTATTATTTTTGGATCATTGATTAGAGCCCTTGCTATGGCAACGCGCTGCCTTTCTCCTCCGCTAAGCTGCGAGGGCATGTGATCAATTCTCTCCCCAAGTCCCACGCTTTTCACGAGGTGTTTCGCCTGATCGTTGCGCTCTGCGCCGACAAAATAAGATGGTATCACAACGTTTTCCATGACGCTGAGCCTCGGTATCAGGTTAAACGTTTGGAATACGAAGCCTATCGTGTCGCCGCGCAGGGCTGCAAGCTCGTTGTCGTTCATGTTATGAACGTCCCTGCCCAGTATTCTTACAGAACCCGATGTCGGCCTGTCCAGGGCGCCCACAATATGAAGCAGCGTGCTCTTGCCGGAGCCGGAGCTTCCCATTATAGAAACGAATTCGCCTTCGTTGATACTCAGAGAAACATCATCAAGCGCCTTAACTTCGGTTTCACCGAGCGTATATTTTTTCACAACGTTTCGCAGTTCTACGGCGTGCACGGGATCACCAACATATTTAAAGACTATTTCTTAAATAAGCGTCATGAAAGTTACTGTTCTAGAAGAAGAGAAGGAAAAACTTAAGATTGAATTGGATGACCTGACTTTTGCTAATTTGCTTAACGAAAATCTCTGGAAACAGAAAGTTGACTTTGCCGCATGCAATCTCAGCCACCCTTACCTCGCTAATCCTGTAATTACGGTCAAAGCAAAGAACCCCAAGAAAGCCGTTTTGGATGCCGCTGAACAGGCGCTTACAGACGCAAAGGAACTGAGAAAGCAGCTATCTAGAGGATAAGCTCGGCAAGTCTTTTGCAAATTCTTACATCATTGCGACCCCAAGAGCCGCGCCTATCAAATATCCTATGCCCGCAGCTACCATTCCAATGATCGTCATCTCAACGCCGCTCTTTATCCAGTTGCCTATTGTTATCTTTGCCTTTATCGCGCCTGCCATAAATAATGTAAATGCGGAAATCACTACTGAGGCTATTGTTGCCTGAATTATTGGCAGGGCGATGAAAGGAATGAGAGGTATTAGGGAGCCTATGAACGCGGCGACTCCAACTATCCATGCACTTTTTACCGGGTCATCATAATCGCGGACTGATGCATTATTTTCATGCAATATAGTTTCATATGCCATCTTTTTGTGCGATGAGACCTTTTTTGTCATTTCGTCAAGAAGCCTGCCGCGGAAACCTTTTCTGTAATAGAACTTCCTTACCATATCTTCCAGCCTGTGCGTGGACTCCATGTGGTTCCTTATTCTTTCCAATTCGCTTTTATGATAATCAACGGCGGCTTTTGATGAGGTGTAAGCTACTGCAGCCATAGAAACGGATTCGGCAAAGGTCGCAGCCAAGCCGGCTATTATTACAATGCGCGAATCATTTGTTGCCGTGGCAACGCCAAGTATTATTCCAAGAACATTGACAAGGCCGTCCTGCCCTCCCAATATTGAGTCTCGGAGGGCTGTCCGGATGTCAAGCTTCATTATAGTTATTAGACCACGTGGTTAATAAAGAGGGATCACTTCTGTTCGCGCCATACTTTCATGCATTTGGTGCAGCGGAAAAATTGTGTCGGCGGCTCGTCATCGCCCTTAGTCTGCTGCATCCACCAATAGGCTTTCTTGTTGCCGCACTTTTCGCAATTGGCATTCGTTATAGGCATTGAAGAGACATCTTTTTCTATGACTATGACCTTGTTTTCTGATTTCCCTTTTTCAGTTATTTTTACGGCTTTGACGGGTTTCTTGGCTACGGCTCCGCATGAGCGGCATTTCAACTGTGTAGATGTCTTGCCTTTATCGGGCAGCATTATGGAACCGCACTTGCTGCAGAATTCGATTGGACCTTTGCTCATGGACTTTTCCGCCATCCATTTCCGTTGGGGAAGTATCTTTATATATTTTCTGTGGGATTAGAATGGGAATGGGTGGGAATTTGAAGAACTTCAACGTGGTGAAGATAGATTCAAAAGGAAGGATGATTATTCCGTTCCAGCTTCGTGATTATCTGAGGCTGAAAGAAGGGACGCAGGTTATAATAACTAACAATGAAAACAAGGAACTGAAAATAATTCCGTTGCTTGATTCGACTGTCTACATAGAAGTTATTTTCGTAGACGAGCCTGCGTCTTTGATGAAGATTATAGACATAATCTCAAAGAACAAGATTGACATCCTCATGAGTACCAGCAAAACAATAGAACGAGGCAAACTGGCAGAGTGGAACGCAATAGCAGATGCCGCCTCTTCCAATGTTGCAAAACTTGAGGCCGATTTTGCCTCTCTGAAGATGATCAAGAAATTCAAGATAGATACGAAGATTTGAATATGGAATTTAACCCGTAATTTAGAGGTTAAGCCCGTTTTAGTCCTGCTTTATTATCTTAAGATCGGATATTTCGCCTATCTTTTCGAGTCTCTTTGCAAGTCTTGGCATCTGGGCGTGGTTCATTCTTACCAGTGCATTCCAGCGTACCGAGCCGTTGTCAGACTTGCTTTCGCTGCGCAGGATATCTGCCTTGTATGTAGCTAAGGTTTTCATGGCTTTTCTGAAACCTGCAGAGAAATCCGTGAATGTTATATTCACGATAGTGTTAGCTTTTCTCATAGTCACAGGAGATATGACAAGCTCCCTCTTGCCGGATGTTTCGAGAACAAGCTCGTCACCATATCTCATGTCAACGATATTCCTTATTTCCATCGGAAGAGAAACCCTGCCCTTCATGTCAACCTTTGTCTTGTAAAATCGCATGACTATTATTCCGCGGGACAAGGATATAAATCACAGCTAAAAATTTTATATGAATAATTTCATAAAATGTGCCGTTTTTTGCGTTAAATTATATGGTTTATTTCATAATATTATAAAATAAATAAACCTTTTATCCTTTTACGCTTGAATAGTTATGATGAAAGGCAGTTTCATAGAAAAAGAAGGAGAACGTCAGAAGGTTTATGATGCGAAGCTTATCAGCCCAAACGGCATGAAATCTTTATCCAGTCCTCTTGCAGGCAAGATAATCGCAGAACTTGCAAGGCATCCGCAGTGCGCCATGGATGTCTCCCGTAACCTTAAAGAGAATGAGCAGAAGATATATTATTATCTCCGTGGCCTCGAGAAGGCCGGCGTCATAGAGAAGGCGGGAGAAGAGCAGCGATATGGCATGGTCGCCAAGATATTCCGTGCGGTTTCGCCGGTTGTCGCGACTAAGCTCTATGATGATGGAAAAATTATTGAAAATATAAATCCGTCAAACGATCCGGTCGTGATGGATTTTTTCAGGCCCTTCATTGAGAACGGCCGTTTCAATGCTACTGTCGTATTTGGGGATCCTTATCCACACGGAAAATTTGATACAGGTGCAAGGGATGGGCTATTCATATTTGATTTGGCACTCTTTGTCGGAAAAATGCTGAAGGAAGTTGACTTCCATAGATACAGACTTGACACGGAAGTGGACGAAGATGACTTAAAAGAGAACCTTATTGTTATTGGTAACGCAAAAATAAACATGATAATAAATAGAATGAATTTTTCAATGCCAGCGTACTTTGATGCACAAAAAGGGTGGGCATTGGTTTTAAAAGATAGCGGAAAAACTTACGATGATGCAAGGATTGGCGTAATAATGAAAATTGATAGTCCATTTTCCCAAAAGAAAAAAATATTAATAATAGGAGGCGTGGGGATGCGAGGCACAAAAGCCGCCGTATTGGCCATTGTCAATCATACGGATAAAGTAATGGAAAAAATAAAAGAGGATAAGTTCGCCGTTGTTGAAGGCTATGACAGGGACGGCGATAAAATAATAGAGTCTGTAAATATTATAGGGTAATTTATATGGCAGGTCTATACGCACCAATGAGAACTCTGAAAGATTCTGATAAGACGACTCCTTATCTGATGAGGCCATTGGCTATGCAGCTAATTGGGGATTGGGGCAATGAAAGGGTGCATATAATATGCATAGATAACACAGGTTTCAGCGCCTTTGAGAATGGCTTAGGTCCGGCTCTTGAAGAAAATGGGTACAAAGATCGGCGTAATTTTAGTTATGGTACGATGGACATGAGCATGTACCAAGATAAAAATGGATTGAGAAGGATTCCCACGGATGCGAATACATTCAATAGAGTAATAAGTGGCGCTAATCGGTATGTGTTTCTCGATAAAATCAGAGGCGGAACGGGCATGTTTTCGGCAGTTCATGATGTCATGGAGAAAATGCGGCATGAAGAGGTGCCTTATGCAAATATTCAACTGGTTGGAATCATAGATAATGTAGGCATAGCGCATAGGGCGCTTGCAGCACCCGAAAATTTGACTAATTATCATGGGTTGGGAAGATATGAAACACTTATTCCAGGACACGATACTCCTGTGGTGAGATACATTAGAGATAGCAAAAACCAGCCATGGCATAAATATCTTTCGCGACCTGAAATTTTATCCAGATTAGGCGACAGTCTGGCCCCTTATCCAAGAGACTTTGCGCCCCCGTATTCAATTGAGACAGAGAACGGCTTCCAATGGGTCATGGATGATGCCATGCTGTACATGGGTATCAAAGGTTGATGATGTGAGAAGTGATGCCGTTCTTGCATAAGCCTATATGATATTTACGTGAAAAATATGACAATGAGTGCTGCTAAATATAATGCATTGCGCGATATTGTAGGCCCTAAATTATCTAGTATGATAGACTATAAGTCTGCCCTCATGATAGGGGTTGATCCGCAAGGCATTACGGCAGCCGAATTATACTCGGGCAGCCTGAGGCAGAGGGGGAAAGACGTGATGTCTATACCGTTTCCTGAAGCCAGAAGGTTCAGAATCAAAGAAATACAAGGCCGCCAATTGATATTTTTGGAAGGCAATAAAGCGGAAGGAAGAGCAAAGCTTCTTGCAAGTATAGCAAAGCGTTATGACGATAGAATAACAGGCGCATATCTTGTTTCGCTGCCTGACACAGAAGAAGACTTCAGAGAACAGGACATCATTGATCTTCGCCTGCGCTACTAGGAAGAAATCTATACTTAATTAACTATGTTCTGGATATTTGTTGAAAGATTGCGCTGAGTATAATTGGGAAGATCTGCGATATTGCTCATTATTTTATTCTTAGGAAGTCCTAAAACTATCCAATCGTTATATGACAATGCGCCTGTTGTAACGCCAATGAAGTCTATGTTGAAATCAGGATAACGGCGTGGAGACATGATTACCGACAAATAATCTGGAAGGGCATCGCCTACATAGAAGGAAGGCGTGGATGCAACCCAGGCGCCTAGTCTGTTTATCAAAGGCACAAAAAATAATGATGTTCCTTTCGGATACCGAAGATTGCCGCCTATGCAGAAGTCAAAGTTTCTGTCTATTTCAAGGCCTATGCGTTCAGCGGTATATTTTATCCGGTCCGCGTCCTTTGCGGAAAATATGCCTATGGAACCTTTCATCTTTCTTATATCGGAGGCCGCGTCCATGACTCCATTTGCCAAATAGACCGAAGGTAATGCGCCTTGCTCATCAAGTTGCTTTTCTATTTGATGCATAGAATTCAGTACAGTCCGGAACATTGCCGAGTCTTGAATGAGTTCAGGCCAGTAAAAGGAGTTCATGACTTCACGAGAATAGCCGTACACATCGCGTATGAGGCCTTCATCTGGCAGTGAAAGACCGTGAAGTTTTGCCGTGGCTTCGAGGATGATATATTCCCTAGGCAACTTTCCAATGCTTATTGTATCGTCAAAATCAAGTGCCACCAGAAACTCCGGGCCGGCCTTTGCCATAGTTATTTAATTGGTTTGAAGCTATTAAACAGTGTGAAAGCCAGAACGCCGAAAGTCGTGTGCATAGGATCATGCAACGCTGATATGGTAGCGCTTATTGATAGATTTCCTACTGCTGATGATAGGGTTATCGTAAATAGTCTTTTTATAAAATCCGGCGGCGGCTCTAACACCGCGGTAGGTCTTGCACGACTAGGGGTTCCCGTCCGGCAAATATCCCTAATTGGTGACGATAAGTTCGGCAGTATGCTTATTGCTGATTTGAATAAAGAAGGCGTGGACACTTCGAAAATTATTATAAGACATGGTGCAAGCGGCATCGCATTTTGTGCTGTCAAAAAAAATGGTGAACGTAATCTATACGTCCATTACGGGGTAGGAGAAACTCTAAGCGAAAAAGATGTAAATTTCAATGAGATAAATAATGCGGAATTTCTTTATCTTTCCGGAATGAATGGTTCGAAAATTATAGATGTCTATCAAAGAGCTTCTGCTTTAACGAATACTAAAACAATATTTGACCCTGGATGTCTTGCGGAGAAAGGCCTTGGAAAATTACAGGTTATATTGAAAAACTCCTATGTTTTTATGCCGAATGAATTGGAAGCAGAAATGTTAACGGGAATGAAAGGGGTCAAAGCAGCTGAAACCCTGTTAAAAGCGGGAAGCAAGATAGTAATTTTAAAACAAGGAAGCGAGGGATGCATACTGGCAATGCAAGGTGCGATTATTCCTGTGTCCACTGATAAGGTGAATGCGGTGGATACAACTGGCGCTGGAAATGCTTTTGCAGCAGGATTCATTGAAGCTCAACTTAAAGGTAAAGATTTGCTCGATTCGTGCAAATATGCAAACATGATTTCAGCATTATCTGTGAAAAAAATAGGGGCAAGAACCATACCTTCCGGTAAAGAAATTGATTCCATTAAGAGAAAATTTGATATTCAATGACCCTTATACGAAAAAAGTCATAAAAGCATTGAGAGCTTAAAAGTGTTAATCCATATATAATGTATCGATGAAACCGCACTTCCAGCTTGTTGCGGTGGGAACGCCTTCTGTTGACGTTCTCCACACCGAGAGTGGTATAATCCGAAGATTCGGTGGAGGAGCTGTCATAACTGTTGCCGTAGCGTTGGCAAAATGGGGGATGCAGACCGGAATCATAGGCCGCTTGGGCAAGGACTCGGGCGGCGAGTGGCTTCTGAGAAATTTCAAGGAAGATGGCGTTGATGTTTCTCTTGTAAAAAAAGACAAGATCCCTACGTCAATATGGAGTATAGATATTGCACCAGGCGACAAGGAAATACTTGAACCTCATATTTATTCTCCTCTTGCAAAGCTTTCTTTTGCCCAGAAAAACGCAATAAAGGATTCCGATGCCGTTATAGTCCGCTTGAATAACCCGCTTTTCAAGGAAACTGCGCATCTGGCCAAAAAGTCCGGCAGCAAATTTTTTGTCACATTCCATCTTTTCGAATCATCGCCGCCCACGATCGATTTTCTCCGCCGGCATGAGCCCGACGTCATTTTCATGACAAAAGAAGAATATGAGGAAGCTTTACAGGAGTTTGATCTTTTCAGCATGGATACGCTTTTTGTGATAATGAAAGGCAGGGACGGATGCTCGATTTTCCACAGGGGCGATATGGTCTCTTACGATGGTTACAGGTCGCATATTGTGGATTCTACATGTTGGGAGAACTCGTTTGTTGCAGGTTTCCTTTACGGATATATGAACGGCTGGCCATTGAACAGGATCGCGAAGCTTGCTAATACTCTATCTGCCATAGCAACAACCGAATATGGAAGCAGGCGCAAAGTCCCGACGCGGGACGAGATGGAAAAAATAATTAATTTCGTTACTTCTTAGTCAGATGCCTATTATTTTGAAAAGAATAGTTCTTGGGTATCCTAAGAGGGGCAGTGTAGCAATTGCTTTGCCTTCGATACTCAATATACAGCTTTTGCCGTCTATTCTTCTGTTTAGCGTATCGGGATTATCATTATTGTCGCCTTTCGTGACCAGAGGATTTGTTGAAACTACGCGATGAATTATCGTTGCTTTAGGCGGCACATTGTCAAAGCAACCTTCATACGGATGGTAAACTATCACATCCCCTTTCTTTATGCCATCGCTTTTCTTCACCACAACTATGTCTCCTACATATAGGCCTTTTTTGTAGGGAAACGAAAGAAAATCTTCGCGAGTTATATTAAACTTGGAATATTCAGTCTCACTCATTGACCACCATTGATCAAAATCTACAGAGTGCTCCATCGAGCCTGTAACAACTGAAGTCACAGGCACATTTGTCCCAAGCAAGAGAGCGGCCGTTTGATATGCCGCAAGGGCGACTATGACTGCAAGCGCGACTTCTGCAAGCTCTTTTTTCATTCCCATTCAATCACGTGCCAGATTCAGGATCTCTCGATGAAGCATCTTGGTAGCAGCCACATAATGCGTAAGGTATGGCGTCCATTTTTCCCCATTTATTCCTGTCACAACGCCGCCGGCTTCTTCCACTATAAGGGCAGGAGCGATGTCCCAAGGTTTTTCATTGAGCATCAGCGATCCGTCTGCCTTGCCTGATGCCAGCCATGCTAGCTGCACAACTGCGGAGCCGGGTATTCTGAAATCGTCATGAAATTTCTCTGCGAGCTTATCAAATCTCTTCCTGACAAACGGGTCACTTATTCCCCAAAAACCGCCAAAGGTTACCATGAAGTTCTCTTTTCTCGGCGAGACAAATATTCTTTTGCCGTTAAGGAATGCGCCTTTGCCTTTCTCTGCGCTATAAAGTTCCTTAGAGCAAGGAAGATAAATTACAGACAATACAACCTGGCCTTTTCTTTCAAGAGCTATGCCTACCCCAAACAAAGGCACTTCAACTACAAAATTATGTGTGCCATCAAGAGGATCGATTATCCATTTACTGTCCGAAGAACCGCTTTCTCCGGATTCCTCGGCAAGGATTGCATGAGCAGGGAAAACTTTTTTTATTGCCGAGATTATGCTTTTTTCCGCATCAAAATCCGCCTGCGTAGCAAAATCACGCGCACTCTTGTAATGAAGCTTGTCGATTTTACTATAATGCTTCATTATTATCTTGCCGGCATTTTTTGCCGCTTTTATTGCCAGTTCCATTTCCTTGGACATTATTATAAACGGTCTTGCAGACTTAAAAAGAAGCCCGACAGCGCCCTAAATGCCTCAAAAAGCGGTACGAATAATTTTAAAAACTATTAACTCATTTAATCAGTGATTATAATGGATGAAAAGCTTCTCCAGAGCATAAAGGATGCCGAAGCGAAGGCGAATAAGATAATCAAGGATGCAGAGAGCCAGAAAGAAAAGTCTGTTTCTAACGCCCGGAAGGAAGCGGACCAGCTCTTGAAAAAGGAAATCTCCGACTATGAAGTTGAAATGCAGAAATACGCGGAGTCTGAGAGAAGCAAGATAGAAGAGAGGAAGAAAGCCATACAGACAGAAAAGGCGAGAGCGTTCAAGGCTATCGAAAAAGCGGCCAAGGAAAAGGCCGATGTTGCAATGGAGTGCGTCGCCGAAGAATTCGAGAAAATAATCAAAGGCTGATATATAGGGTCGTTTATGTTTCATCCGGAAAAAATGAGCAGGGTGACGATAGCGGCGCCCAAAGCTTACATGGAAAAGGTAATAGGGATACTTTATGATTTGAATGCCCTTCACATAGAGGACTATACCGACAAAGAACTTCCTGCCGGTTCCCCCCTCGGAGACGCTGAAAAAGCTTCTGAACTGCTTCTCGATCTGAGTGCCATAAAATCCGTCATAGGCCGCTGGCTGCCGAAGAAAGGGCCTGCAACAAATGATATTTCCCTCGAGGAAGCAGAGCGCATCATAAAAAAAATAAGGGAAGAAGTCTCTCGGTTATATGAACGCAAAAAAACTCTCGAAGAAGAGGAAGCAGATCTGGGCAAGGAAGAAAAGACCCTGAGGTTTCTCAAAGAAGCTGGTATAAGCAGTTTTGATCAATTAAGCGGTTATGTGACCTTGGAGATGGCGGCGGGCCATCTTAAAAAGCCGGTGAAGCTGAAAGAGGCTATTGTTTTCAGTCCTAACACCGAAAGATCTCCAGCTGTCATATTCTATAGAAAGGGCGATGAGCATACCAAAAAGAGCGTACTGGAAAGTCTGATAGAAGAACGAATTGAAACGGGTGGCGATAGGGATGTTTCTGTTTCTCTTCATAATGCATTGGAAAGAAAGAAAGAGATAATGCGCGAAACGCAGGAAATAGATGAACGCCTGAAGCAGTTGGCCGCTTCATCCGGCCAGCTTCCTGTAATTGAAGCTATCCTTAATGAGCGCCTGAAGAAGAGTGAGGCGCCACTCAGATTCGCCGTAAGCAACAATGCATTCGTAATACAGGGCTGGGTTCCCCAGAAGAACGTAGCTAAGCTTGAGGAAAAAATAAAGTCCCTGACAAAGGAAGCGTATATTCATAGTGAGGAAGACGACGAGGCTCCTACGAAGCTGGAAAATCCCAAGGCGGCGAAGCCGTTTGAGTTCTTCCTGAATCTTTACTCTTTGCCGCGCTATGACGAGATCGACCCCACTTGGTTCATATTCCTCTCATTCCCGATTTTCTATGGCTTCATGCTTGGCGACATAGGGTACGGTCTTGTGATACTCGCGCTTTCACTGGCGCTCCGTCCTAAATTCAAGGAAATACGGGCGCTGATAGACATTTCCATTATATCCGCAATTTCCACAATGATATTCGGTTTCATATTTGGAGAGTTCTTCGGATCAGAAGAAATTTTTGGCTATCATCTGACGCCCTATTTGCACAGAATAGAACATGTCAATGACCTGATACTCGCTTCAGCAGTCCTTGGGCTCATCCACATAAACGCCGGATTCATATTAGGTTTCATCAATGAGAAGCATCATCATGGCTGGCTAAAGGCCATATTGGCAAAAGGCTCATGGCTATTGTTAGAAACAGGCGCTGCATTAGCGGCATTGTCCGCGCTTGGATATGTGAATTTGGACATGACAGTTCCGATCGGAATAATGTTCGTTTCCATCCTGATGATACTAAAGGGAGAGGGAATCGCAGGAGTGTTTGAAGTCCCTGCACTCCTTGCTAACGTGCTTTCGTATGCGCGTCTTGCGGCTATCGGCCTCGCATCAGCATCGCTTGCAATCGTTGTCAATGAGATGTCAGAGCCGCTCTTCCATGGAGGCCTGCTTATGGCAATTTTAGGTGTTACAGTGCTGGTGATAGGCCATGCTATAAACATGGCCATAGGAATAATGGACGCTTTCCTACAGTCGATGAGGCTCCATTATGTTGAAGCCTTCGGAAAATTTTACAAGGGCTCAGGGAAGGCTTACAGGCCTTTCGGACGAGATAACGCAGAGGATAAATAATGTTTATAACTTATAGTGAAAGACATAACATGAAGGCATCGAAGCTTTTCACATACATGGAGAATCAACGATTCTCCTGTGAGGGTTAAGCTTCTGCTTAACCAATGTATAGCGCGGACATCTAATATGACTAAATATTTATGTCCCGGCTATATAACTACAAGAGGTGGATTTGAATGGCAGTAGAAGGAATGACAGCATTGGGAGCTGCACTGGCAATAGGTCTTACATCGATAGCAGCCGCATATGCAGAAAAAGAGATTGGAACCGCCGCAGTCGGCGCAATGGCAGAGAAAGAACAGCTGTTTACCAAGGGTCTTATCCTGACAGTCATACCGGAAACCCTGGTAATATTCGGTCTTGTAGTCGCTCTGCAGATATTAGCGTAAATTTTCTTTTTTGCGCTTTAGATATTTAACCTGACAGGCAGGTGCTATGCAAATGGGAATTGAAGAAATGGCTTCGGGAATACTGAATGAGGCAGAAAAGAGAGCCCAAGCAATAATCCAAAAGGGGCGTGAAGAGGAACGTTCTGTAGAAGAAGAGATAAAAAACAAGGCAAAGCTTGAGAAAGAAACAATAAAGAACAAAACGAACGAGGAAATAATGCGCTTGGAAACCCGGGAGATAGCATCAGCCCGCGTCACGATGAAAAAGCAGATGGTTATCGAAAAAAAGAAAATAATAGATTCTATCTATGATAGTTTCTTTTCTGCTATGGAAAAAGAAATAGCAAAGGAAGAGCTTCTTGAAACGCTTTTTGAGGCTGGCAAATCCAAGCTTGGAAGCGTTGATAGAGTATACGTGAACCCTAATGACGTATCTGCCGCTAAGAAACTTTGCAAAGATGTCCGCACGAAGAATATCAGCGGCGGTATAGTGCTTGAGAAAGGCAAGGAATCCGTGGATCTTAGCATGGAGACTCTGCGAGGATTATTGCGACAAAGGACGCTCAAGAGCGTCTCTAACGTGCTTTTTGGTGATTAAGTGGAAACGCATTCGTACGCGGTGACGAGAGCGCGGGTCATGAGATCTTTGCTCCTTTCAAGGGAAGATTATGCAAAGATGAAGAAAATGGGCCTGCATGAGATGATACGGTTTCTTGAGACCGGCCAGTACGGTGTGGAGATAGGAGACTTGGGGGCGCTTTACAAGGGATCTGAGCTGATAAATATGGCGTTGAATGCCAGCATAGCGGGTGTTGTGAATAAGCTCATACGCATAGCGAACAAGAAGAGCGCCAGAAACGTGATATCGCTTTATGCGGACAAATGGGTATACTCTAACCTCAAGCTGATCGCAAGAAAAATTGTCAACGGTCTTTCAGATGAAGACATGAAATACGGCATAATCCCCATAATCCCAACGACAGCTGCTTTTTGTACAAGGTCTGCAAAAAGTGCAGAGGCTGCATCGAGTGCTATAGCAAGAATAACAGGTATGAAATCAGATCTTATATTGAAATACATGAGAGAAAGAGACCTAGCTTCGCTAGAAAACGATATAGACCGCCAGTACTATTCAAGGCTTGCTGGCTTTAGCGATGCAAACGATGAAGTAAAGAAATTCTTCTCCTTGATGACAGAACTTATCAATATCAGGAACATAATGCGCATGAAACATCATGAGATACCCTCCGAAAGAATATCCAAATTCATTATAGGCAAGCCTTCAGGCTTGATTGCCAAGATTCTTCATCAGAATTATAACAACGCACTTGCTCTTCTTGAGAAAAACAACAAGAACCTTGCCGAGGGCGTAAGAGAAAAGAGAACGCGCTTGGAAAATAACGCAGAGAAAATATTGCTTAGAAGAGCGTCTATAATGATGCGCAAGCAGCCGCTTTCGATATCGCCGGTGTTCGGTTTCATGGTAAGGAAGGAAGCGGAGATCAGGAACATACGGCTGTTAGTGAACGCGAAGATGACAGGCCTTGCCGAGACGTTTATCGAAGAAAATTTGGTGGAATAAAATGAATATAGCTGTCATAGGTGATGAGCATTTTGTAGCGGGTTTTAACATAGCCGGCATAAGCAGGGGGCGTGTTGTTGACAAGGAAACCGCAGGCAGGGCCATAGAAGAGGCAATAGCCGAAGACAATGCGGTAGTAATAACAAATAAAACCGTTTACGACATGCTTAATCCAAGAATGAAGGAAACCGTGAACACTACAGTCAAGCCGACGTTCGTTATACTGTCTCATGATCTCGGCGCCGAGGAAAACCTCAGAATGATGATAAAGCGTTCACTTGGAATAGACTTATGGAAATAAGAAAAAGGATGTGATGAAATGGCAATAATACATAGAGTATCCGGTCCTGTGGTTACAGCCGAAGGGCTGGACGCTAGGATGTACGACGTTGTAAGAGTCGGAAAGGAAAAATTAGTCGGGGAAGTAATAGAAATAAACGGGGACAAGGCCGTTATACAGGTCTATGAAGATACATCAGGCATTGCGCCGGGAGAACCGGTGGAAACAACAGGAATGCCGCTTATGGTAGAACTTGGGCCTGGAATACTCAATAACATATACGACGGAATTCAGAGGCCGTTGCCGGAATTGCAGAAATTGATGGGCGATTTCATAAAGCGTGGCGCAAGCGTCAATTCCTTGGACAGAAAGAAGAAATGGAAATTTATCCCTTCACTGAAGAAGGGCGAGGAAATCACAGAGGGTGAAATTCTCGGCACTGTAAAGGAAACAAACACGATAGAGCACAGAGTGCTTTCGCCATGCTCCGGAAAAATCGACGAGATAAAGGAAGGATCATATACTGTTGAAGAAACAATAGGCAAGGTAGGCGGCAAGGAAATTACTCTTATGCAGCGCTGGCCTATCCGTGCTGCAAGGCGCGTAAAGGAGAAGCTTGTTCCGGATACGCCACTTATAACCGGAATAAGAATACTCGATTCGCTTTTCCCCCTGGCAAAAGGAGGAACCGCCTCGATTCCGGGACCATTCGGAGCGGGAAAAACAGTGACCCAGCAAAGCCTTGCGAAGTGGAGCGATGCCGATATAATAGTTTATGTGGGATGCGGCGAGCGAGGCAATGAGATGACCGAGGTACTTGTGGAATTCCCTGAGCTGATAGACCCGAAGTCCGGAAATCCTCTTATGGAAAGAACAACTCTCATAGCAAACACAAGCAACATGCCTGTTGCAGCAAGAGAAGCCTCAATATACACCGGCATAACTATAGCCGAATATTATAGGGACATGGGTTATGACGTAGCATTGATGGCCGACTCTACATCGCGATGGGCTGAAGCCATGCGTGAAATCTCTTCCAGAATGGAGGAAATGCCAGGAGAAGAAGGATATCCCGCTTATCTTTCCGCAAGACTTTCAGAATTCTATGAAAGAGCAGGCAAGGCGATATTACTTAGCGGCAGCATGGGTTCAATAAGCATAATCGGTGCTGTATCACCTCCAGGCGGCGATTTCTCAGAGCCTGTGACACAGTCAACGCAAAGAATAACGAAAGCTTTCTGGGCTCTGGATGCGGCGCTTGCAAATAGAAGGCATTTCCCGTCCATAAACTGGATGAATTCCTATAGCCAGTACGAATCTTCTCTTGCGCCGTGGTATAATGAGAATATCACTCCGCAATGGACTACTATCATAAGCAAAGTGAAGAAAATACTCTCAGAAGAGCAGAGGCTGCAAGAAATAGTTCAACTCATAGGCTCAGATGCGCTGCCCGAAAAAGAGCAGTTGACTCTGGAAGTAGCAAGACTGATAAGGGAATTCTTCCTTCAGCAGAACGCATTCCATGACGTTGACAGCTACTGTGCTCCTGCAAAAAGTGCAAGAATACTGCAGTCAATATTGTACTTTGAGGAAAAAGCACGCGCTGCAATAGAGGCAGGCGTGAGTGCAAGGGAAGCCGTTGCTATAAAATCGAAAAACAAAATAGGCGACGCCAAGTTCTATAAAGATTACGAAAAAATATTGAATGAAGCTGATGCCGGAATGGAAAATGAAATAAACGAGATGGTGAGGAAAAATGCTGCTTAAGGACTACAAGACGATAAGCCGGATAACGGGCCCGCTGCTCTTTGTTGAAAAGACGCATGATGTCGGATACAACGAACTTGTGAACATAACATTGCCCAATGGGGAGAAGCGCCTTGGGCAGGTTCTTGACACGTCCAAAGACGCAGTCACAGTGCAGGTTTTTGAAGGCACGACAGGCATAGACAAGAATGCTTCTGTGCGTTTTTTGGGGGACGTGATAAAGGCCAAAGTCAGCGAGGATATGCTCGGACGAGTGCTTGACGGTTTCGGGAATCCCATCGATGGCGGCCCGGACATAATACCCGAAGACGAAATTGACGTTACAGGGGCCGCAATGAATCCTTATTCCCGCGCATCTCCCCAGGACTTCATACAGACAGGAATATCAACGATAGACGGCATGAATACGCTCGTTAGAGGCCAGAAGCTCCCAATATTCTCAGGTTCTGGTCTTCCTCATAATGACATAGCGCTGCAGATTGCAAAGCAGGCCAAGGTTGTAGGCAAAGAAGAAAATTTCGCAATAGTATTCGCAGCAATGGGTATAACGAACGAGGAAGCACGAAAATTCATGAAGAGCTTTGAGGAAACAGGCGCGATAGAACGTGCCATCGTCTTCCTTAACCTTGCAGACGACCCGGCAACGGAAAGGCTTATCACACCGAGAATGGCCCTCACTGCTGCAGAATATCTTGCTTACAAGAAGGACATGCATGTGCTCGTGATACTAACGGATATGACCAATTATTGCGAGGCGCTGCGGCAAATTTCTTCCGCCCGAAGCGAGATTCCTGCACGAAGAGGCTATCCGGGTTACATGTACACGGACTTGGCATCCATATACGAAAGAGCAGGCATAATCAAGGGAAGGAAAGGGAGCATAACCCAGATCCCGATACTTACGATGCCCGGAGATGACAAAACGCACCCGATACCGGATCTTACCGGTTACATAACAGAAGGCCAGATACAGTTGGGTCGAGATCTTCATAGAAAGGCTATCTATCCTCCGATCGATGTAATGCCGTGCCTCTCAAGACTCATGAACCTTGGCATAGGCAAGGGCAAGACAAGAGAGGATCACAAGAACGTTTCTGACCAGCTTTATGCATTCTACGCCCAGGGCCGCGATCTTCGGAGCCTTTCCGCCGTGGTAGGCGAGGAAGCGCTTTCTGAGCGTGACAAAAGGCTGCTGAGATTTGCAGAGATGTTCGAGCAGAAGTTCGTGAACCAGGGTCATGAGGAAGACAGGAGCATCGAAAGGACGCTTGACATAGCATGGGAGCTTCTCTCGCAAATGCCCGAGGACGAACTCACAAGGATATCGCCTGAGCTGAAGCAAAAATATTACAAGGGAAAATAAATGCAGAACCTGAACCCGACGCGTGCCGAATTACAGAACGTCAAGAACAGGATAAAGCTTGCGGAGTCGGGCCACAAGCTCCTGAAGAAAAAGAGAGACGGGCTGATAATAGAGTTCTACAATGTGCTCAAGGATGCCAAGAGCATGAGGAGCGAGCTCAATGAAATCTACAGGAGAGCTTACACTTCCATGCTTGAAGTTGCGGCCCTTGAGGGAATAATGGAGATAAAGAGCCTTTCCCTTGCCCTGAAAGACAAGCCGTCTGTTGAGTTGACTGTCAAGAATATCATGGGCGTCAGGATACCGCAGATAGCCAAAGGCAAAATCCGCAAGAGCCTCGAAGAGCGCGGCTACGGATTATTATCGGCTTCGATGCGAATGGATGATATGGCCGGGAATTATGAAGCCCTCCTTGAAAAGACTCTTGATGTGGCGGAAATCGAAACCAAGCTTCGCAAGCTTCTCATGGAAATAGAGAAAACCAAGCGACGCGTGAACGCGCTTGAATACGTATTGATACCGCAGCTGCAGCAGCAGAAGCGCATAATCGCACTCCACCTTGAAGAAATGGACAGGGAAACCACCTTCCGCCTCAAGAAGATCAAGCAGAAGGTTATTGCGAAGTAAGGCTTTTCGCAATTTTAATACTTTTTTATCTGATTCTTGTCATGGCGCATCATGTAAAGGGCAGTCTCATGTTTGATGACGGAATCAAGGTCCCTACAGGAATGAAGTATGGAAGCGATTTTTCTCTTAAATTATCGTATGTGCCTGTGAGCAAGGAAGGCACGCCTGTTGTGTATAAAGGGCGGTTTGATGTGGACTGTTTCGATCTAACTCATTCCGTCAAGGACATGGTATCATCTCATAATGTTCCTGTCATGACAAAGGGTCTTGTACATGAAGGACATAGTGAAGGTGAAATATCCGAGGCAAATCCTCTTCTTATTACATTGAGAATAAAAGAAGACAGGCTAAGCAGGCCTCCTTCCCAAAGGCAACCTATGCTAGGTTTTGCGTATGTATCTACCAGCGAAACCGACGAGTTCCTGAAAGAATTAGGGAATTCCTTCAATCCAGAATATCTAGGGGCGGCTTTAGAAAAGATACGACAGAACATAAAATACGGCACGGAAGCGGAGAATCTTCTTGATGATATTGTACTAAATAGAACAGGCATCTGCAAGGATTTTGCGTGTCTTCTGGATTATGCGGTGAAAAAGGTCGGAGGTATTTCTGATATCGCCAAGGGCAGAGCAATGAATCTGCGTGTCAGAGACATACCGGTCTTTCGTACGATAGATGAGGGGGCATACGGTTTCCATGGCTGGAATGAAATTTACCATAATGGTAAGTGGAATCTTGTGGATCCTACAATCTACACAAATTCTCCAGATGAAGTCAAAGAACGAGCGATAAATGAAGTACGCGACATTTATTTTCTGGAGCCGCCCGTACCCTCGATTTATCTTATAGACGGGCTTAAAGTGTCGGTGAATAAGGGCATGATTATATTGAACGAGCCACTAGTGACAGCAAACCTGGTTTCATGCGAAATAGCCGATAAATAGCCAAAAAAACAAATAAAATCATGCGTAAACTGAGTCGCAATCACAAGCTCCTTTTTGCCCTTGTCATAAGTTTCGGCATCATATTATTCTGGCGTGGAGTTTGGGGGCTTCTTGATATTTACCTGTTTCCTGCAAACCTGGAAACGAGCTTCTGGATTTCCGCTATTGCAGGAGTCGGCATACTTATTGTCACGGGTTACATGTCCAAAAGCCTCAGGTGAATCCGGAAAAACTTTAAAGTTTCTGTGCCGCAATGATTTATCATGATAGAGCGGCTCTTTCTGCGAATGAAAAGTAAGGAAGAGTAAGCAGGCTGATAGAATCGCCAAGAATTTAAACATCGAATTCCGCCGTATTAATACGGTGGATGAAACAACGGGAATTCGATGTGAAAATCCACCGCTTGAAAGCGGTGGATTTTTAAACATTGCATGTAAGAAAAATGATGCAATTCTGTGAGTGTGGCGGCATGGTAGTTTCTTCAGGCGAGATTTCAAAGTGCCGCAACTGCGGCAAGGCTCAGGCCATGAAAGCGCAGAAGATAACGACGCACTCCGAAAAAAAGAATACCATAGTCATAGAAAACAACAAGCCGGATCTGCCTGAGACCGATGTCCAGTGCCCGAAATGCAGCCATAGCCGGGCTTATTGGTGGCTTATCCAGACGCGTTCTTCAGATGAGCCTCCGACCCAATTCTATCGCTGCACAGAATGCAAGCATACGTGGAGAGAATACAAGTAAAACGATAAATATTAACGATAAAATAATAGTTATATGGATTTTCGGAAAGTGCTTGAAGCATTCATGTCCCCCAGTCCGGCTCCTAATTTTGGGGATGATTATACAGGACCAGTTACGTTTGCAAACGCTTACTCCAGTCCCGGGATATTTTCGGATGACGGGAGACGTGAATTCGACCGTGCAGCTATCGGCTTATTGAGCGACCCCGATATAGGAATAGACGTTAAATACGGAAAATTTCTGCATACAAAATGATGGACAATGGAAATCTATTGCCAGTGGTTGAGCAATTGAAATTGGGGGATCCATGTAAGTTATACCGTATACGTTTTGGTGAAAGCCGGCGAGGGAATATGAAATGAAAGGATATGTAGACGGGTTTGTTATTCCTATAAAGAAAAAGAACGTGAAAGCTTACCTTAAGATGGCCAGGCTTGGATGCAGGATATGGATGAAGTATGGGGCTCTTGACTACTGGGAATGTGTCGGGGATGAACTCACGGTGAAGATGGGTCCGCCAGAATCAAGCCCAAGACCAATGTCGCCGTTCATAAAAAAATTCAGCCTCAAGCCGGACGAGACAGTGATATTTTCCTGGATATTATTCAAGTCAAAAGCGCACCGCAACAGCGTCAATGCGAAAGTGATGAAAGACCCGGCTATGCAAATGGAGAACTTTGACCCGAAGGAAATGCCTTTTGACGATAAGCGGATGCTCTACGGTGGGTTTTCGCCGATTGTTTCTGCAAAACGCAGGCGCGCATGATAAAATTATTTTTCTTAGTTCTTTTGCAAAACTAAGTAAATTAGTCTATTATCTATTATACACAGACGGACTGACAAATGAATAAGTGCCTGAGCATGTTCCTGATTGGTGCTCTATATTAAGTGTATACGGATCAACTAATTGGATAAGAATTTTTCCTGTAGGCCCTTTTTCATAATTCCAATACAGACCATTGCGGTCATTCTCATAGCAAAATATGTTGCCATGAGTTATATGCTGGAATCCAACATTCCTTGTCCCAGTGCTTTCAGGAACGAACATCCACTTCAATGGTTCTGAGATCACGCCCCCTACAGAAATTACAGCAGCTTCTGGGAACCGGTTATCATATCCTAAATAAAGGTGATTTACCCAGTCTCCGTGCATCCTGTTTCCAGAGTCCCCGTGGAACCATTCGCCCTGGGGTGTCCCGAAAATATCATGCATTACGGTGCCACAATTTTTATCTTGCCTCTCAATCAAAGCGGTAAGCTGCTCTTTGACCGGGCTCGAGTAATAATCAAAAGGGCATGTTGAATGCAAAGATTTTATTCCATATCTTTGCGGATTTATGAAGTTATTATTATGCCTTAAGTCCCATGTCCCGAAATTAAAATTGCCCTGCATTCTCCCGACCGTTCCAAGAACTGTTCCTGCCTTCACAGGCTTGAGAAGCAGTATAGGGCATTGATTGTCGCCCGGCGTTCCTCCGTATTTGCACTCATAATTCCGGATAAGATCTCGCATCTCCGGCGAAAATGACTTCACATGATCGACTATGCCGAACACATCCTTGCAGAGCGCATAATGAATCACGTGATCCTCCGGATCTGATGTCACGCCGTATCTTGGCTGGATGAGGGTTATCCATATGTCCCCGGGCGCATAAAGGGAAACAGTCTTCTCAGTTCCCTGCGTGTCAACGGCGATATAGGTATCAGTGCTGCTGCTGGCAGCTGCATGTTCCGGAGGGCTTGTCGATCCTATGGGCTCTATTGTCGTTATTTCTTCAATATCAACAGGGGACCGCGTGAAGAAGACATCGTCGCAGTCTGGCAGAAGCGCCTTCTCAGATGAGGTTAGTATTTCATAAGAAGGCCTGAAGTCGGTTTCCTGCGGAGCGAAGATTCCCATGCCGACATCAAAAGGCTCAGATTTTTTGGATCCCTCGTTCCAAAGTCACTGGTCTGGTTTCGGCTGCCTTCGTATGCGGCATTCTTATACTGCAAGCTAATGGCAAATATGATGGCAAATACCATGATTATTGCAATGATTGGAATGGCGTTCTTCACATTAATTCATGTTCTGGGCGCATATTAATTTCTGAATTTGCCAAGAAATGCATTCTTCATGCAATCAATAGCGTCTTCCGAAACTGCGTCTTCTTCCGCCAAACCCGCTGCCGCCTCTTCTTTGGCCGCTGCGGTCGTGCATGCGGATGTTGACTTTTATTTTCGGGAAATCCGATTCTTCTGCTTTTTCTATGTCCTTGACCTGTCTTATGATACGCCTGAAAGGCTCGTGATCCTTGACAGAAAGCAATGTTATAGCCTTGCCTTCGGCCTCCATTCTTGCGGTTCTGCCTATCCTGTGCGTGTAGGAGTCAGGGTCATTGGGAACATCGAAGTTGAATATATGAGTCACGTCCTTGATGTCAAGCCCTCTTGATGCGACATCAGTAGCTACAAGCACGTGCGGCCTGCCCTGATGGAAGCTTTCCATGACTTTCATTCTTCTTGCTTGTGGCATGTCGCCATGTATTGCTTCAGCATCAACGTTGTTTTCCTTTAGAACACCAGCGAGTATATCCGCCATTCTTTTGGTGCCTGCGAATACTATTGCGCGAGAAGGTTTTTCTTTCTTGACAAGATGTACCAAGAGTGACAATTTCTCCTCATCCCTTACGTTATAATAATACTGCTTCAGTTTGTGTTTTGGCACGAAAATTTGGGCCTTGATTTTTATAGGATCCTTCATGAAGTTCCTTATTATGAACATTATTTCATCGGGTATCGTTGCTGAAAACAGCATGGTCTGCCTTTGCTTCGGCAAGCCAGACATTATCCTCCGTATGTCATCTATGAAACCCATATCAAGCATCCTGTCAGCTTCATCAAGAACGAAGTACTTGACGCCATGAAGGTCTATTGTTCTTCTTTCCATGTGGTCGAGTATCCTTCCTGGCGTGCCCACGACGACTTCTGCCCGGCGCAGATGGCTTATCTGCGGCTCTATAGATACGCCGCCGAATACGCGGCAAACCTTTATACCGCCGAAAGAAACCGAATGCATGAAATCGGCTACTTGGTTGGCCAATTCTCTTGTCGGAACAAGAATAAGTGCCTGTACGCCTCCATCGCGTTGCACCCCATGAAGTATAGGAACAGAAAAGGCGAGAGTCTTGCCCGAGCCGGTCATGCTCTGGCCTATAACGTCCTTGCCAATCATTCCCGGAGGTATAGACTTCTCCTGTATCTCGGTAGGCTCGGTTATGCCAAGCTTGTGTATAAGCTCCAGCATTCTTGGGTCTATGTTCATTTCTTCAAACTTCATACCAAGATAGGTTAGAACGGAATGGTTAAATACCTTTTACGGATCGAAAGCGCTTAGTTTTAGGCTTCGAAATGATGAAAAATGCATGCAAAAGCTAAAGATTTCCTTTGTGCAACGGTCTGATTATCAAAATACACGCCTCTTACAAATAAGAATCATCTGCAAACTTTAAATCATATGATAAGAATATTAATGCCAATGACAACCCATCAGGAAAAAGAGGAAAGAAGGCAGAAAAGAGAGGAAACTGTCGAAGAGGAGCGCAAGAAGCGCGATGCCAAGAAAAAAGTCAAGCAAATGATAGTCATTTCTACAGGTCTTGCAATAGTAGCAGTCGTTGCTTTTTTTCTTTCCAACATCTCGCCTGCCATGCCTGACAGGCCTCTGATCGGTGACCATTGGCATGCAGATTATTCTATAGAAATATGTGGCGAGATGCAGCCTATTATTCCCGAGTTTCCTGGAGGAGTCCACACACACGGCGACGGGAAGATACACATCCATCCATACGTCCAGGAAGAAACAGGAAAGCAGGCTAACTTAGCATTGTTCTTCGACAATGCAGGCTTGAAGGTTAGCAATTCTTCTATCCAGATGCCTGAAGGCGCGGAGATAACGCAATGCAACGGCAGCCGGGCTGAAACATCCGTGACTCTGAATGGAAACGCGCTTGCCGATTATTTGTCTTATGTAATGCAGGATGGAGATGTAATCGGCATTAAGTTTTCATGACCCCAAAAAAGCCGGGAATCGCCTGTTTTATATTTTGCCTGCCATTCTATGAAAATGAAGAGGATGCTCCTTGCAGAGGAAACGCTGTTCAAGGATGAAGAAATCTTTTCCTTTGACCACGTTCCGGAAGTTTTCTCTTTTCGCGATAACCAGCTCAATGCCATGGCAGCTTCGCTGAAGCCTGCAAAGCGCAACAGGAAAGCCTCTAATCTTCTTCTCATAGGAGGTCCGGCAACAGGCAAGACTACTGCAGTAAAGATAGTTTTTGAGCAACTATCCGGGCCTCTGTGTGTCAGGGTAAACAGCGAAATAGCCGCTTCGCCGTATAGGGTTTTTTCGGAAATCCATAAAAAGGTATTCGGATTTCTGCCGCCGGATACGGGCATATCGCTTCCCGCTATCTACGACAAGATATTCGGCCGGCTTCTCAGGGAAAAGAAGTATATTGTAGTCGCGCTTGACGATATACAGTATCTGCTTTCAGAGATGAACAAGGTGCTTTATGACCTGCTGAGAGCAGGCGAAAGCTATCCGGGCGCAGGCGTATCGGTCATGGCAATCACGGACAAGAATATAATGCAAAAGCTCGACGACAAGGTGCGCTCAGTGTTCCATCCGCAGGAAATAAGGTTTCCGGAATACACGGCAGAGGAAACGTTCCAGATACTAAAGCAACGCCGTGATATAGGCCTGTACGCAGGCGTCCTTGAAGACGCGCTGCTAAAACAAGTGGCAGAGGCTAGTTATGCAAAGCATGATCTGCGTTTTGGCATAGAAGCCATCCGCAAAGCTGCTGTGAGTGCAGAAGCGGATGCTTCTTCATCAATAGAAAGAAAACATATAGTTCTTGAAGAGACTTCTCTGCCGAAGGAAGAGTCCGAATTACTCGCATTCATTCCCGCAGAAGGTATAAAGTCAGGCGATCTTTACGCTCTTGTGGAAAGCAAGATGGGATATACCAAGTTTTATCGTGTTCTGCAAAGGCTTGAAGCCGGGGGCATTATAGAAGCGGAATCTATAAGAGGTGTCGGCAACACTAGATTAATAAAAAAGAGGTGAATACATGATAGGAAAACTTCTCGGTAAGAAGAAAGCTCCTTTCGGCGGTTATTCCATAAGCTTTGCCGGCAGGACAGAAACTGTTGAAGAAATCTTCGGTAACAAGCCCATAACTCCTAGTGAGATGACTAAGAAGCTCTGGGAATTTGTCAAGAAGAAGAAACTTGCAAACAGGTAAAATGTGTTATTATTTTTCCCATTAATTTAACGGATTTTTCTTTTCATTATAACTGCGCCTGCGGCGCCTAAAAGAATTAGCGCCAAGAGCGGCATGCTATAACCGGTGATATCATCTGGCATTTGCAAACCTGGACTGTCCGGAGCAATGCCGACCGCTATATCGCCGGAGACTTCCCCCTGAATCAGCAATATAAGAAACAGGAGAATCACGACCGGCTTCATTTCTTTCCCCTCGATCGCATGAAGCCTGCTATCATGAGTGAAAGCAAGAAAACTCCTGTGACTGCGGCGGCAAATCTGAATTCAAGGAATGAATAAGCAAATCCCATGACAACTGCGAATAATGCACCTCTCTTAATGCTGGAAAAATATGCTTTCATGCCGCGTACAAACCATAATAGCGGGGGGAAATATCTGTACTCATCCCTTATGTATATCGCATCGTCCTCTTCTTCAAGGACTATAGGTTTCTTGCGTTCTTGCGCAGGCGTTTCTTCTGATCGCTCGTCTTCCTCTTTTTCTTCTTTTTTTGCCGGCTCTTTCTGCTTGGTTTCGTGCGGTTTTTCAGCTTTTCTTTCTTTCTTGACTGTTTTCAGGCCTTTTCTTTTCCACAGCGGCGTTATTTTCACTTTTTCATTGCCATTTTTTGATGAAAGATTGACAAAACCGGTTCCAACTTCAGTGAGGTTCTTGATTTCTTCGAAGTTTATCCCCATTTGCCTGCCTACAAAGATAGCATCTTTCTCCAATCGGCATTGGAACGCTATTATGCCTCCGACATTTGCAAGGACGGTATCCGAGAAGTCAGAAGGCCTCTGCGAAGACAAAATAACTCCTGTGCCGTACTTTCTTGACTCTCTGAGCAGATCATTCAGAGGCGATTTTTCGTCTATGAGTCTGTGTGCTTCATCCACTATGCAATAAAGCACCATCTTGTCTGTTTTGCCTCTGGCATAGAGCTCGTACTTTAGTTTATTGATAAAGAACTCAGCAATTGCGTACTTTACCTCTTCAGTTGGCATATTCTTGAGCTTCAGCACGGTTGTTTCGGCAAAAATGTTCTTGAATGGTATTGCGCTCTTCTTTGAAGTGAAGAAACCGGTATTAAAGAGCGGTCGCAGTCTTACAAGCAGCGTTTCTATCGTTTGTGATGACCTTTTTTCCTCTTTTAGGTACTCCGCTTTGTTTTCAAGCACGTTTTTTACGTCCTCGAAGGTCGGGGCATCCTGCTTTTCCATGCTCTTGATGTCTATTCCTTTGTCCCGATAGGCCGAGAGTATGGCGTCTTGTAATACTCCTTCCTGTTGCACGCCAAGCACGAAAATCTTTTTCAATATGTTTGAGACCTTGTACATTGCAGCTTCGGGTGTTTCGGGGGCATATTCGAGCGGGTTTATCGTCATATTCGTGAAGTCAAGGACATTATCAGCAACATTATCGAAGTCCTGATGGAAATCCACAATGAAAGAAGGAACGCCGCCTGCCGAAAGCTCATGAATAATTGCTTTTAGCGTTTCTGTTTTGCCGGAACCCGAAGTTCCGACGACCATGAAGTGCGGATTTTTTTCGTTCTTTGGCGCCCATTTTATTTCGTTTCCGTTGTCGCCCTTGCCAAGTATGATCTCCAAAACCATCATAATCATTGCACAATGAAGGACATAAAATAATATCACGTCCGTTTTTGTAAACAAAAATCACTTCTTTGAGTCCAATGCGTAAATTTATATTGTAAAAAATCGGAATACTTAAATATAACTTCAGGAAATATAATTACAGGTGAACACAAATGGCAGCCAAGAAAGCAAAAAAGAAAAAGTAATTAACTAAATAAATCATATATAATTTTTATTTTCTTTTTTTATTTCATTCTGTTTTCAGCGTGTAATAAATTCTTCTGTTGTTCTTTCCTTTGTTCTCGAGCTTCAGAAGCTCGATTATGCCTACTTCTTTTGTATTTCCAACGTGTGTTCCGCCATCGGCTTGCTTGTCAATGTCGCCTATCTCCATGATGTGAAGTTCGTTGACAGAAGGCGGCAAGGCCTTTGCCAGCTTTATGACGCCTTCTATCTTCATTGCGTCTTCCGTTGGCAAGAAATAGTGCTTCACTTCTATGTTTCGGGCCATCGCCTCGTTTGCCATCCTGACATATTCCGTTATTTTGTCACGGTCCAAATTCTCCAAAGAAAAATCTATCCTGCTTTCCGCAACGCCGAGCTGGTTTCCGGTTATAAGAGCCCCGGTTTCCTTGTGCATTATTGCGCTCAGGACATGCGCTGCGGTATGCATTTTCATGAGGGCGTAGCGTCTTGGCCAATCAATAGTGCAATGAACCTTGTCGCCTTCCTTCAGGCCTTCCTTGTCTACTTCATGAGACACGTTTCCATCTTTCTTGATGGCAAAAACAACCCTGAACTCCTCATCGCCGCGGCGAACCGTTCCCGTATCGCTTGGCTGGCCGCCGCCGCTGGGGTAGAATGCGGTGTTGTCAAGAACTATCAATTTGCCGTCGGCTCTGACAATCGTTGCATCAAACTCCTTAAGGTAAGAATCTTCAAGATAAAGAGGGCGCATTTGCTATCCTTGTAGGGAGTGTTTTTATTTGTTAGGGTTACTAAGTAACTTCATGAAGCACGAAAAAACTCTATAGTCGTCATTGTATGATATCGAGATAGCGTTCAATTTCAGTTCTGTAATCAACATCACCGCTTAATTTGTTCATTATTGTGATTACTGGGTCTTTTATGGCATCCAATAAAAGACCGGAATCTATTTCATGGCGAATTCCCTCGTAAGACAGCATCCCGGTGCGCACAACGGCCGCTACCCCTATCGAAAGAGCCGTATGCACATCATATCCGCGTTCCATGGCTCTAGACATGGTTGTGGTCATTATATCCGTCATTTGTAACATATGTGCATATTCCATATATATCATCTTCACTTCTTCTCGGTCTTGATTTCCTTCGAAGAACAGGACGGGCACTTCAGGGTATTGTAGAACCATACATAGCTGCAAGAATGGCACTTCCATTTATCAACGAACTTCTTCTTGTGTTTCAGTACACGAGCCGATGCTTTTTCCAGCATTTCTACGTCTTCTCTAGTCAGAAAGCCGATTATCTTTCTCTTTAATTCACTCATAAGTAGTATATTAGAATAGAAATCTTTTTAAGGCTTTGTGTTTGTTCTGATTTAGTGGTAACTAAACCCATAGTGGGATGCCTGATTTTTATCCTTTTACAGTCTTAAAAACGGACATGAAAGTCGTGCTCGGAAAGCCGGCTGCTATAAGCATAATTCTTTCAGCCGTGGAAGTGTACAAAAAAGAGACTTACGGCATACTTTTGGGCGAGCGCAACGGCCAAACAATAAAAGTCAACCAGGCTCTCAGCTTTCAATCGGCAAACCGTGATTATGAATATGTTTCGATGGAAACAGCGAGGGAAAACAGGATAAATTACATTCTTCGCTACCTTTCCGGCTTCAAAGTAGTAGGAGATTTCCATTCCCATCCTGATTTTCCTGAGAAACTAAGCAAGCATGATACAGAAGAACTCAGGAAAGCTGGAGAAGGCACTGTTTCGGTATTGATTCTCATAAAAAAGACCTCTGCCGGGAAGAAATGGAGGTATGATGCCGCAGGCAAAAGGATAGCCGGCGTATTGGCCGGCCGATACTTCATAGGCATTACAGCTTCGATCTACAATTACAAGAAAAAAAAAGCCGAACGCATACCTTTAATCTGTAGGCATCTCAAGGAAATGAACCAGAGGATCAGGCTCTATTCTAAACTGGAAAAGAAGCTGGAGAAACTTGAGAAGGAAGAAATGCGGGCAAAACGGCTTAAAAAAATGCTCGTGGCCTTGAAAATGAAGGTATAAGGGCAGACATCATTCTTTTTATTCTCCCGCTGCAATTATAGCTCTGCATATTATATTGAAGGACATAATAAACGGGAGTTATATGCTCCTTCAGGTCCAGAGATCTTATCTGTGCGAAAATCAATGCATTTGATTATAAAACAAGGGAGGCGATTGAATGTCTTATAGCGTGGCATCCAAAGTAAAGGAGCTCATAAAAGCAAGGGAGATGAACTGTGCAGGCGACTTCTGTGACGCCCTGGATAAAATGATTGAACAGAAAATTGACAGGGCCGTGGAAAGAGCCAAAGCCAATGACAGAAAGACCGTTAGAGGAAGCGACCTCTGAGGGCATATTTTTTCCTTTTTTGCTTCATTCTTGACGTATAAATATTTTCCTCCAAAATTTACTATAAAAACCTTCGCAGGGATGAGTTTCGGATGGTAATGTTTTTACAAAACGGGCTTATGGGCCATATTATGTCTCTTGCCAAAGTACAGCCTCATTTACCAGCACTGCTTTCATGCGACGAAGAGGGCAGAATCATCCATACGATTGACTATTCGGACCTTTATGAAAAGCTGCAAAATATAGGTTCCTGGTTCGAGTCCATAAAATTGTCCAGCGGAGATACAGTTGCGCTTGCCATGCATAACAGGGCAGAGTTGCTGCTCGTCAGCTGGGCCGCATGGTCTCTTGGCATAATAACAGCTCCGCTTGATGTAAGAAGAGATGCCGAAGAGCAGCATCTGTATAAAATAGGACTTACCAAGCCGAAGCTTCTATTGGGAGATAAAAAATTTTCCGGTCTCATGAGGAATTTTGAAGACATTGAAAGCATTTCATCGCTTTCTGCGGCCAAGCCGGTTGCGTGGAAAAAAGGAATCGAGCATCCGGCGTTGATACTTTTTACATCCGGAACAACTTCCCATCCGAAAGGCGCAAAGCTCAGCCTCAAGAACCTCATGACTAATGCCGACGGCATCAGAGACTGGTTCAAGATTACAGAGAAAGACAGGTTTCTTGTTTTGCTGCCGCTGCATCATATAAATTCCACGAGTTTCACGCTTGCGACGATATTAGGCGGGGCAAGCATAGCGATACCGCCTGCTTATTCGAGCTCAAAATTCTGGTCACAACTGGCAAATAGCCAAAGCACATTTACCTCTATTGTGCCGACAATATGCTTCGACCAGCTATCACAGGAGTCTGCTTTCAAATCAGAAAATCTGCATGTTACAAGGATACAGATAGGCTCTGCCCCGGTCATCGCGGGCGACGCAAAGAAGTTCATTGAGATGTACAAAATACCCCTTTATCAGGGATATGGGCAGACGGAAACTGCCCTGCGCGTCACAGGAGTGCCTCTTGATTTGGATAAGAAAAGTTATAGCCGTCTCGTCGATGAAAATAGCATAGGCAAGCCGATGAAATGGGCGGATGTAATAATAATGGGGAAGGACGGAAAAGCTCTGCGTGAAGGTGAAGAAGGCGAGCTTGCAGTAAAGGGAGATGCAATAATGGAGGGATATCTTGGGAATCAGAATAACAACGATGTCTTTAGAAATGGGTACTTCCTTACAGGTGATATAGGCTTCTACAATAAAATAAATGGGGAGTCATTTTTCTTCCTTAAGGGCAGATCCAAAGAGATAATAATCAAGGGCGGAGTCAATATTTCTCCGGCGTCCGTGGAAGATCGTTTGAAGCAATGCGATTCTGCTATAGACCAGGTCTATGTGATAGGCCTGCCTGACAGGCGATACGGCGAAGAAGTTGCTGCCGTCGTCTGCTGGAAGAAGGGCGAAGATGCAGTAAAGGCCGAAGCCAAACTAAGGTACAGGCTTATGAATCCGCTTCCAAACATAAGGTCATTCGAGGTTCCGCAGTATATAACGACTATAAACGCTTCGGAACTGCCTATGACATCGACAGGCAAAGTTCAGCGTTCTGTAATCAAAAAAATGATCGCTCCTGAAAAATTCCGGCATGTAAACACGATAGTTAAGAGCGAAAAATACGAATTCATGCGCCTTGCTGCTTACGATAAGCCACGAATGAAAGAGGCGCTTGAGCTTTTCAATCGCTGCTGGCAGCCGCTTAGTATTGATGCCCAGAAATTCCATGAGCATGTAAGCAATGGTTTTGTCATGGTATGCGTGCCTAAGAAAGGCGGCGCAATTGAAAGCATGATAAGCCTGCTGCGCACAGATCTTACAGACAAAGAACTTTCAAAATCAACATATGATAAACTGACAGGAAATTTGTCAATGTCAACAAGCAAGCTTTACGGGAAGAACATAGTCTGCGTTTCCATATGCAGCTCTGCCTATGTGCCTCAAGAGCCAAAACAAGCCAAACCGCCGTCTGTTTCTTACATGGAAAAATATCTTGAAGCAGGCAAGGACCCTGTTTATGGATTCCATGCAAAAAAGAAAGGCGGCATAGAAGGTGCCAAGCTGCTCTCTTTGTTGCCGAATGCGAGACCGGATGACAAGCTTTCCTTGGGCTATTGCATGCTTCTTGAATATGCGCGAATACCTAATGCGCCTTGCATACCAGAAAGTGCATCGCCTGCCTCGCAGCTTATAGAAGCTGTCATGGAATTTGCAAGGCAGCAGGACGTGGAGCGCGTATTTGCTTTCTCAAGGCCCGCAGGGGCATCCGAATATTTTAGCAGGAAATAATGATGATTTTACAGTTTGAGATTAATAAAATAGAAATGCAAAAATGTTAGTCGAGGTCCGTATCTATATCATCCAGAGTATTCTGAAGACTCTCAACGTTAGTGGCTATATCACCCACTGCTTCGGAAGCCTGTTCCTGCGTTTTCACGGGGTTGTCGTTGCCTATGCAGCCGCTCATGAAAACGAGAGAACTGATCACAACGAGCAGCATGAAAACAGCTTTTACGTTCATCATATTTCACCTTGTTCATTTATACTTGGCTCTGAAACAACGGGTTCTGAAGGCTCCCTTCGTGCAGGCGGTTGCGGGTTATTGAAGCCGGATTGAGGCTGGCCCTGGAAAGGCTGTGGCTGAGAGAAGCTTTCACCCTCAAAACCTTGGTCAGGTGCCGGGTTCCTCGGCCTGAAATTATCTCCCTGAGCTGGGTACTGGATACCCGGACCTTGATTATCTATTGGCATGTAAGGATCTCTGTAATTGTCGCCGAACTCATCGCTAAAACCGGGTTGCCTGAAGTTTCCAGGTGGAGGCCTGCCGAATTGCTGATCCTGCAGGTCAGTTCTGAATTCATCATCTCTTCTCATCCCCTGCTGGCTTCTGTAATCTTGTGGAATTGGCTGATACTGGTCATATTGATTGTTATATTGGAACTGGCTTCTTCCTTCTATCAATGCGGTCAATCCCTGTTTCGCTTCAGGCGGAAGTCGGTTGCCAAAAGTATCCAGGCACTTTTTGGCGTTTTCGGCATTTTCAAAGCATGCCTGCTTGCAATCCTCGCCCTGGCATACTCCTTCAACTGCACCGCCTGCCTGAACGCCTTCCTGTTTCATCATCTCGTAAAGTGGCCCTTCACAGTAAGGCAAAACGTCGGTTTCAGGATCTCTTATGCCCAGGCTGTATTTCTCTATTTTGCATGTCATCGACTGGCTCTCGCTTCCTTGCGTCATGGTTGCCTGAAGTATGCACTTGTTATCTTCGAGTCCTGTAATCTCAACTGTAGGCCCGTTTCGTCCTTCAGGCAGGAATTTCACGGGGCTGCATATGCGGATTGCCTTGTCAAAGCACCTCTCATCAGTGCCGCAGTCACTGCCGCTCCCCGAAACTATATTTTGCACATCATCGTTTGAGCTAAGCATCACGTAAACTATGTCTTTTATGGCGACATCCTTGAGATATTTTATGTCATGTTTTATTTCTGTCATGTCTTCAATCGTAAGGGTGTCAAGCCTTTCTTTCATCTTGTCCTTTATGTCTTGAACGTTGCCCTTGGCAGATTGGAACATGTCGGCAACCCTTCTGAATCTGTTCTCATCTGTTGAACCCGTTGATTTATAATAATCAGCGACATCATCTGCCTGCTTGGAAAGTTTATCAAGCTCGACCACTAATTTTTCCAATTTGAATGCTATTGACAGTACTTCGGTTGAGTCCGGCACGTTGGAAGGTCTTTCCACGTAGACATCGTTCTCGTCACCCTGACGGACGCATTCAGCAAAACTTACGCAGCCGTTGCGGTCTCTTTTGACTATCATCTCGCCGCCGTTCTGATGGCAAGTGCTATACGCAGCATCTTCGACATTCTGCCTGCAATAATTCTGTTCTGCGCATCTGTAGAAAATGCAGCCGCTTTGGTCAAAATCTTTTGTTATGCTCAGGCCGCGAGAGCTGCACTCATTTTCAGCCGTTACGCGGGATTGCTGAGTGCTTGGGCATATCTTATTTTGTTCTGTCTGTATGCATGATGCAACGCCGCATCCGTTTTCCTGTCTTACAACGCCCTTGAGACCTGAAGACTCGCAGCTTCTGAGTGTCGTATCTATCTGTTCGCGGGAGGGGCATTGATCATATTTCTTAAATAGCTGGCCCTGCAGTTGCCCGCCTTGGTCGAATTGGCAATAGAACATATCGCATCCGTTAGGCGATTTGGAAAATTGGGGCATTCCGCCGCCGTTCCTGCATGCATCAATGCTTTCTTTGGGTGCAGGCTGGCAGGAGACCGCTCCTTCGCATATGACTCTTACAAAACCGGTCTCGTCACGTTCTTCTCTGCATCCGGGAGGCGGACCTCTGTGCTCAGGAACAGTTTGGGGAGGCATGCCTTCAGTATCACCACCTTCTTGAGTTCCGTCAGGAGTATCTGCCTCTTGTCTGCTATTTGCATCTTCCGTATCTCCGGCAGGCATTTCTTCAGAGGAAGGTTCGGAAATATCATTCGTTGATTCTTCATTTGCAGGCTCCGAAGGTGGTGTTGATTCTTGAGGCGTTGATTCTTCATTTGCAGGCTCCGAAGGTGGTGTTGATTCTGCTGGCGGCTCTGCAGTTTCGGTCTGGGCAGACGAAACAGAAAGAATTAATATCGCAGCGGCAAATAGAATGAATATGCTTTTTGTGGAGTTATTGGCCATACAGAGTTTTGGATTTGAGTGATATATATAGTTATCGTGATTTGGCATGAAAACTGAATTGATTGCGCTTGCAGGGATTGGATTATTTTTACTTATTGTTTTGGTTCGCCCGACCGCTCCTGCTTCTTTGCCGGAGATATCAGTCGAGGGTTTCGTGCCCGTGAAAATAGAAATCAACGGAAGCGATATGATATTGTCAGGCGAATGCAGAAGCATCTTAATGGCAGTAAGCGAACATCAGGCGCTTTCCATCGCAAGTGCATTGAACAACGAATATTATATCAGGCCGCTCACGCACGATCTTATGAGAGACATATTTGAGAATTATAAGATAGAACTGAATTCGGCAAGAATAGATTCTTTTACAGACGGTGTATATACTGCCAAGATATACGTGACCAAGGATTCAAAAATTCTTGAAATGGATGCAAGGCCAACCGATGCGGCAGGAATTGCATTGAGGATGGGAGTGCCGCTCTATTTCAATGAAGATCTATTGAAGATCAACGGTGAAAAAATATGCTGAACAATCGTCAGGGGATGAACAACAATATGGTTGCAGCAGGCTTCATATTCATATTCATTGCTGGGCTCGCTGGCGGATATTATTATCACAATCTGCAGAATGAGAGCGTAGGGGTCATAGTTGACGAGCAGGATAGCCGGACAGTAGAAATGATCATAGCTGCGGTTGATTCCGAAGGAAAGGGCGTCACGGGCAAGCTCTTCACAACAGTGCGTCCGGCTGCGTCACCGGGCTCTGGACAGGTTCTTGTCAGCGTAAACAACGTTCTCTCGCAGCTTGACACACAGGCTTCAGCAAGGACTGCCGTTCATGCCGCAGGCAGATATACTGACAAGAAGATTAGCGACTACGATGTCATCTATGTCATGGAGGTCAATGCACGTTCGATAGAAGGGCCGTCTGCAGGTGCAGCCATGGCCGTTTCGGCGTTAGCTGCATTGAATAACCGGCTCATAGACCCGCACGTTTCAATAACCGGCGCCATAAGAGAGGATGGCACGATAGCGCCGGTGGGGGGAGTTGAAGAAAAATTCGCAGCGGCAAAAAATGCCGGCATACGCGTATTCCTCGTGGCCGGCGGTCAATCCGTTGAGAGCACTGCCGAAAGATCCAAAACATGTACTACATCCAACGGTTATGAATATTGTAAGGTATCTTATAGCGTCAAAAAAACCAGCATAAGTGATGACTTAAAAGAAGTCTCGGATATTGGCGAGGCTTTGGAATATTTTGTCAAGAACTAATTTCTTTTCTTTTTATAGACGATTGGGCGGCTGCAAGCCTTGCAATCTTTATACTGTAAACCGAGCATGACACATAATCAAGTCCAAGAGAATCGAAGAATTTTATCGATGCCGGATCGCCTCCATGCTCGCCGCATACACTCATCCTGACATTTTTTCTCTTGCCTGCCACGCTAGCTATCCTGATCAGTGCTCCCACGCCATTTTTATCTATGGTCAAGAAAGGGTTTTCTTCAAGCAGGTGGCTTTCGAGGTATCTTGCCAGGAATTTTTTTTCAGCATCGTCACGCGAAAAGCCGTATGTAGCCTGCGTAAGATCGTTAGTCCCGAAAGAAAAGAATGCAGCGTAGTCAGCGATCCGGTCTGCCGTGATGCAGGCTCTCGGCAGTTCAATCATTGCACCAATAGAGTAATTGGCCCATTTCTTCTGTTTTGCCATGAAATCCGCGGCAGCCTTGTCAATAATGCTTCTCGTTTCCTTCATTTCTTCCCATGAGCTGACAAGCGGAATCATTATTTCGGGAGTAGCCCCTGTTTCCATCGCAGCCGCGATTATTGCCTTTGTCTGCATAGCGTATATTTCCGGAAACATTATGCCGAGCCTGCAGCCCCGGAGACCCATCATAGGATTCTTTTCTTTTAGGGACATGACATTTTCCAGCATCCTTTCTTTTTCTGCGGTATTCTGCCCTTCTTTTTTGAGCAAAGCAAGCTCCTCTTTCAGCTTATCCGGATCCGGCAAAAATTCGTGGAGTGGAGGATCAAGGAGTCTTATGGTTACAGGAAGACTTCCCATAATTTTGAATATCCCGATGAAATCCTGCTTCTGGAATTCCATCATCTTTTCCAGGCTCTTGCCTTTATCGTCTTCCATTATCATCTTCTGAATTTCTTGAAGACGCTCGCCGAAGAACATATGCTCTGTCCTGCAGAGTCCTATGCCGCGCGCTCCGGCTTTTATCGCCTTTTCAGCGTCCTCTGGATTGTCGGCATTCGCAAAAACTCTGATGCTGGCAAAAGAATCGCACCATGAAAGCAGTGTGTTAAAATATTTGGATGCTGCAGGTTCGCCCATCAATACTTCGCCTTCTATGATGTCTCCTGTCGAGCCGTCTACTGTGATTATGCTCCCTTCGGCAACCGAAACGCCTCCCGCAGAAATATTGCGGCCTGCGTAGTCTAATTTTATCCCGGCACTGGTTATGCAAGGCATCCCCATGCCTCTTGCTATTACTATAGCATGCGAAGTCGCTCCGCCGCCAGCCGCTACGAGCGCTTGGCAGGAAGGTATGACAGGTATATCGTCTGGTGATGTATCTTTGACTACAAGTATGACTTTTCTGCCTTTTGCCGTCAGTTCGGCAGCTTTTTGCGTATCGAATATTATTTCTCCTGATGCTGCGCCAGGCGATGCGCCAATGCCCTTTGCTATCGTGCGTTTCTCTGCCGACGGGTCTATCCGTTTTTGCAAAAGTCTTCTTGCTTCATAAGGATCGACCCTCATTATAGCTTCTTCGCGCGTTATCAGGCCTTCTTCCGCCATCTCGACTGCCGCGCGCACTGCAGCTTCCGATGTTCTTTTGGCTCTTGCAACTTCGAGAATGTAAAGCTTGCTTTTCTCGATGGTGAATTCCATATACTGCATGTCCCTGTAATGCGATTCAAGAAGTGACGCTATCGTGCCTATCTCTGCGTATGCCGATGGAAAGATATCCTTCATGCGGTCTATCGGCTCAGGCGTCACGATGCCTGATACGAGGTCTTCGCCTTGCATGCCGCTGATGAATTCCCCGTAAATCTTCTTCTTGCCGGTTGACGGATCCCGCGAAAAGCATACGCCGGTGCCGGAGGCGGGCAGATTTCCGTAAATCATGCTCTGAACTATGCATGCTGTGCCTATGGCGCTGTCAATGCCATTTTTCTTCCTGTAATCTGCCGCTTTCGGCGAATTCCACGAGCGGAACATGCCCCGTACGCATTCAAGTATCTGCTCTTCGGCATCCTGTGGGAAAACGTGTTTTTCCGATTCTATAATCCTCTTGAAAGATTCGCAGTCGTTTTTTGCGCTGGCCGTTGACTTGAACCTTTCTGGAGGTATGCCAAGTATCACGATGCCGAAAGTTTTTATGAAACGCGCGTAAGAATTATACGCAAAGTTTTCCCCGCTTTGTTGCGCAAAAATTTTCACCGTTTGATCATTCAGGCCTGCATTGAGGATGCTTTCAACTATTCCCGGCATGGAAATTTCAGAACCATGACGGACTGAGACTGTACGCCCCTCTCCGAATTTTTTATCCGTGCCATCCTCAAGGCACGGAAGCCGCGCCCTTATTTGCTCTTCGCATTCTTCAGGCAGCCTGCCTGAGCGTAGGAAATATGCGCAGGCATCCGTCGTCACAATGAATCCAGGGGGAACGGGCAAGCCCATACCGGTCATTTCTGCAAGATTCGCGCCCTTTTCTCCAAGAAGTCCGGATGCATTAGCCGTACCCTCGCGCAGAGTGTAGACATATCTCATGGATTAATAATGGCTTTCGTATTTAATAAATGAGGAAAATATTCATTTAGGTTATAAAAATCGCAGGTTTCTTTTGAGATAATTTATTATTTCCTCTTGCCAAACTTTCTTTCACTCTCGATCCAGCCTTATTTGGCGTTTTCAGCGAACCTCATGGATCTTTTTTTCCTGTTGTAGGTGACAGCAAACCTATGCGTCTCGTCTCTTATTGATCTTACGAGAAGCATCATCGAAGAGTTCTTGGGAAAGCGCATGGGTATCTCGTTCTCCGGCGTGAAGATCTCTTCATCTTTTTTAGCAAGTGATATTATCGGTATTTTAAGACCGAGATCTTTCAATGCGCCAAGCGCGGAATTCAGCTGCCCCGGCCCGCCGTCTATGATTATAAGATCCGGCATAGAGTCATTCTGGTCGCGGAGTCTGCGGTATCTCCTGTGCACCACTTCTTTCATGGCTGCAAAATCGTCACTTTTTCCGCTAAAGGTCTTTATTTCAAACTTCCTATAACCCTGCTTATCCTTTGCGCCTTCGGTGAATCTCACCATTGAAGCGACAATGTAGTCATATCCAAGATTAGAGATATCAAAGCATTCAATGATTCTTGGCAGTGAAGGCAAATTCAGCTTCTCTTGGAGTTCATTCAACGCCTTATTGCCTATTTTCAGCGCGGCATTCTTTTCTGCAATGGCTACAAGTGCCATGTTTTCTTTTGTTTCCGGCGGAAGAAGTCTTATGCTTCTTCCTGACAATTTTTCAAAATATGATTGAAGCGTCTCATCGTCCCAGAATTTCCTGTTGACTATTATCTCATCGGGGATTTCATTACTAAGATAGTAGGTTTTTATGAAATTCTCAAAGACCTCATTTTCAGATTCTTCAAAATGAGGCGTTATCATGTACTCATTTTTTCCCGAAATAACGCCGCGCTTTATATAAAATACCTCGAAGATGAAGCGTTCCCCGTCTTGAATACCGGCAATGACGTCCTGATCGACCTTTTTGGCGATATTTATTTTCCGTTTTCCTGATACCCTGTCTATTATCTCTATCTGGCGTCTTTTTTCCAGGGCAAGCTCATACTTCATGGATTGGGAAGATGCTTTAAGTTCTTCATTGAGCTTGTTTCTCAAAGGCGATGTATCCCCGGAAAGAAATTCTATGGCATGACGAACCTGGTCTAGATATTGTTCATGGCTGACCAGTTTGATGCATGGAGCTGTGCAGATTCCGATATAATAGTTAAGGCATGCTTTTCTTGGCAGTTTTTTGCAGGTGCGAAGCCGTAATGACTTGACCAGAAGCTCTATTGTATCATCTCTTAGCCTTGAATCAATATACGGGCCGAAATAAGTTCCGTCTCCCTTGGCGTTCCTTGATATCATAACGCGCGGAAATTTTTCGTTGGTTATCTTGATATAAGCGTAGGTCTTTGAATCCTTGAGGGATATGTTATATTTCGGCCAGTGCTTTTTTATAAGCTGGTTCTCAAGAAGCAGAGCTTCAGTCTCGTTATTGACGACTATGAATTCTATGTCGTTTATTTTATGCACAAGTGCCTGAGTTTTTGCATTTTTCTTCCCTGAAAAATAAGATAAGACCCGCTTTTTAAGTATCTTGGCTTTGCCTATGTAGATTATTTTCCCAGACGAGTCCTTGAACAGGTAAACTCCGGGGTCATCCGGAACGTTCGGTATCATAATCATGATTTAGAGCATTCGCTTTAAAAATTGGCCAGTATAAGACGCAGGTTCCATGGCAACTTCTTCCGGCGTTCCCATGGCTATTATTCTTCCTCCATCTCTTCCGCCTTCCGGGCCCATGTCTATCAGGTAATCGCAGGATTTTACGATATCAAGATTATGCTCGATGACAAGCACGCTGCTTCCTTTTTCAACCAGCCTATTGAGTACCATTATGAGCTTTCTTACATCCTCAAAATGCAATCCGGTGGTGGGTTCATCAAGCATATAGATCGTATCCCCTGTTTTTTGCTTTGATAGTTCTCTTGTCAGTTTTATTCTCTGCGCTTCGCCTCCTGAAAGCGTATTGGAGCTTTGCCCTAGCTTGATGTATCCCAGACCAACGTCGTATAATGTCTTTATTTTTCTCGACATACCCGTGTGATTTTCAAAGAATTTCGTGGCGTCTTCAACGCTCATGTCAAGAACATCAGATATGTTTTTTTCTTTGTAGGTGATTGCAAGAGTCTCCTTGTTGTACCGTTTGCCTTTGCAGTCTTCACATTGCACATAAACATCGGGTAAAAAGTTCATTTCTATTTTTATTACGCCGTCCCCTTTGCAGCTCTCGCAGCGCCCGCCTTTGACATTGAAGGAGAATCTCCCTTCTTTGTATCCTTTGGCGCGGGCGTCTTTGGTGGAAGAAAAAATCTTTCGGATTTCATCGAATATTTTGGTATAAGTAGCTGGATTGGATCTCGGTGTTTTTCCTATAGGATCTTGGTCTATGACTATCACATTTTTGACCGATTTCGGGATTTCTATGCCGTTGTTTTTCCCTATTTTCTCGGCGATCATGCCGGCATGCTTCTTCAGTAAGGGAACAAGCGTCTGGTTTATCAGGGTCGATTTTCCGGATCCTGATACACCCGTTATTCCGCAAAGCACGCCTGTCGGCAACGAAACGTATATGTTTTTCAGATTATTCTCGGAAGCGCCTTTTACAACTATGAAGTCTTTTGGTTCTCTTCTGTGCTCTGGTATCTCTATTTTTGTATGTCCTGAAAGGTAGCGGCCGGTTATGCTGTTCTTGTCTTTGGCTATATCATCAGGTGTTCCCTGTGAGGCAACATGACCTCCATGCACGCCTGCGCCGGGTCCCATGTCAATTATATAATCCGCGGCCTTTATCGTGTCGTAATCGTGTTCGACAACTATGAGCGTATTTCCTATGTCCCTGAGCCTCTGAAGGGTTGCAATAAGCTTGTTATTGTCCCTTTGATGCAGCCCTATGGAGGGCTCATCAAGAATGTAAAGAACGCCCATGAGGTTCGATCCTATCTGCGTTGCAAGACGTATTCGCTGCGCTTCGCCGCCCGATAGGGTCTTTGAGCTTCTCGAAAGCGACAGGTAGCCAAGGCCTACGTTTGTAAGAAAGCTGATTCTGTCATTGATTTCCTTGAGTATCTGCTTTGATATTATCTTGTCTTTTTCCGAAAGGCTCTCTGCAAGATGGATGAAAAATTTGGCGCAAGCATCCAGGTCCATCTCCGTAATGTCAATTATGGATTTTCCTGCTATGCTGACCGAAAGCACGGTTTCCTTGAGCCTCTTTCCTTCGCATACGCGGCATAGCTTCCCTATCATGAATCTTTCAAGGTCTTCCTTTCTTTCGTCGGATTCTGTCTGTTTGTACAGTCTTAGCGTTTGGGGTATTATTCCTTCCCAGCCGTTTTCCATGTTCATTGAAGCGCCGTTGCTCCATCTGCCGTCTATTCTTTCAGTCGTTCCATTAAGAAGTACATCGAGTTGTTTTTTTGAAAATGCAGATATGGGGGTGAAAATGTCGAATCCGAATTTTTTCCCGACAACAGCAATCTGCTGGCATCTCCATTGCAAATCCATTCTCCCATAGACCGCAATGGTGCCATCAATGATAGATTTGCTTTTATCCGGAATCAAGAGATCCTGCGATATTTCCAGCGTTTCTCCGAGGCCCAAGCACCCCGCGCACGCGCCGAAAGGGGAATTAAATGAGAACATTCTGGGTTCTAGCTGCTGGAACAAAACTTCAGGATGCTTGGGGCACGCGCCGAAAGTTGAATAGATTGTCTCACCTGCGCCTCGTTGTATCTCTTTTGTTTTCTTTTGTATTTTAGCCGGGTCAAGAATTATTACGGTTCCCTTGCCGGCATGCACCGCCTGCTCAACGTCTTCCGATATTCTGGAGCGATTATCGTCGCTGGCCTCCAGCCTGTCCACAACCGCTTCTATCCAGTGCTTTTCATAGCGAGCTAATTTCATATTATCTTTTATCTCATCAAGCCTGCATATTTCTCCGTCAATGCGCACGCGGCTGAATCCGTCTGATAACATTCCTTCGAAAATTTTCTCATGGGCTCCTTTAACTCCGCTAATCAGCGGAGCAAGAATTATAATCTCCTTTTTTTCAGACATGATCAGGTTTACTATGTTTTCCACTGACTGCGGCCTGATTTGGGATTTGCACTTAGGGCAGTGTATTGTCCCTATGCGTGCAAATAGAAGCCTGAGATAATCATATATCTCAGTTACCGTGCCTACCGTTGATCTTGGGTTTTTTGAGGTCGTTTTTTGCTCTATGGATATTGCAGGCGAAAGCCCATCTATCAAATCTATGTCCGGTTTATTCATCAATCCCAAGAACTGGCGGGCATATGCAGAAAGTGATTCGACATACCTGCGCTGGCCTTCGGCATATATTGTGTCAAACGCCAAAGTAGACTTCCCCGAGCCTGACATGCCCGTTATTACGACAAGCTTGTTCCTTGGTATTTCCACGTTTATGTTCTTCAGGTTGTGTTCCCTTGCTCCTCTCACTACTATTTTATCCAGCATAATATCAATTCTTTATTGAACTCTCAAGTTCTTGCATCGCATCGCGCAGTTCTATGGCCCGCTCAAAATTAAGATTTTCCGCTGCAGTCCTCATCTCGGCTTCCAGCTCGATGATTTTTCTTTCAATATCAATTCTTGCCATGTGCTTGAATCCTTTTATTTTGCCGGGCTTGACTATGTTTTTGATGATCGTTTCAGGGGTTATGCCATGTTTTTTGTTATATGCCTGCTGCATGCGCCTTCGTTCATCTGTTATCTTTACCGCCCGCCTTATCGAATCAGTCATCTGGTCGGCAAAAAGTATTACACGACCGTTTATGTTTCTTGCGGCCCTTCCTATGGTTTGGATCAGGCTCCTTTCGTTTCTTAAAAATCCTTCTTTGTCGGCATCCAGTATGCATACGAGCGAGACTTCTGGTATATCCAGTCCTTCTCGCAAAAGATTTATTCCGACAAGAATGTCAAACTCACCCGACCTAAGCTGCCGTATTATCTCTATCCTATCAAGGCTTTCGATATCGGAGTGCATGTACCGAACCTTCAGCCCTTCTTTTGCAAGATAATCTGTCAGATCCTCAGCCATCCTTTTTGTCAGTGTCGTGATAAGAATCCTTTCACCTTTTCCAATGGCTTTTCGCATTTCATTCACCATGTAAGGTATATGGTCTTTTATCGGCCTCACGGATACCTCCGGATCAATCAAGCCTGTCGGACGTATTATCAGGTTCACAACTTGCCCTGACATCTGCAGTTCATATTCGCCGGGAGTTGCTGAAACAAAGATTGTATGGCGGAAGTACTGCTCAAACTCCGGGAATTTAAGCGGGCGGTTGTCAAATGCGCATGGCAGTCTGAATCCAAAATCGACAAGATTCTTTTTGCGCGAATAATCCCCTTTATACATGGCTCTAGACTGGGGTAGTGTCTGATGGCTTTCATCTATTATCAGAAGAAAATCCTTCGGGAAATAATCAAGGAGAACAAATGGTGGTTGGCCCTTTTTGCGATTATCGAAATGCCTCGAATAATTTTCTATTCCGCTGCAATAACCGACTTCTTTTATCATTTCTATGTCGTATTTGACGCGTTTTTCAAGCCGTTGTGCTTCAATGCCAGACAATTCCGGCAGTCTTTCTGCAAGCTCTTTTTTAATCTCTTCTATGGCGGCTTCATGCTTTTGTTCCGGCGTTGCAAACTGTTTTGCAGGAAAAATTGTTGCACTTTCGAGGACATTGATCACGCTTCCCGTTATGCCGTCCATCTCGGATATCTTATCAACAGCGTTTCCGAACAGCTCTATTCGTGCTATGTTATTCCCGTACGCCGGGATGATGTCTATTACGTCGCCCCTTGCGCGGAATTTTCCCGGCTCAAGGTACTGATCGCTTCTTTCATACTGCATCTCTATCAATTTTCTTATCAAGTCATTTCTCGTAATCTTGTCGTTCTTTACCAGCGTAAGCGAGAGGCTCTTGAAGTCATCAGGATTGCCAAGGCCGTATATGCAGGATATTGAGGCGACAATTATAGTATCCGGCCTTGATATGAGGGAGGTCACGGCCTTCAGCCTCATTTTTTCTATCTGTTCGTTGATTGTCGCATCTTTCTCTATATACAAGTCGGTTGTGGGCACATAACTCTCCGGCTGATAATAATCATAATATGAAATGAAATACTCCACGCAGTTTTTGGGAAACATTTCCTTAAGCTCTGCATATAGCTGAGCTGCGAGTGTTTTGTTGTGTGCAAGTACAAGGGTAGGCTTTTGTATCCTGCCTATTAAATTAGCCATGACAAATGTCTTCCCGCTTCCCGTTATGCCGAGCAATGTCTGCATGGGGTATTTTCCGTAGCCTTCGTGAAGCTTTTCTATGGCCTCTGGCTGCCCTCCTGCCGGCTTGAACGGCGAGTGCAGTTCGAATTTCATGCGATCGCAATAATATAAAATATAATTAAGCTTAAACGTCGATTCGGGACAATAATGCAAGGAACTTACAGCCTGCCCATTTCCCGCATTATCTCTTCGTCCAGAGCGGCGCTTTTCTTTCGTGTGAGTTTGGATGCCATATCATCCAGTTCCTTTTCGTCAGTCTGCTTCCTTGGGTAGCTTATGACAACGCTGTCACCCTGGTTTCTTGGTATGACATGAAAATGTACATGGCTCACTATCTGGCCTGCAGCCTTGCCGTTGTTTTGGACTATGTTCACGCCCTGGCAGCCTGTCCTCTCCTTGATCATTGATGTGACCTTCTTGACTGCAACAATTGCACCCTTCAAGCTCTCGTCATCAGCGTCAAAAATATTCTCAGAATGCCTTTTTGGCACAACGAGGGTATGCCCCGGATTTGCGGGGTTTATGTCAAGAAATCCGACGCTAGAAGCGTCTTCATAGATCTTTTTTGATGGTATCTCGCCGCTAATAATCTTGCAAAACAGGCAATCCATCTGTACCATTGCAAAGAAAATGATTTAAAATCTTTTTTTGGAGTTCTGGGCGGTAACTGTCGATTATCGTCCTGCCATAAGCGATAAGTACAGAAATGATATGATTGAGGTATATGGTGATTTCAGAAATTATGTCAAAAGGTTAGAAGCAACCGTTTGACATCATGGCTTCTCGAAAGGTATCCGGAAGACCCTACTATCTGAATGGTGGCTCAGCGTGATCAATTTGTCCCGATTTTAAATCCTTCAGATGATGGCTGGCAGCGTGAAGAAGATTGTCGCAAAGACGGATATCGTTGTCATGACTGCAAAGATTATCTTGAATGCGTTCTCATGATACTTGGCCATTTCGGTGCCTGCAAGAAGCATGATCATAGGTGCAAGAGGCGCAAATATGAGAAGAAGATAAACGTAAAACTCGGCGTAAGGGGTAAGCACGGGGAATGCCGGCAGAATAAAATAGAATATATTGATTATCAAAACGATGAAATAAGACGTGCTTACTGCCAAAAATTTAGGCGAAAGCCCTTCAGGAATGTTCATTTGACTTCACCAATGAATTTTTCAAAGTTGCTCCAGCGTGCCTTCTGTGATGCATAATAAATGACATCCTGTATCAATTTCATCGAAGTTTTCGGGTACATCTCGTTGAGAAATGCCGAAGTCTCGAACATTATAGCGTTTCCTCCCGTCTTTTCTAGCATTTTTTTCACGTTTCCGTCTCCTCTTTTGCCGGTAAAGGATTTCTGGTAGGTCATCCGGAATTCCGTGGCTTCTATGCTTTCTTCAAGCATCTTTTCATATTTGTCCCAATTCAGGCCCTTTTCCATGTCCTCGGCATTCCTGCCAAGTATCCTTGCAGCGTTTGCTATATCCCTTTTAACGTCGTTCCTGTAGCTTCCCTGCATGGCTCTCAGGTTAAACTTCTTGAACCTGTAACCTATGCTTCTTCTGAGCCAATTGCCGGCCCATGACACGGCATACGCCTTCATGTGGTTTTTTATATGGACAAGCCTCTCTGCGTTTTTCTTGTTGGCTTTCTCAACAGCTTCCTTCACGACATTCTCGTTGAACCATTTTCCGCCATTTGTGCAAACATCGAGTATTGACGGGAAGTTCTTGAGACGCATTGCCTGGGCATGGATGATAACGTATAAGGGCGTTTTTGGAGCGAGTGTTTCAGCTGCCATCCAGAAATGGTTGTGGACATTGACCTTTTCGAGATATTCTTCCTGATCCTGAGAATAGAAAGCATATTTTTTCTCAAAAAGCATCCTTTTCTTGTAATTATCTGCGCCTTTGAACATCTGAAGCGCCTCGTCCATATTGGCCGGTTTCCTGAAAAAATCAACGCCATATCGGCCTGCGCGCGGAACCGTGCAGATGATGCCCAGACTGCCCATGCGTTTTGTGAGCATTGATGTAATGAATTCACATCCTGCATCCCCTCGCATAACCGGAGATAGCGTAGTTGTCGCATGCGGTGCTATGAAGACAGGGCCTGAATTATTGTTCTTGAGAAGCATGAAGCCCTCCTTGTAGTATGCACGCATTTGAATCAAGTTATTTATGGCCGTCCGAGGATAAAATGTTTATGCTCTCATTCCGTTATATGCCCGGCTTCAACATCATAGAAAGTGGAAAACCGGGGCCTATATTCGTTGCTCCTCATTCTACCCTCACTTATCGTTCCGCTGAACGTGAAGATGTAGGCGCCGAGAACTTGGCATTTGCCGGCGTTGACATCATGGGAGGGTCGGCAATTATCTCATCTATTCCGCGTCACGGCATGCTCGGCATAGACTACAACCGTAGCGTCCCAAAGAAGACCCAGCTCGTAAAGGACATGAGTTACATTAAGGGCAACGACAATCTGACTTTATATTACAAAAATTATGCGTGGATGGCCCAGAATCCGGCTCAGGATGCTTATAAGAAAAAAATATATTCCAGTTTCTGGAAAACCGCTGAAATGATGGGCAAACGACACAAAAAACCTCTCTTTCTGTTTTGCCATACCTTAAGTTCAAGGATAAAGAACCTGCCTTCGGCAGTGGATCTCATAACAGGCCGGGGCACATGGTTCGATAAAGGGAAACTAGAAAGGATGGTTGCCAAATTAAACAGAAAATACGATTTCGCCCAGTATCGGGAAGACTGGATTCTCGATATGAAATTCCATGCCATGATGGAAAAAAAGATATTCGGGCGGCACTTCACATCAATCAAGGATTCGAAAGGCATGCGCAGGGAGTGGATGCTGCAGGATATAGAAAAGGCAAACAGGATATTAGGAAAAAAATTAGACATAAAGACAATTGATTTTCTCGAATATTACCGTGCGATAGAAGATGTAATGAAAAAGAGCGAGATAAAGATCACGGTCGAGAATGTATATTTCGGCGATACTGCAAGGCCTGTATCACGGCTTCTTGAAAGAACGAACGGCTCAGGACTCGAAGTCGAGGCGCAGTCGTTTTTGAACGAGAATCATGCCGAAGACGTTGTCAAAATAATACAAGAACTTGTCCGGCAATTTTGAATCATCTGGGATCTATTGCATAGACTATATGGCCGGGCTCTCTCAGATAAGTTCTCGTGTCTTCGGTGTTACTTGCTGCATTATAAATTCTTGATGTAATGAGGTTCGCGGCGTTTTTGTCCGTATAAGCGTTAAAATAGGCGTTTTTGCCATAAATAAGGGTTGTCAGATGCGCAGGAGCCCCGGCAGTCAATGAGTTGAGTTCTTCCCGTATTTTTGCTATGCGGGCATTCTTGTTTAAGAGAGGCAGTCTTTCCTGCCAGCTAACGCAATATACCCTAAAGAGCCCGATGTTTTGGAGTTCTTGCTCTTCAATTTCAGGATCTGGACCTGTATATCGGTATACGTTGCTGCCATAGCCATCCTGGTTTGGCATATGTACAGGAACCCAGTTTTCAGGATTATGATTCCATTCTGGCATTATGGCAAACAAAGGGCTGTCATCCTCGTTCCAGATTTCTACCATTATAATATTTGACAGAAATTTATAAAAAATAGTTAAATTTCCACAAATATAGCTATGCTTTTTCAGCCGTCTGCTTTTCAACCCATTCTTCCGCACACTCAGCAAGAACCTGCGCCGCTATCTGGTAGCGCAATTTCGGCAAAGAAGGATGTTCTTTCATGACGCGTCCATGGCGGTTAAATTCCACGTGAATTCCGAAGCGTATGTCACTGTTTTTTTCGTTGTATTCCTTGACGTGCCTATATAGGGTATAATTCTTGCTTCCGGTAAACAGGCTTTTGCTTACCTTTACGGTGATGTCTATCCTGACATTGCGTTCTTTCAGCCGCTCCTTGAGTCTCTTCACGAAGAATCTGCGGAAGGAGAAAGCATTCTTGCTGCCGCCAATATAAGATCTGTCGGGGCCGAACCCCAAAAGCACATCGGCTTGCCGGTGGGAATGCATGCCATGGTAAGAAAGTATTAGCTTAGGGTTCAGGGACTCAATAGTTTTATGATAGAACTCAAAAATATGCATCAGGTTTTTGTTCGTACTGATTGGAATATGCGATTCCGTCTCCTCATGCCCTTCGTCTGCCATGAACGGCAAGACCCTTAACCTCATGCCTTCGGCATCGGAGGGCCTGGCTAAATCAAGCTCTGTTCTCAGAATTGTTGGTATTATGTACGCAGATTGGGAATGCCATGCACCAAGTTTGGCTAGGGTTGCCGTATTCGCATCGCCTATTCCGATGTAGGCTTTCTTGCCGTGCTTAGGAGATTTTATTCGTGTAGTTTGCGCATGCTCGGCAACAATGAGTATTTTGTTACGAGAATAGTCTTCCAGCGTCTGAAAGAGAAGGTTGTTGGCGTTCTGGGGCCTGAAATTAGACTCGAACGCGGAAAGGTCTTCTTCGCTTTTCAAAAGGTTGAGCGTTTTTATCTGCCCCACGTCATCTCCTCTACTGCCTTGAAAATAGGAGCTATCAGCCTGTCTTTCTTGGATATTTCCGCTTCATGTTTGACGTAATCCATCATCAATGCTGCAACGTTCGTTCCGGTTGCATGAGTTATGCCTTCAAAGTGCACGTTCACATTCGCCTCTATGACTACAGGCCCTTTCTTGCCTTCTATTATGTCTATCCCTGCTATGCCAAGACCCAATGCTTTAGCGCTGCGTATAGCAAGCTTTGTCATTTCTTGACTGAGTCTTATTTTCTTGCCGGTTCCGCCGGCGCCTATATTGGCCCGTCTTTCTCCTTTCTCGGCTATCCTTTTCATTGAAGCTGGCACATCGTGCCCGATTACAAGGGCTCTTATGTCTTCGCCCGGGTTGCCGACAAATTCCTCAAGCATTATGGGCTGCTTCATGCCTTCTATCGTATCGAGTATAGGCAAGGCCGAAGACGGGCTTTCTGCAAACATAACGCCCTTGCCTAATGAACCCTGCAGCAGCTTTATCACTACAGGATACTTCATGCTTTTGATTATAGGTTTCATGCCCTTTACCGTTGAACTAAGGTAGCTCAGGGGCGTTGGTATGCCGGCTTTCTCAAGCTTCAATAATGTAAGGAATTTGTCATGCGTTATTATTATAGATTCCGGCGTTATAGGCATATACGTTTTGCCTTCCAAAAGCTTGCATATCACATAACCGTAATTTCTATAGGTTCTCGGTATTCTGGGAAAGACGATATCGTACGATGATAAAGGAGTGCCCTTGAGAAGAACAGGGTCGCCGTTCTGTATTCTTACGTCAGGTATCTGGGCATAAGTAACCTTCTCGAATCTTTTCTTCGCTTCTTCAAGAAGCCAAAGATCCTGAGGCTTCTTCTCCCTTGAGCCCAAGATACATATTTTCATTGTTTCACTCCGAAAAGATCAAGTATGCGGCTGAGTATGCCTCTTGGGGTAATAGGCGTCTTGACATTAGCCTTGGCATATTCAAGCAAAGCCGTGAATACATCCTTGCCGGACAGTCTTTCTATGGTTGCAAAAGGAGGAGATAGTGAAAAAGATGCTACCGTGTCGCCGGCAAATGTGACAAACCCGTAGGCAGAACCCATTGTTTTTGTTGCCCGTATGGCTGCATCCTTAATGCCGGTTCCTACTCCAGTGCCTCTCATTTTGCCTTTGATTATCTCAACCGATGAAACGATATCGTTACCTACAACAAAACATCCGATAATCTTGTCAGAAACCGGCTTCCTTATCGTAATTCCCTGCCCGCTTTTTCTCAGCCGTATCATGGATTTCATGTGCCTTGCGTCTTCAATAAGTGATGAACGTTCGCCTATGGTAACTCTTATGGGAAACTCAAGTTCCGGAAGTATTTGCTCTGCTGCGTTTTCGCTTATGGCATAATAAGTTTGAGGCAGCTCAAAACCCGCCTGCTTGAGCTTCATCGCGCCTACAAGCTTCTTTTGGTAGGCTAAGAGCCCATCAAGCCCATAAGGAATGTAAGTTGATGAGGCTTCAAGTGATGTCACGATCGAGAGAAAAAGATCGCTGTGCCTTGCTGAGGGGAAAGGCAGGACTGCTTCAAACTTGGCTATGTCATGGTCACCAAAAATAAGCCTTGTTTTGCCTTCCCCGCTTTCTATCCTTATTTCATCTGCAGGCACATATACACATTCCTCAAAAATGCCCTCTGCCTTCTTGGTGAATGGGGATTCCTCCCTTGAATCCATACCTATGATTGCAATCCTCATGGTAAAACAATCTTGCCGTTTTCTTATAAAAAGACATCCTGCTGCGAAAAATACTAGATTAAGCGAGGGATGGATATGGGGTCGGGAGGATTTGAACCCCCATTAGCTGGTTTCTTCTAAATCATCGCCGCTTGCGCGGCTCTTAGCTCCAAAAGAGCCTCTCGGCCTGTCTTTTTACGGAAAGACCGGGACTGGAGCCAGCGATCCTGCCTGGTTAGACTACAACCCCTTCTGAAACCCAATATATAGAGTGAAATTTATAAAGCAGGAAATCCGGGCGCTTTATGGACGAAGTATATATAAAGCTTGTTCGAAGGCAAAATGCTTAAATATGGCATTAGAATCAAGCTAATTGGTGACATGAAAATGGAAACCAAAAAGATAGGAGAGTACGCGTTCCTCGCAGGCATAGCAATCGCTGTGCTCGCTGGTCTCGTGTCCGGAGTGGCATCGAGTGCCATCGCCGCCTATGCAGCACCTATATCGATGCTGCTGGTCGTGCTTGGAATAGTAGTGGGCCTCCTCAACATATCTGAGAAGGAAACCACAGCGTTCCTCGTGGCTGCCATAGCCCTCGTAACGGCCGGTACAGCAAGCTTTGCTGCTATCGACATGGCCGGCGTAGGCGCAATTCTTGACAAAGTTGTCGGGAATATAGCAGTGCTGGTAAGCCCGGCTGCCGTAATAGTGGCGGTTAAGGCAATATACAGCCTTGCACAGGGACGAAAGTAAGACTCAGCTATTTTTTGTTTTTATTATTTTTCATTAGATTATGTTCTTCCTGTTTTGACAGTATCAGTACCATCAAAGTCGTATAAACTATGCTCAGGAAGACAACGCTCATAACTATCTTGGAAAACAGGTCTGCATCAGGAATCGTATATAATATAGGCAATTGTGTCAGAAGTACAGGGATAAAGTCCTTAGGGACCATGATGCGCATGACATTTTTCTCATAAACGCTCAATTTGGCTCCTATCGTGCTTGCATTAACTGCAAGGAATCTAGCTAATATAACGGCAAGCGCTACGGCATGACCTATCAGGAGCGTTTCCTGGTTCAAGGAGACAACCATTCCTATGTAAACGAAGAAGAACGACCTTACAAAGAAGGATATTTCTGACTGGAAATTCTTGAGTAGATGGTTGACTGTGAATTTTTTCTGGGTTTTCAGTATCTCGGAGAACGTAGAGGCGTTGCCCAGAACTATTCCGAACAATAGGGCGGCAATGGCCCCGCTTCCGCCGGCGTATTCTGTGAAGGTATACAGAAGCAGAAGCGCCCCTAAAGTAAGCATATAGTCAAACTGCCTGCCTTTTAGGTCATCCAAAACAAATAACCAGATAATTCCGGCAGCGAGGCCAAGCATTGCCCCTACTGAAAAGACGCTGAGAACGCCGCTCACTGGGTTACTGACCATGCCGCCTGTCATGATGCTCATGACTGCAAGTGAAAGCACTATGACCATGGGGTCGCTGAATATGGACTCAAAATCTATTATGGCCCGTACATTACCTCTTATCTTAAGCTTTGTAACAAGCGGCACTACTATCGCCGAGCTGCTGCCGGCAAGAAGGCAGCCGATAAGCAATGAAGGAAGAAATCCTAGACCAAATAGGATGCAGATGCCTGTTATAGCAGCTATGGAGAAGCCTGCAGTAAGCACGGAAAGCAGCATGCTCCGTGAGAACTGCCTCACCATCTGATAGAAGTTTATGTTGAGACCGGCATCAAACAATATCATGAACAGCGCAACTGACGCGAGGAAACCTGATATCGAAAAGAAGAATGATGTGTCTATTATTTTGAAGGTTGAGACAAGATAGCCAAAGAGTATGAGCCAAAGAACATCAGGTATCTTTGTTTTCTCAAAAATTATAGAACCTGCATAGCCAATTATGATTGTCAGTCCCGCAATCACCATCAGCCCCGGGACATCAAACGCCATGAAGTTAATCTTAACTCAACCGATATATAAACGGCTTGGCACCTTCGCATAGAGTTTCGTTCTTGCTTTTCTATATCATCCCGATCTCTGTGAGGTATTCTTGAACGGCTTTCTGAAGCGTGTATTTTGATTTGAAACCCAGGAGTTTTTGCGCGTTTTCAGTAGATGCCTGGGTGTTATTCTGGTATCCGTTCTTGTACGGATTGTCTATGTATTCGGGTTCGAGATCTTTGCCCAACACTTCATTCAAAATAGCAACGACGTCGTTAAAGCTTGTGGCCTTGCCAGTGCCTACGTTGACTATGCAGCTCTCCTTGGCTTTCATGGCCATCACGTTAGCTTGCACGACGTCTTTAACGTAGATATGATCCCTCATCTGTTCGCCGTATTTGAAAATTTTAGGCCTCTTGTCTGCGGCCATCTGCAATGCAAGCTGGTATATCATGCTCGCCGCCTTCTTCTTGTAGAGTTCGCGCGGTCCGAAAACGTTGAAATAGCGCAAGCCTATGATTTTTATTCCGCTGTTCCAGTGCCTTTTTGCAAGATTATCCATGGCAAGTTTTGAAGACCCATAACTGTTCAAAGGCGAGCTTTGGCCTTCTTTCATCGGCACAGGCCCATTGCCGTAGACGCCCGCGGATGATGCATACACAAGGTTTATGCCTTTTGTAATCGCATAGTCAAGGACATTGCGGAATCCTTCCACATTGACTGAAAAAACCGTGCCTTGATCTGTTATTGTGGTGTCTGTTATGGCTGCCTGATGAAATATAATATCAGGCTCTGAAATTTTTGCTATTGTTGCGCTATCACGTATATCGCCATTTATAATGTTGCCGTCAAAGCCTTCAAGATTTTTGTCGTCAGTGGAAGAAAAATTATCAAGGACCGATACTTCATTGCCATCCTGCAACGATACGGCAAGGTTGCTTCCGACGAAGCCCGCGCCTCCTGTGACGAGAACTTTCATAATCATAATTTCCAGAAAGGCTTATATATTGAGAAGCTCCTAGAAATATTCTTTGACTCTTTCGAAGAAACCTTTTTTCGTTTCCGCATTTTTTTCAAAAGCACCGCGTATGCCATCCTCCTGTTGTCTTGTGAGCTTCTTGGGTATTTCGACAACGACTCTAACCATTTGGTCACCGCGTTTTGCCGAGCCTGGGGTTGGCATGCCTTCTCCTTTCATGCGGAATATAGTATGGCTTTGCGTCCCTGGCGGTATAATAAGCTTCGCTTTGCCGTCAATTGTCTGGACATCCACTTCTCCCCCAAGCATGGCAGTGCCAAGATCAATGTATACTGTGCAGTAAAGATTATTGCCTTCGCGTTCGAAGATACTGTGCTCTTTTACCCGGATGAGAACATACAGGTCGCCGTATGGCCCGCCATTCTCGCCTGGTCCGCCTTCGCCTGTGAATCTTATGTACTGGCCATCGTCCGCTCCGGCCGGTATTTCAATTTCCATTTCCTTCTCAATCTGGCTGCCACCCGAGCCTCCGCATTCACGGCAAACTTTCTCTGCCATCTTGCCGGTTCCGCGGCACCTCGTGCATGTGGTGACGCTGATGAACTGTCCAAGAAAACTCCGTTGCACCCTCTTTATTTCGCCTGAACCATGGCACTCATTGCATGTTTTGAGTATGCTTGCGCCTGTGCCTTTGCATGTGCGGCATTCCTCAAAGTGCGGAAATCTTATCTTTTTTGTGATGCCGTCAAATGCCTGCTCGAGGGTCATTTCAATATCATATCTCAGGTCGCTGCCTTTTCGTTTTTTCTGCGTCTGACTGAATCCAAATGACTCGAAAATATCCTCAAAGCCTCTGCCAAATATGTCTTCAAATCCCGCTCCTGAAGAAGCCTGTCCGTTCGGAGCTGACCCGAACTGGTCGTAATGCTTTCTTTTTTCCGGCTCGCCGAGCGTCTGGAAAGCCTCATTGATTTCCTTGAACCTCGCTTCTGCTCCAGTATTCTTGCTTACGTCCGGATGCCATTCGCGAGCGAGCTTCCTGAATGCCTTCTTTATTTCCTCCTGTGTTGCGTTTCTTGAAACGCCGAGTGTTTCATAATAATCCTTGGCGACCATAGCAATTGTTATTTTATACCGAAATGGCTTAATTAGTAACAGAATGCCCTGTAAAGGCTTGCCACCCATTTATGAAAACTATTAGTGAGATTAATGGGATTATACATATGCGATTCTTCGATTCCTCTTTCGGCGAAATCCTTACGTCACAGATAGCATCTGTCGGAGGCGGCCTCATAGCCGGTACGATTCTTGCCCTTTATACCGATAAATTGCTCCTGCTTCCAGGAATGCTTGTCCTTATACCGGGATTCTTGGAGATGCGGGGGAACATAAGCGGCTCTTTTTCATCACGCCTGACATCCGGTCTCTTTCTGGGCGCAATAAAGCCAAAAAATCTATGGTCAAGCATTGTAAAAGGCAATCTTGTGGCTTCTTTCATTCAGGCTTTATTCATTTCTCTATCCCTCGGAATTATCGCATTCGTTTTCAATTACCTAATTTTCGGTGTTTCGTCTTTGCAAATAATTGCTATTCCCGTTATTGCCGGCGCCATAGCAAATGCAATAGAAATACCGCTTGCACTTTTTGCGACATTCTACTTATTCCGGAAAGGCCATGATCCGAACAACGTCATGGGCCCGCTTATCACGTCTACGGGCGATGTGATAAGCATAGTCTCGCTTCTTGCAGCCGTGGCGATAATATGATTCTTTCTAAAAAGCGTTTTCTGGCAAGACACCTCCAAAGCCTGCGGAAAATAAAGAAAGGCCGTACCCATCCGCTTCTGTATCATATTCACAAAAAATATGGCATATCGAAGAAAACGCTCTTCTATATGCAGGAATATGGACCCCATTCTAACGTGATGGCAACTATATTAAAGGAGAGCACGAAGATGCTGCTTTTTGCGTCAATATTAAGTTCATTGGGCGGCCTTTCCTTGGAGGCTATAAGGCCGCTCTTGCTTTCGGTAATGCCGTTACTGATACTTCTGCCAGCGTTAAGCGATATGATAGGCGATTATGGTATTATATTCTCCTCAAAGCTGGCTACAATGCTGCATGAAGGTCGCATAGGCAAAAAGTGGTGGAATAACAGTGATTTGAGAAGATTACTCTGCCAGATTCTGATAATATCCATTCTCACTGCGTTCATTAGCTCGGTTGCGGCCCTTGCCATATCATGGGCATTCGGTTATGAACTTACATTTCTTCTCGCAACCAAGATAATGGCGATAAGCCTCCTTGATACAATCTTCCTGGTGTCCGTTCTCTTCGTAGTAGCGATTACTGCGGGCATTCATTACTTCAGAAAGAAGGAAGACCCGAACAACTTTTTGATACCCATAACGACGTCAGTTGCAGACTTTGGTAATATGATAGTTTTATCACTACTCGTGCTCTTTTTCTTCTAGGCTTGTTTCCCTTTGTTCCTTTAGAATCTCAAATAATGCGCGGATATGCTTTGTTGAGATATTGCGCTCGGCATTCTGCCAGAAATCCTCGAGATAGGCGCCATGCTTTTTTTCATATTCCAATGCCTGCAAAGTCATTTCCAGCTTGTCGATGTCATGCACGAACAGCGATTCAGGCGTTTTCCTTTCCTCGTACTCATGCCATAGATTGATGATTTCCTTATCATCCAGATCCCTGAGAAGCGTTTCAAACGCTTTCTCTTCTTTTTCATGTTTTTCGTTCTTGGCGATGCCATCTTCCGGCGTTATGTCGCCGACTATGGATTCGGCTAAATCATGGACAAGCGCCATTTTCATCGTTCTTTCCTTGTTGACACCGGCCATATCCGCGAGAACGAAAGCGGCCAACGATGCCATGAAGCTGTGTTCAGCGACAGACTCGGGATTAGGGACTTTCCTGAGCACCCAACCTGCACGTTTGACCTTCTTTAGCTTGGCTGCGTTTTCCAGAAATTTTATTACATCCATTAGTATACGAATATAGAGAAAGCTTAAACACCAAATTCTGTAACATTGATAATGCAAAAATTCGGCATGTAAGCCGCTCCTTAAGACGATTTCTCTTTAAACTGGAAATCAGAATTTGACTTTGACATCCTTTCTTTCGTGTTCCGAGGCGACGAAGAGTTCTTCATCCTTGTAGCCAAGCATGTTGGCGAAGAACATGTCAGGGAATGTATGGATTTTTATGTTGTAAGTATTCACGCTGTCGTTGTAGAACTCCCTGCGGTCCGCAAGTTCGTTCTCAATTCCGCTTATCCTGTTCTGGAGCTGCACAAAATTTTCGTTTGCCCTGAGTTTGGGATAATTCTCTGCTACTGCAAAAATCGTCTTCAAGGCATCGGTTATCATGTTGTCAGCTTCGGCTTTCTGTGACGTGGTTTTGGCCTTCAAGAATTGGGTTCTTGCCTTGGTAAGGTCTATAAGCGTGCTCTTTTCGTGTTTCATATACCCTTTTACAGATTCTATGAGCTTGGGCAATTCATCGCTTCTTTGCTTGAGTAAAACATCTATGTTAGACCGGGATTTCTTTATGTTATTATGCAGTGTGACGAGTGCATTGTATATTGCTATAATGAACAGAGCGAAACCTATTACAAAGAAGCCTATCACGGCCAAAATTACCATGTCAATGCCCGGCATCCGATTCCCTTTAATCTCTTATAACAGACCGAGATATAAAAGCGTTATTGCAAGGCCGCCCACAGCCATAATTGCGCCTCCTGCAGTACTTGCCGCGACTTTCCACGCCATAGAAGAAACTACGTCTTTCTCATGCTTGTCCGAGATATAAAAGAAATTCTCCCCTTTTTGTATCATTATGTCTTCCTCATTCTTCATTCCTCTGCCTTCCTCTATATGCGGGTTGTCTGCGGCAGTTCCCATGATGTAAACCTTGTCGCCGGGAGCTATGAAGTATTCCCGGTACCTCATGGTTGAATTTATCCCGAAGAGCCCTTCAAATCCCAGAGCGCTGGATTTCAAAAATTTCTTGACCCTTGCCGGCGGGTCTTTTCCGAATCCTGAATCGCAATGGTAATCCATGGGAACGTCTACTTCGGCTCCTTTAGGATTAACAAGAACAGAACCCGTTTCATCCTTGACAAAAAAAGGCACTCCGCTGTCACCATTCTTGACAAGCGCCCAGTAATGGTGCTTGCCGCTTGTCCTGTATTCTTCGATTGTATACCTATACCAGACGCATTTCCTGCCGGAAAAAGGGCTTTCCATGATATTTTTTTCTGCCGGCAATGCCTTGCCGTGGACTTCAACAGGACCCATGGCCATTGACCTTATTTTTGACGTAGGGGTATTTTGTATCATCTGTCTTCTTTTCAGAAGAGTAAACCCGTGGAAGAAAAGCCCGGTTCCTATGATGATGCCGCCAACGCCCAGCAACAAAATTCTCCCGTCCCAGTCACTATGCATGACGATGTTGGTACTATACGCAAAAGCCTGTGATTCCTGCATGATATATAAGATGCCGCAGGGCAATATTAATCTTTGACCGTCCTTTATGATTTATGCTGAAAGTTTTTCTGGCGCTTCTTATTTTCTCCCCGGCGTTTGCCCATCTTGATGCAGGACAGGACGTTGCAGTAGGTGGCTATCTTGCGGATTTTGGCCATTCTCCTGGCAATATCAGTTCAGGAGAGAGCGGCATATTGGCTTTCAACCTTGCGAACGTAACAACCGGAGATGCATTAATACCGCAGAACGTATGGGTGAGGATATCCAAGGGCGATGATGTCACATTTGCAGGCAGTTTTGCGCCGCATGGCGGAAGCGTCACGTTTACATACCTTTTTCCGGAAGCCGGCGTATATACCATTAAAGCCCGTTATTTCGGCAACGAAAGCATTCTTGCAGAAGCGGATTTTGCAGTGCGAATCGAAGAAAGAGCGTCTGATAATACTTTTACAACTGCATTTTTATTCCTGCTCGGACTTTTTGTTGTAATCTTATATACGGGAAGATATTAATAGTTTTGTACTTACTATAAAGTAATGACTATAAATTTAACAGAAATGCAAGCTTGCCGGGATAAAACTGCGCCGGAAGAGTGCATAAAAAATGGCGGGCATTATCCAACATACTGGAAAGGCGAGCAACCAGGTTACAGCCCTATACCGCCCATGGATATGTATGATTGTCTTGGATGCCTAACGACCGTAGCCGTGCCAAGGGGCTTGGATTTGCCCTACGTAGGAATGGTGAGCGATCCGTCTGATCCGCAAATAACGCACTTCGTCTACAAGCTGATTTAGGCTTTGCGAAGAAAGCGACGCGTGCATTGTATGACAGCGCATAACCAAATGTTTGCGCGGCACAACTTTCACCATGCGTTTTCTTAATGTAAATGGCATGCATGAAAAAAACGCTTAAGTCAAAGAAGGCACAATTAGCTATATGATATTCTTCGCGTCCGCATTTGCAGCAGTTCTATTTTTCGTATCCGTTCTCGGAGCGCTCTTTGCGGTGCCCATTCTTGCAGGAAATATTTCGTTCTCTCTTGCCGCAATCATTACGCTGGCTTTCATTGTCGCGTTATGCCTGGCAGCTCCGGTCATCCTTGACAGAATCTTCGCTCGTTTTTACGGTCTTCAATTCATAAGCCTTTCAGAGCTACGTCTCAGGAGCCCTGCATCAGCGTCGTTCATAGAAGAAGCGTGCAAGAGGCATTCATGGAAAGTTCCGCGTCTTGCACTCATAAAAGAGCCAAGCCCTAACTCTTTTGTGTACGGTCACGGAATATGGAATGCAAGGCTTGCAGTTACAGAAGGCCTATTAAATAACCTCGATGAGAATGAGCGCGTTTCCGTTTATGCGCATGAAATGGGGCATCTGAAGAACAGGGATTTTATACTGATGACGCCTATGGCAGCCCTGCTTCAACTATTTTTTGAACTCTGCCTGCGTTTCAAATTTCTTGCACTGCCTTTGCAGGGCATACGCATGGTGCTTGAGTTTGCCGTCCTGCCTCTAAGCCGCGAGAAAGAATATCTTGCTGATGAATATGCATCTCATGAAACGCATCATAACCATCTGGCGATGGCCCTGCTGAAAATATCCTACGGTATAGCGCACTCCGAAAGCAGGCGCCTTGCCGATTCGGCGAGATACATGGGCATAATGGATGCCCAAAGCGCAGCTTCCGGTGGCATAGCGTATCATAATGCAAAGAACTCCCGCAGCTTTGAATCTCTCAAGAGGAGCTTGTCGCACGATTTCACAAACCCTTGGGCGTCATTTGCAGAGCTGGGCCTAGCACATCCGCTTCTTGGCAAAAGGCTCAAGCGGCTTTCGGGTTTTTTCAAGGATGCGGCACTTGATTTCGATGCAATGGAAACGAATCTGAAAGAAGGAAAGATGCAGCCCGCTTTTGCCAAAGATATCTTCTCCTTGGCGTTCCCATTTTGCCTTTCAGCCGGCTTTCCTCTCTTATATTTATTGTTGGCATTTGCCGGTATTCCCTTTCGTCTGGGCGATCTGGCAGGCGGCTGGCTTATAAGTGCAGGGATCGCAAGCGTTCTTTTGACAATGTACAAATACCCTTCTGGAGTGCCGCGTGCAGTAACTGCCGCCGAACTCGCGCTTTATCCTAATGCGTCTCCTGTACACGGAAAATTAGTATCCTTAAGGGGCAGATTATTGGATGGAATTATCGCCATAGGAAACGTTTTTCAGGATAAAACAGGCTTTCTTCGCGTTGATTACAAAAGCAATATGCCTAGCTTCCTAGGACCTTCGTGCAAGGAACTTGCAGGCAAATATGCTAAGGTCACAGGCTGGTTTACTCATGACACCTGCGGAACGCTAATAGTCGATACAGTTGAATCCCCGGAAGGCAAGGCGAACAGTTTCGTAAAATCAGCATGCCTAATGGAAGCTGCAGTGCTAATGATTGCCGGAATAATTGTTTTTCTAATTCACTGAGAAGGCTTATTTACCTTCCTTCTTGAATTCGCCGTCAACTATGTTTTCGTCTTTGTTGTTTTGCGTTTTTTCTTCTGTTGTGCTCTGTGGCGCGCCACTCTGCGCCTGCTGATAAATCGAGGCTCCTGCTTCCTGCACTACTTTCTGGAGCTTTTCCATCTCCTGTTTTATCGCTGCCGTGTCCCTGCCGTTCATGGCATCCTTGGTAGACTTGAGCGCTGCTTCCATCTTCGTTTTCTGCTCGCTTGCCAGCTTGTCCGATAGTTCCGAAAGCGTCTTCTCGGCCATGTATATCATGGAATCTGCGTTGTTTCTTACTTCAATTTCTTCCTTTTTTCTTTTATCCTCTTCCTCATGCTCTTTTGCCGACTTGACCATCCTCTCAATTTCTTTATCATTGAGTTTTGTTGAAGATGTTATGGTCATCTTCTGCTCTTTTTGGGTTCCAAGGTCCTTTGCAGACACGTTCAGTATGCCAGAAGCATCTATGTCAAACGTGACTTCTATTTGCGGCACGCCACGAGGTGCAGGCGGTAATCCTACAAGGTTGAACTGCCCCAAACTTGTGTTGTCCGAAGCAAGCGGTCTTTCGCCCTGCAATACGTGTATCGTGACAGCGGTCTGGCTGTCGGCGGCTGTTGAAAATACCTGGCTTTTCTTTGTCGGAATTGTTGTGTTTCTGTCAATGAGCGGCGTCATCACGCCGCCGAGAGTTTCAATGCCAAGAGTGAGCGGCGTCACGTCAAGCAGTACCATATCCTTGACGTCGCCTGCGAGTATGCCTCCTTGTATTGCAGCGCCCATGGCTACGCATTCCATCGGGTCTATCGTTCTTTCGACTTTCTTGCCCACTTTTTCTTCCAGGAATTTCTGGATTACGGGCATTCGTGTAGGTCCGCCTACTAGAACGATCTTCGAGATATCAGAAGGCGAGAGCTTTGCATCGCTAAGCGCCTGATCCACCGGGTGCGCGCATCTGTCTATAATAGGCTGTATAAGCTGCTCGAGTTTTGCTCTGGATATCTTGAGGGAAAGGTGCTTGGGTCCGTTGGCATCCGCCGTTACATAAGGCAGGTTTATTTCCGTTTCAAGAGTAGTTGAAAGCTCTATCTTTGCTTTCTCACCAGCCTCGCGCACACGCTGCATGGCCATCTTGTCCTTTTTCAGGTCAGATCCTTCCTGTTTCTTGAATTCCTCGCATATCCAATCTATAATGGCGGTATCCATGTCAGTCCCGCCTAGGCTCGTGTCGCCTGATGTTGAAAGCACGTTGAATGTTCCGTCGCCGAATTCCATTATCGTGACGTCAAGTGTGCCCCCACCAAGGTCAAAAACTAGTATCTTGTGTTCTCCTTCCTTGTCAAGGCCATAGGCCATGCTTGCCGCCGTAGGCTCGTTGACAAGCCTGACAACATCAAGGCCTGCTATTTTTCCGGCATCCTTGGTTGCTGTACGTTGGTTATCGTTAAAGTATGCTGGTACTGTTATGACTACTTTTGTCACCTTTTCTCCCAGAAATGCTTCGGCATCCGCCTTGATTTTCTGGAGTATGAATGCTGAAATCTGCTGCGGCGTATATTCCTTGCCATTGATGCTATACCTATGGTCTGTGCCCATCTTTCTTTTTGCAGTGAATACCGTGCCTTCAGGATTGGAGACAGCCTGCCTTCTTGCAGGTTCCCCTACAAGCAATTGACTGTCTTTAGCGAATGCCACTACAGACGGAAACATTTTCCCAGCAACTGTTGCGCCCTCTGCTGAGGGAATGATCGTGGGTTTGCCCCCCATCATTACAGCAGCCTGTGAGTTTGATGTTCCCAAATCTATGCCTATTATTCTTTCTTTAGCCATTGATATCACCTTTCATCGAAATTTTTACCTTAGAGGTTCTCAGAACCTTTCCATTGAGCATATAGCCCTTCTGAAATTCTTCGAGTATTACCCCGTCTTCGTCGCCTTTTTCACTGACCAGCGCCTCATGATGAGCGGGATTGAAACGCCTGCCTTGGGTATCTATTGCAATAAGCCCATGTTTTTCGAGAACGCTTAAAAGTTTTTTGTGAAGGGCTTCAGCACCCTGTCCGGCTTTGGCTGCGGCATCAAATGCGTCAAGAACCGGCAGCATGGAAAACATCAATTCCTCGTTTGCCAGCGCTATTATCGCTTTTCTCTCTTTCTCAAAATGCTTCCTGTAATTGTCAAAATCTGCCTGGAGGTATTTTATCTGCGACAGTCGCTCCTCTGCGAGCTTTTTCATTTCCGTAAATTCATCATTCTTTTCAGATGGCTGTTCGACTTCAGTTTTCGGTTCGTCCATCTGTAACAATCTTTCAAAAATTATAAAAAGAAACAGAACTACTTTATTTCAACGGTATTCTGTTCGTCTTTTTTTGGCGTTTTCGCCTTTTGGCATGGGTTACTTTGAGTACGCCGTTTGTAGGTAGCTTGAACTTGGTTAGGGATGATTCTGGAAGGAAGCCCAATTGCCCTGTAAAACGTTCTATAGATTCTTTCCTCCCTTATCACATCCTCATCTTCCACGCTTACGTCATCCCTCTTTTCTACCATTACCTCGAGCCTTCTATCCGTAACTGTGAGCTGTATGGCTTCTTTTTCAACTCCATGCAGTTCTATCATATTTTCGTTTGTTTCTTTCAAGTTTGTGAGCGATTCGCGAATGTCTATATATTCATCACTTAGATTAGGCAGCAGCCTGTAAGAACCTAACATTCTGTTCATCTCCGGCTGCATCCTGCGGATTTCCCCCACAATGTCTCTCATGGCAGCCACCTCCGGTTCAATAGAACAAAATCTTGAATTGTTTTAATAACACATTAAAGTATTTAAATATGGGTATATATTATTTGGAAATGCAAGAGATTATTGTAAGACGATTATGGGCTCCGCTTCGGTCGGAAGAAGATATGGAATGGTTTTGTCGTTCTTTGGGGCTTTTAGGCAAACGAGACAGGGGCAAGACCGGAATGAGGATTTTTCTGTTATTAGCCTATGCTGCCAGGGAAAACCAGACAATGGATATTGATAAGCTAGCAGAAAAAATGAACATGACCCGCACCGCAATTATCCATCATATCAAAGCCATGGAAGCTAAGGGTCTTGTTGAAAGGAGAAATGGCAAAGTTGGATTGCGCGCCTACAATTTCGAGAGCATCGTTAATGAGATAAGAAAAGATATGCTTCGCACAATAGAATCCATCCGGGAAATAGCTGAAGAGATGGATCGGAAGATGAATATGCCTGTACGAAAGAAAGACTAATTATTTATTCGACTTGATAGTATGATTATACAACCGGTGAGACTCTGAATATTACAATTTACGATTACATGATAGTTGCACTTTCTGCGCTTGCCGCTTTTAGTATATATACAAGTGGGATTTCAACAATTACGCATTTTGCCATAATAATAGGAATTGCAACCGCCCTTGATATATTCATAAACTATTTTCTATACAAAGAAAAACCAATGCCTAAAAGCGCGATAATAACAGGATTCATAATTGCCCTGATACTTGCGCCATCTTCAGCATTATGGGCGCAAGTTGGCATCCCGCTATTCGCCATAGCTTCAAAACATATCATAAAATGGAAAAAAGTGAATGTTTTTAATCCTGCCGCCCTTGCATTGCTTATAGGAGGTTTTGTAGGTGCCCTGCCTTCATGGTGGGCAGTGTCTCCTCTCGTATGGCCGCTTGGCATTTTCATAAGCTGGAAGATGCGAAAACTCGAAATTTCACTTTCGTTTCTTGCCGCTTATTTCATTCTTTTCACAGCTCTTGGCAGGATAGATCCTGGAATGGAAGTTATGGGCTCTGCCGCGATGTTTCTTGCGTTCTTCATGGCCACTGAACCGAAAACAACCCCTTCATCAGGGAACGGAAAAATTATTTTTGGAATTCTATTGGCAATACTAAGCTTAGGTATTGCGATGGTTGTGCCGGCAGTTGATTTTCTGCTGGGAGCGCTTCTTATATCTAATATTTTCAAGAACCATTTGAATGCTGTAAAATTTGCGTTCTTTGGGAATAAGCTATTTTTATAGAATACCGTTTCTTCATATTCCGCTATATGCCTGTAAGATTGCATCTTTGTTCGTCTATTATTTCTGAAAAGAACGCCCGACGGTACATTTTACCTATCCGTTTGACAGAACCCAGAGATGCATGGTATCATCGCCTTCTTTCTCGCCCTGCTCATGGATTTTATTTCTATTTCCCTTCGCATGGCCTCGCTTTTTGTTGCATATTCTTCGCTGTAAATCAGAAGAAACGGCAGCCTAGACCTTACGTATTTTGATCCTTTGCCGTTTTGATGCGCTTCAAGGCGCTTCTTTAGATCCTTGGCGATGCCAGTATACAAAGAGCCGTCGCTGCATTCAAGGATGTAGAGATGATACATTTTGCTATAGGCACATGGATAAATTTATAGTATCTATGATCGGAAAAGCTATTTATGTTCTCCGTTTAAATGAAAATATGCCTATTGAATATCGGATCGTAGATTTGCGGGATATACAAGGTCGCGGCGGAGTTAAACCCGTTGAAGCATATTTACCAATGCCGCCCCATCATGATTTGCCATTTGTCAGGGTAAAATATATGGTTAATGGCACGCAGATGCTCAATGTATTCGACCGTGATAAACGCGTAAATTTTATGCACGATCAGGGAGAGCCATGGTATAACGATCTAAAGGAATTATTGCCCGATATATTGGAACGTACAGATAGAAAATAATGACGTAATGGATCATCTGCATACAAAGTTAATGATGATTCATGAACATTCGCAATCCACTGGATATTGCTTCTCCTACAACTCGGAAAACGCTTCAGCGTTATATGTCCATAGTTTGCACATGCGTCTTCCGCGAACAGGACCCCTTTGTATTTCATAAATGTTGGATGTAAAATCGCGTATGTCGGTACCTGCTTGGAAAAATAGAGAGAATTTGCCGTGAAGTATTGCGTTTACGCGTGCTGTGTCATAAAGAGGACCGTAGTAGGATCGTAAATGATCCCTTATTTCAGGGACAGTTGCATATCCACCTTTTGTGTTTATTGCTTCTTTTATTCTCCCCCATACGAGAGGATTGCTTAAATCATCAGCTTTATATTTCATCATCAAGTGATGTCAATCAGACTACAGGATCAGGAAGTCCCTTGCGTTGCCTGATTTTGCGGACGACTTCTTGTCTGAGTTCTTCGGGCATTCTTTCAAATGTGACGTCAACCAAAGAGTAAAATCCCTTGCCTCCTGTGTTGCTCTTAAGAGCCGCTTCCATGCCGAACGTGTCGGCTACGGGTATCTTAGCTTTGACCGCGGCAGTACCCTGCTCTATTGTCGTGTCCAGAACCTGGCCTCGTCTGTTCTGAACAAGGCTCATGACATTGCCTACCGTTTCTTCAGGAGTATCGATTCTTATTACCTGCAGCGGCTCAAGGAGTGAAGGCTTTGCGTTCATCATGGCGCGCTTGATAGCCTGTGCAACGGTCGGGATGACCTGCGCGGGGCCTCTGTGGACGTTGTCCTCGTGCAGGTTAGCATCTGTGATTATGACTTTCATTTCGCTGCATGCTTCGCCTGCGAGAGGGCCGGATTCTGTGACGCTCTCGAAAGCCTCGATAACGAGCTTCATGACTTCATGCAAGTATTGGACTCCTTTAGTGCCATCTATGAGCAGGTTCTTGTTGTGTGAAGCCACTATCTTTTTGGCTTCATCCCTGTTCATGCCTGCATCTACAAGCAATTGTACAGCGCCTTTGAGGTTCTTCTTTATCATCGTATCGTCAACCTTGCCCTCCTCAAGGACCTTGAAGACTTCAGGCTCTATAGGTTCAACACGCACAACAAATTTGTTGTGCTTGTTAGGCGATTTTTCTTCCACTTCAGGCGATAAAGCGCGTATGGTTTCTCTATACATGACTATTGGCAAGGATGTCTTGACTGCTATGCCCCTGTCTTTCAACGGACGCTCGATCTTGGCATCTATGTGAAGTTCGCCAAGCCCTGAAATGAGAGTCTCTCCTGTTTCTTCATTAATCTTGGAAACAAGAGTCGGGTCTTCCCTTGTTGCGTTCCTTAAGAATGATATGAGCTTGGCGAGATCGCCCGGGTTCTCGCATTCAACGCTCTTGGTAACCACGGGTTCAAAGATGTGCTTTATGCTTTCGAATGGATAGATTTCTTTGGAAGATATCGTTTCTCCGGAGAAAGCGTCGTTCAGGCCTACTATGCCTACTATGTTGCCTGCAGTGATCTCGTCCATTTGGATTCTCTGCGGACCCTTGTAAATAGAAACTTGCTGGACTCTTTCCTTCTTTTTCTGGCCTATCAGATAAACCTCATCACCCTTTCTGATGGTGCCCGAGAACAATCTTGCTGTAGCAACGTATCCTGCGTGAGGGTCTGGATTGACTTTTGTTATTATTGCAGAAAGCGCGCCGTGCTCATTGAGCTTAATCATGTCCTGGCCTTCAGGCAATGTGACATCGCCCTTCCATATTTTGCCTATTCTGTATGCCTGAGCCTGTCTTGGGTCTGGCAAATGCTTGATGACCATGTTTAATATAATCTTGTGCAACGGCGCCTTTTTATTGAGTTCGTCATCCTTGCCCTGGGAAGACAGGTCTATTATTTCCTTGAAGGTGAGGCCGGTTGCCTTCATATAAGGCACGGATATAGCCCATTTCCTATAGGCGCTTCCGAATGCGACAGAGCCGTTATCGACCTTGACGTACCACTTTTCGGCAAATTCCTTCTCTGCATACTTGCTTATGAGACCGTTGACTTGGCCGATTATTCTTACGAATCTTTCCTGCATCTGCTCAGGAGAGAACTGCAATTCTTTGATTAGCCTGTCGACCTTATTTATGAAAAGAACAGGCTTTACTCTTTCTCGGAGAGCCTGCCTTATCACCGTTTCAGTCTGCGGCATTACTCCTTCGACCGCATCAGTAAGTATGACTGCGCCGTCTACTGCACGCATGGCTCTTGTAACATCGCCTCCAAAATCCACATGGCCCGGAGTGTCGATAAGGTTGATAAGATAATTCTCGCCATTAAGCTCATGCACCATGGAGACGTTGGCTGCGAATATGGTAATGCCTCTTTCCTGCTCCTGCTTGTCGAAATCCATGAACTGCTGCTGTCCTGCGAGTTCTTCGGCTATCATGCCTGCACCTGCCACAAGATTATCAGACGTTGTAGTCTTTCCGTGGTCAATATGTGCGGCTATTCCTATGTTCCTTATGTATTCAGGCTTATGCATGAGGCCCTTAATAATTTCAGTCTTGTCTTTTGCCATAAAAGCACCTTTAAAAATCAGCTTAGCGCGCTCCCATTGCTTCTCTTTCAAGTCTTTCTTTCTCCTTGAAAGCATGGCTGTCTGTGGAAGCATTAGATGCAGCTATAATCTCTTCGGCCAAGGCTTCTTCTGCGCTCCTCTTCTTGCCAAAAGAAGCCTTGTATACGCCTTGTGCCATTATTCTTAGGGTCTTGTCTATCCTTCTCTGAGGCGACATTATGACGGCATCTCTGGCCATTATGCTACCCATTTGGTAGGATGTGATTTCTTCCCTGGGGGCTGCGTTCTCTATGGCTTTTACGAGAACCTGTACAGGATTTGTCTTGGTTCTGCTTTCAATTATTTCAAATGCTTTCTCGATTGTGGCGAGGTTCCTGTCGCATTTTCCGCCGAGCTGGCCGGATGTAAGTCTGTGCCTCTTTCCAGCGTGACCGGGCACCATCATATGAAGTGCGAGTCTTTCCACGATATGCATCTTAGACTTGTGGAATCTCTGGCTGCTCATAGCGCCATAATTCTTGGGTATCATCACAGGCCTTACTGTTATGTATTTCTGCAGACCGGGTTCTGTGAATTCAGCCGTGTTTGACCATCTGCCGAAGAGCTTGATATCAGGAAGCTTGATGCTGGCTTCCTTGGAAACATGCTTAGGAGCAGGCTTCTGTTCTGTTGCATTGTCAAAACGTTTTCTTCTAATCATCATAGCACCTTATCTTGCAGGTTTCTGCTTCTTGCCAAGACGCAGCATTTCCAGGGAAATGCCATTGACCTTGAAGACTTTCCACTTGACGCCAGGGATAGAACCGACCGGACCGCCTTGTGAGCCGCCTATTCCTTCCACTGTGACCTGGTCGTGTTCTGTTATCTGGTTGATCGCCGCGGTCTTGGGAACGTGGGCGGTTATCTGCTTTCCGTTCTTGACAAGCCTGATACGAACGCATTTGATCATGCCGGATGAAGGCTGCTTTTGCTCCATCTGTCTCTTCTCAAGAACTATGCCTTTTGCCTGGGGTGCGCCCTCCATAGGATCCATCTTGTCCTGGAAGTGGAATACGCGGTCCCTGAATATTTCTTTCTTGAGTTTGAATTTCTTCCTGTTTTTCTTCAGTTTCCTAGCTGCAAAGTTTCCTGCCATAATTGAACTAATCTCTTTCATTGTAAAAGGTTAAAAAGGTTCTTGTCGCAACGGAAATTCAAATGGCGCTATAGATAAGATTTATAAAAATATTCTTATAGAGATTTAAGGATATTGAAATTTCCAAGTTCCCGGGCATCAAATGCAATTCATTGATTTGCGTGCATGCGGATATTTTTTCATCGTATCGCGCAGGAGCGCATCTGCCGCATCAAACTTTTTTCTTTGACCAAGATAATCGTTGTCCCGCGTCAAAAGTTCCTTGAGCTTGTATGAATCAGAATCAGCTCCATGCACTTGAATTCTGTCTACATTGCCGTTGCCGTCAGTGTCGTGATAAAATTCTGCATCGCCAAACCGGTGGCCGATAGGAGAATAAACATGCATCTCCTGCGAGCAGTCTGGATAGACCATATAGTCGACATGCCCAAAAGGACCTCTTGGATAGGAAATTAGGTGATATCCAGAAGTTCTCTGATCCGCAGTGTTTTGCGTTTCATTGGAATTTTTGCTTAGTAAATAAGCTGCGCCAAGAATGCCAGGCATGGCTAGTATTGTAAGGCCAAGCAGCCAGTACACGGGTTCCCCGGGAATCCTGATTTTCATAGAATTAAGCAATATATGAAAGATAAAAATGCGTTATAATCTCATGGGCGTCAAAAGCTTGATGTTCTTCTTGCTGTAAAGGCGCTCAATTAAATTATTGAGTATCTTTATTTTTCCGCCATTGCGTCCTATGACTTTTGGGCGGTCATGACCGTTGATATTTATTTCCACGGCATCATCTTTAGCGGCTATTTTTTTTGCTTCAGGGATTGCATTTTTAAGAAAATCTTCGACTGTATCGGCATATTCAAATATCCTGATCCTTTTCTTGAAAAGAGCTTCTGCTTTCTTGATTTTTTCGCCGCTTTTCCCGACAGCCATTCCGTACTGCCCCTTGTCAACCACAAAATACAGAGTGTCCTCATCTGTCATGGAATCTATGACATATGCTCCTGTCAATTTCTGGAAGAAACTGATTGACTGTATAGTCTGTTCGTCTAAAATAACTTTCATAGGAATCAGGCTACTACTCAAATCCTGCCATAGCTACAGGGAACGGCTTTCCGAGCTTGGTTGCAAGCTCTCTTTCATTTCCTTCAAATATGTGCACTTGCGTGTTGCCAAGTTTATTGACAAGGTCTTGAGGGCAATTGTTTGCTACGATAACTTCCTTCACTTTTCCGGTTGCGATAGCCTTGATTATTTCTCTTGTGCCGATAACGGCTTTCTTTTCAGGAAGTTTCGAAATTGTTTCCATAGATTAATCATCCAGTCAAAGGATAAAAAGCTGACTTACTTCTCCGCATCCTTGCCTTTTTTTATGCTTTCTCTCATCTTCTGCATATCTATGGAGAGGTTCACAACGCCTGTTCCGATGGGCGCGACCTGCCCGACCATGACGTTTTCTATGACTCCAGTCATTTCATCGGCCTGTCCATAGAATGAAGCGTTGACAAGATGCTTCTTTGTTTCTTCGAAGTTAGCACGGGCAAGCACAGAGTATTTCTTTCCGGATACTCCGTATCTTCCAATGGATTTTATTGTTCCATCGAAAGTCATTGTATCAGCGAGCAGGTGCAAATACCTGTCATCGACATCTAATCCCTGCTCTTCGAGCGTATCTTTTGTTTCCATGAAAATCATGTTGCGTGCAGCCTCAACGCCCAGAACCTCATAGACCTGGTAAAGGTCGTTTGTGACGGTCCTGGAAATGTCGACTTCTTCCATCTTGAAAACCTTCTCAAGATTGCTGCCGACTGTCTGAACTATCCAGTCTTCGCCTTCCTTGACCACGAGCACATTGGTGATTCCTTTTATGCCTGCCACATGGAATGAAAGTATTTTGTTTCTGATCTTTCGCAGGTCCTTCTGGTCATCTTCTTTTGGCTTGACGTACACTTTGTTATCGCGGGCCGTTACTTCAGAACCTTTCATGTATTTTTCTATGACCCTTTTTACCTCATCTTTATGGACCACATCGTCAAGTTCCAGTTCAATTTTCATGTCAATGAGATCTATTGAGTCGGATGTGATAACGTCTGCGATTTTGAGTTCCTTCACCTTTGATGCAACTTCCTTTGCTTTCTCTTTGGTGTTATAGTTTGGCTTCAGGTATATTGTCATGTTTTTCTCGAACGTCTTGCGTGCATCAAAAATTTCTATGAGTCTTGGTAGTCCCTGCGTGACCTTGCTCAGTCTGTCGCTCTGCGATGCAAGCGTATAAGAACGCATGGTCATTTGCGTGGCCGGTTCAGAAAGGCTTTGAGCCGCTATTATGCCAATAGCTTCGCCCGGCTCGTAAAGGTATCTGTCCATGACCTCTTCAAGTTTCTTGAGCTTCTGTTCTCGCTCTTTGCCGGTAATGCCTTTCTTAATGCAATACTCATCAAATTTTTTCATGACGTTCTCAGGTATCATTTCATCACCATCTATCAAAGTCTATCTTTCCTGCGTCGGACTTTGCGGGATCTACTCCATCGCCGCCGACGAAGAACTGGATTATGTGGCCCCTGCTGTTTCTTACTGTGCCGTCATATTCAACGCGCAAATCCTGCAGTGCATTGACAAGTCTCCTCTCCATGTATCCGGAATGTCGCGTGTGAAGCGACTTATCCATGAGGTTTTCCCTCGAGTTCATGGCATCGAAGAAGAATTCAAACGGATCAAGGCTTTCTTTGTAACCGTGGGATACGAACCCTCTTGCCTTAAGGCCAAGGTCGCCGGCTGCAAAGTGCGACAGCGTCCTTCCTATGAATCCTCTGTGTATTCTTTCGCCTTCAAGCGCTTCCTGGCCGACGAAAGCGCACATCTGCGTCAGGTTAACGTAGCTGCCTCTTGCGCCGCTTACTGCCATTATGACTGAAGAGTTCAAGGGCAGATCCTTCTTGATTATGTCGCTTGCCTTGTTGGAAGCCTCTCCTCCAAGCTGCAGGATTCTGCTCTCAAGCAACATTCTTGGATCCATGCCAGATGCCTTGTCTTCCTTGCCTTTGTGGTATTCCTTCACAAGAGTCTTTACTGCATTGTCATATTCTTCGGATATTTCTTCAAGCTTTTTCTTGCTCTTGTCGCTTATGTCTTCATCGCCGGACGATATGCTGAATCCTTTTTTGGATATGACTTCCAGTGCAAGTCGCGAAACTTTGTCAATGAAATCTCTGGCTTCTGCATGGGAATATTTCTTTTCTATGACATCTATAAGCTTGCCTTTCTTTTCTCCCAGTGCATTGTCGTCTATTACGCCCTTCTTCAGAGAGCCATTCTTTATTTCGACGGTCTCTCCGGAAGCGGATGTGTAGGTAATGTTGAAGTCCTTGGGAAGTATATAGCTGAATATTTCTTTTCCTGTGTATTCGTCCTTGATTTCAAAGTCTTCTATACCTATGGCCGTAAGAAGTTCTGTCGCCTGTCTTCTGTTGAGCTTGGTTGTATCCTGCGTCAGAAGGAAGGAACCTGTTATATGGTCGTGCTTGCACGCGATGACAGGCTTTCCGTATCTTGGGGACCTGATGTGATTCTCAACTGCCATGAGCATTTCAGCTTCAGTTCTGGCTTCCTCGGTTTGAGGAACGTGTATATTCATTTCGTCCCCGTCAAAGTCTGCATTGTAAGGTATTGTCACTGCCAGGGAGAGTCTGATGGTTCTATAAGGCATTATTCTGGCCTTGTGCGCCATCATGCTCATTCTGTGCAACGACGGCTGCCTGTTGACTATTACAATGTCTCCGTTGTCAAGGTGTCTTTCAACGATATATCCTGGCACTATTTCGTTGGATACGTCTTCCTTGTTTTCTTCTGTTATTTTCTTCCTTACGCCATCCGGCCTTATCACATAATTAGCTCCCGGGTGCGTTGTCATGTTCTTTACGATTGATCTCATGTGTTCAAGGTTTAGGGTAGTTACTCTTGCAGGAATTGTCAGCTCTTTGGCTATCTCAAGCGGTATGCCAACTTCGCTTATTGATAATCTGGGGTCGGGGGAGATGACCGTACGTGCCGAGAAGTTAACCCTTTTTCCGCTCAGGTTGCTTCTGAAGCGTCCTTCCTTCTTGCTGAGTCTCTGAACAAGCGTCTTCAGTGCCCTTCCGGATCTATGCCGTGCCGGCGGTAGCGTTGAGATTTCATTGCTCATCAAAGTAGAAACATGGTATTGTAAAAGTTCCCATATGTCTGCTATTATGAAGTCAGGAGCTCCAAGTTCGAGATTCTTTCTTAGTCTTTCATTTATTCTGACTATGTCGACGAGCTTGTGCGTCAAATCGTCCTCGCTTCTCTCACCTGTTTCCAGCGTTATTGACGGCCTTACTGTCACCGGAGGCACAGGCAGTATCGTGAGTATGAGCCATTCGGGCCTGGTCTTTATTTTGAGGATTGCAAGATCATCATCGGTTATCTTTTCAAGGCGCTGTCTGACTTCTTCAGACGTTAGGTCCGTGTTGCCCTCTCTGTAGGAGGTAGGCTTGAAATAGGTGATTTCCTTTTGCTTCTCGCCGCATGCAGGGCATGTCTTGATCTTCTTCTTGTATATATGGGTCAATCTGTTGCCTTTGATCTTCTCTGATTCGTCCTTAGGAATAAGATTTGCAGAGCACTTTCTGCATGTCGATTTGAGAAGCATGTATATCTTCTTCCCGTAAAGCGGATGGACTATGGGCTTGGTAAGCTCAAGGTATCCGAAGTGGCCGAGGCATTGTCCTATTGTGCCGCCGCATGTCCTGCATCGAAGCCCCGGGTCAACGACACCAAGATGCAGATCAGCAAGACCGCCATCTATAGGATATCCGTCCGGGTCATAAAGCTCGGGTTGCTCTATCTTGATTGCGCTCATGTCCTTGATTATTTTTGGCGACAGGAATCCGAATTCTATGCTTTTGATTTTCATATTAATCACCCACTTTGACCTTGGGATAGACACCCAGGCACTTCAATTCGTCAAGCATAAGCTTGAATGCATAGCTCATTTCAACTTCATCGATCTTGGATTTGGTGCATACTGGGCAATATTTCTTACCCTTGACTTTGTCTTCAACCGCAAACATGCCGCACTTGCTGCAGATAGGTACAGTATACTTGTCACTGCTGAATCTTTCCTTGAGCAGCAGAGAAGCTCCGTGAGCAAGCAGGCAATCCTTCTCCATTTCTCCCAGTCTTAGGCCTCCCTGCTTTACTCTTCCTGCCGTAGGTTGCTTGGTGAGCAGTGTTACAGGACCTCTTGCTCTGGACTGCACCTTGTTTGCAACCATGTGGTGGAGCTTTTGGTAATAGCATGGTCCTACGAGTATCTGGGATTCGAAACGCTTGCCTGTTATACCGTCATACATGACTTCCTTGCCGTCATCTCTGAATCCAAGTTCTTCGAGATTCTTTCTCAGGTCCTCTTCTTTGATTCCGTTGAACGCAGATGCGTCAACTTTTTTCCCGCTTACAGCGGAGACCTTCGCCGCCACTATCTCAAGCAGCTGGCCTAGAGTCATTCTGCTTGGTATTGCGTGCGGGTTCAATATAATGTCAGGCGTTATGCCGCTTGCCGTAAATGGCATGTCCTCCTCAGGGAGTATCAATGCTATGACACCCTTTTGTCCGTGCCTGGATGCAAACTTGTCACCGAGTTCAGGGAGTCTTTCGCTTCTGACATTTATCTTGACAAGCTTGTTTCCGCTCGACGTTTGGGTTAATATAACATTATCCACAACGCCTTCTTCTCCATAGCGTATTGTTTCAGATGTTTCTCTTCTGTTTTCTGTTTCGACCATGAAGCTTTCCATCGGGCCGAAGAATCTCAGAGGAGATATCTTGCCGACGATTACATCGCCTTCCTTAACATCAGTTTCGCGGTTTACTATGCCATCCTGTGACAGGTTTGCGTATGCTTCCTCGGAGCGATAGCCGGAAACGGCTTTGTCGGGTATTCTTATTTCGTCTTTTTCTATGCCCCAATATCTCATTTCCTCGGTTGAATAATCACGAAGGAAGTAGCTGTGGCCGAATCCTCTTTCAATTGATGCCTTGTTAAGTACTATTCCGTCTTCCATGTTGTAACCATGGAAGCTCATTATGGCTATGACGACATTATGACCCTGAGGATGAACCTTGAGGCCTACTTCGTCACCGACTATTGTGCTGACAAGAGGCATCTGAGGATAAAGCAGAACATCTGCTTTCGTGTCTGCTCTCACGAGGAAGTTTGCTGCATAGAGTCCGAGCGACTGGCCGGACATCTTTGCACCGAAGTTTACTCGGTCTCCTCTGTTGTGCGTCGGGAAAGGCACGAGTGATGCAGATAATCCTAGCATCACGCCAGGATTGATTTCCAGATGAGTATTTTCTTTTGTTATGGCGCTTTCGTCTATGGCTACAAGTGCGTTGTTTTCCTCTTCTGCATCAAGGTATTCTATCACTCCTTCCCGGAGCAGGTCGTTCCAGCCTAATTCTTTGGAGATAACCTTTTCGCCCAAATCCTTGGTCATCTTAGACTTTCCGTTTTCAACTATTATCAGCGGTCTCTGGACTCTGCCTGCATCTGTGTTGATATGGACTTCTGCAAATTCAGGAACCCATGATATGTTTACAGATGAGCTGATGTCTGAATTCCTTCTCTTCTGCTTTATCGCTTCAACGATCTTTTCTGGGTTGTCCGTTCCGCCGGCAATAAAGCCGTCAAGGAATATTGCATTGTCTCCGTTCTCCTTCTTGAGGAGCGATTCTATGACAGTCTTGTCCTTCTGCGTGGCAGTGTCTGTTATGATTGCGAATATTGCAAGGTATTTTCTCAAGCCTATGTTCACGCCTTCGGGCGTTTCTTCGGCGCAGAGTCTTCCCCAGTGCGTAGGATGAAGAGCTCTTGCTTCAAAATGCTCTTGGGAAGAGCTGAGAGGCGAAATGACGTTTCTCAGGTGAGCGACTGTTCTGACAAAGTTCGTTCTTTCGAGTCTTTGGCATACTCCAGTTCTTCCGCCTACCCACTGGCCTGTAGCCATGTGCGATATTATTCTCTTTGTCAGGTACTCGCTTTCGACAATAGACTGTATAGAAGGCATTTTGCCCCTCTTAACAAGCTTCTGGTAAGAATACACAATTCTGGACACAAGCCCGTATTTGCCGAGCAGTACGGAGCGGAACAGTATTTCAAAGAAATCCGCGACCATTCGCAGCCTCTTGTTGCCATAATGGTCTATGTCCTGTTCTTCAACGTCGTTGAGTCCTAGTCTTATGACTTTTCTAACAACCTTGGTCATGTATGTTGCCTTGGTTAATCTATCCTTCTTTGTCTGACCAAGGTGAGGCAAAAGATACTTGTCTAAAAGATCGTTTATTCTTTTGTCCCTGTATTCCTTCTGGGGTATCTTGATCTTCTTGCCAATATATTCCTTGGCATCATCGACGCTGTTGACGTTCGTTTCGTAAAGGTTGAAATATATTTCCTGCATTTCTCTTGGTTCCGTGGAAATCGATTCTATTATTTCCTTGTCAGTCTCAACTCCGAGCGCACGGAGTATGACAACAACCGGTATCTTCTTTATGTTGGCAAAAGAAATCGTGACTATTCCGCCCTTCCTTTCAATGAGATGTCTCTGCACAAAGCCTGCGGATTCAGAGTTTATTCTTGCAGTTTCAACGCCGCCTCTTTTCTCAATGATGGGTCTGTTGGAAAGAACTTCCTCCATCATGACGATGGCCCTTTCTGTTCCGTTTATTATAAAGTATCCGCCTGGGTCATCGGGGTCTTCTCCGGATTCAATCAATTGGTCCCTGCCCATGCCTGATATCGTGCACAAGCCGGACTTAACCATGACAGGCAGATCGCCAATCTTGACTTCCTGAGCCTCCTGCTCAACGCCGTTTATTACAGGAATCATTTCAATGAAAATAGGGGATGCATAAGTTAGGTTTCTTATTCGGCATTCGTTTGGCGTGACTGTTCTTACAGCGCCGTCTGCCTCCTTAATGTTGGGCTTGGGAATTCTGACTTTGCCTAAACGTATTTTAAACTCGGCAAGATCAGGCGTCTCAAGCTGGATTTCTCCTATGTCACCAAAAATCTTCTGAATACGTTTTTCGACGAATTCATTGAATGATTTTATGTGATGACCGTCAAAGCCAACCTGCTCTCTGAAACTGCCGACAAGAGACTTGTATATTTTTGCGCTTTCATTCACTTGCATATGATTCACCTTTAGACAACCACTCTATAATATAGGGTCGTTTCCCCTTCAGAAACTCTTGTTATTTTGACTACATCGCCTTTCTTTGCGCCCAGCTTTTTGGAAACAGAATCGTCTGCATTCATTCGTGGAAGCTGATTCAGGCTCGCATTAAGCTCATTCAGGAGAAGAGCTTTCTCTTCGTCATTAAGGAGTTCATGCTTCGGTACAATATGGCTCTCGAATATATTGATTTCTTTTTCTTCCATTGAACTCCCTCCATGGGCCCGACGGGATTCGAACCCGCGACAGTCGGCTTTCTGCGGGCCCGGTGCCCTGCTGGCACAGGCTTAAAAGGCCGATGCTCTACCAGGCTGAGCTACAGGCCCTAGCGACTGGGTTGGTGCGAATACGCCCTGGCCGGGAAATTCAAGATGATGCGGTCTGCAGCATCTTTTTGAACCCGGGTCGCAGCCTTGACAAGGCTGCATGCTAGGCCGCTACACCACCAAGGCAACAGAGAAACATAGATTCAAGTAAAATATTAAAACTCATAAAGAATAGTCTTAAATCTAGTCCCCAATCCACACACCCTCCTGACGCAATCGCTTAATTATAATGGCCAGCAACGTTCTGGTGTTCCCGGCTTGTAGGCCAGTACTTGCCATGTCGCAGGAGAGCTTGACTTCCAAGTTCGGAATGGGTTTGGGTATCGCCTCTCCGCTATGATCGCCGACCACATTTATTAAGGGCGATGTTTATTTAAAAGTTTCTTTTGCCCTGTCTACGGCCTAACCTGCTTCTTTTGAAGGAAAAATGGCGCTAGACTGATTCGGCCACTTTATTGTCCGCCTCAACAACACCATCATGACAAAGATTGCGTTTGCAACAACAAGCGAGGCAGGATACAACCATGTTGTTAATTCTAAATTATCAAAGGCTAGAATAGAGAGGGCAAATGTAACCGAACCTGCTGCAAAGGTTATGACAGTTTCCGAGTAGGGTTCGTAATATGCCTTCCTAAAAGTAGGTATGAATCCAAGAATATCAACAAGCGTCACTATTATTACTGCGCTCAAAGGATCGCTTGTAATTTTCCAAATGACAATGCCTGCCAATGCCGCAACCAAACATAACCAATCGGATTTTTTTACATAGCTTATTCCTGATTTGAGAAAAGCTATTGATGAAATAGCAAAGCATGTTGCTGCGGTTACTCCGGTAACCCACGCGCCTGCCCCGGCATTTTTTTCTATCTGCGCAAAGAAAGCGATCGCCGTCAATAGTCCCCAGATAAACCACGAGAATACATGAGGTTTGGTTCTGTTTCTGAATATATTCAGGAAATAAGGAACATAACTTGCAAGACTGACAGCGACTGCAAGAATTGCAAGAGTGGTTTTATATTCCATAGTGTCTTCTAATATTAGAATTGGGTCTTTTAATTGGCTGTACTTCGGTGGTATTTTTAAATTTTTGCAAGATTATATTTTGAGACCATCGTCTGCCGCCTATGGCAGAAAACGAAGAATACTTTTGAAACAAGGAGGGTGATGATATGGAAATAAAGCCTGTTGGAAGACGAGTTCTCATACGGCCGGTGAAAGAGGAAAAAACAAAAGGCGGAATATATATTCCTGAATCAGCCAAAGAGGGCAGAAAGGAAGGGGAAGTTCTTGCCGTAGGCACTGGCAAGGACGGTAATCCGCTTCCTTTGAAGAAGGGAGATAGGGTAATTTACGGGGGCTACAGCTCAGAGGAATTTGAATTTAACGGGCAGAAGTATCTGGTAATACAGTTCAAAGATATAGTTGCAAAAATAGAGGTGTGAAATTATGGTAGCAAAACAGATAATGTTCGACGAGAATGCACGGCAGGCCCTGATGCGGGGCGTGGATAAGGTAGCTAATACAGTCAAAGTAACTCTCGGGCCGCGCGGCAGAAATGTCGTCTTGGACAAGCCGTCCCATCCTATCGTAAGCAACGACGGCGTTACAATAGCCAAGGAGATAGAGCTTCATGATAAGTTTGAGAACATGGGCGCAAAGCTTGTAAAGGAAGTCGCTTCAAAAACGCAGGATATTGCCGGCGATGGAACGACAACTGCAACTCTTCTTGCGCAAGCCATGATAAGAGAAGGCCTGAAGAATATAGCTGCAGGCGCGAATCCCATCGAAGTAAAGCGCGGTATCGAGAAATCCGTCGCTTTTGTAGTTGAAGGCATCAAGAAAAAAAGCGTTGAAGTCAAAGATAAGGAAAAGATAAGGCAAGTTGCAACGATATCGGCTAACAATGACGAAGAGATAGGAGGTCTTATTGCGGATGCCATGGAGAGGGTCGGCAATCAAGGCGTCATAACTGTTGAAGAAGCCAAAAGCTTTGAGACAAGCCTTGAAATCGTTGAAGGCATGCAGTTTGAGAGGGGCTTCATTTCGCCTTATATGGCGACGGATCATGAGAAGATGATCTGTGAAATGGAAGAACCTTACATCCTTCTATACGACAAGAAGATAACCAGCATGAAGCAGATAGTTCCGCTCCTTGAGAAATCTGCAGGCGAGGGAAGGCCGCTTCTGATAATCGCGGAAGACATTGAAGATGAGGCGCAGGCAACTCTGATATTGAACATCATAAGAGGCACAATAAGAGTATGCGCAGTCAAGACCCCGGGCTTTGGGGACGAGCAGAAAGAGATGCTTGAAGATCTAGCTGTCCTTACCGGAGGGCAGGTTGTGAGCGAAGAGAAGGGCATGAAGCTTGAAAACGTTACTGAGGAAATGCTCGGTTCTGCCAGAAAAATTACGGTTGACAGCGAAAAGACAACAATAATTGAAGGCAAGGGCTCGAAAGCCTCTATAGAAACAAGGATGCACCTCATAGAAAAGCAAGTTGCTCTTGCGGATTCGGAGTACAAAAAAGCCGAACTCAAGAAAAGACTTGCGAAGCTCGGAGGGGGCGTTGCCGTCATAAAGGTTGGAGCTCCCACAGAGACAGAAATGAAGGAAAAGAAGATGCGCATTGACGATGCGCTGAATGCCACCAAGGCGGCTGTTGAAGAGGGCGTTGTCGTTGGCGGCGGCATTACATTATACAGGGCAGCGCGGCTCTTGGATGCAAGCGCCATGAAAGGCGACCAGACAATAGGCCTAAGCATAGTGAAGCGGGCGCTTGAAGAGCCGGTGAGACAGATAGCCAAAAACGCTGGCAGAGAAGATGCCGAGGTCATTGCGCGTCTTCACATGGAGAAGGACGACAACATAGGATACAATGCAAAGAAGGACATCTTTGAAGACCTTTTCAAATCAGGTGTTTTGGATCCAACAAAAGTCGTCCGCTCTGCGCTGCAGCACTCCGCATCTATCGCTGGAATGGTAATCACGACAGAAGCTCTGGTTGCAGATTTTGACGTAGAGAAAGATGAAAAAACGGCTGCAATAATAATCTAAAGCGTTGCCTTTTCTTTTTTATACCCTTATTGACTATATATTGCTTGATTTCATGGTCTCCAAAATAATTATTTTTGGCGCTATCATAGCTTTGCTAGTAGGCGGCATTGGCTACATATATTTTGGCGTCATCTCTCCTTCATCCGAAAAGCCGTCAATAGAGAAACCTATACTGCTTGAAGGCCAGGACATCAGCGAAGAGCACGTGTCTTGGCTGGCCAATGAATTAGGAGCGTATAAGATACATAATAGTCTTTCTGGAGAGGCCGCTGAAATAGAAATATTCGTGGAAGGCACCGCATTTACAGTCACAAATTCCGGTAATTCGCCTTCTGCAACAAAAGGAAATGCGGCAAACCCGGACATAAGGATAACTGCCGATAAGGCAAGCTTTGCAGAACTGATAAATTCAGAGAACATCAATTCGAAAATAGCTCAGCTGTATGCCAGCGGCAAAATCGGGGTTGAAATCCTGAAAGACGAAGCTACTTTGGCGTTGAAAGGCTACAAAGCTGTTTATGACCAAATAAGCGGCAATGCATAAACATATTTTATTTTACCGTACTTATAGTTGCGATGGCAACTATATAAATGGACTACCCTGACGGCTTCAAAGAACTGGTTAATATGGTAAAAAAAGAGCCGGTTACTGTTGCATCAGGCAAGGAAATATGGGAAAAATTCTGTCGTGTCGTTTTTATAGGAAAAGACCGGTCTGATGCTGAGATAAGCTTTCTTATCGTGATGCTCAAGAAATATATTGATTATGATTATGTTCTCGCAACCGATGGCGAAGATTGGGAAAGTGCAGTACGGACCTTTCTCAAGGAACGCCTCGGCAAGATAAGGGACGAGAATACCGAAGCGTCTGTTTCAGGAGTTCTTCGCGATTTATTTTATATCACTGCCTCGATAAAAGGCGGTGCAAGATTCTTCAAGAAAAAAGGAATACTGGAAAATCTTGCGACGATGGTTTCAACTAAAGAAAAAACAAAGGAGTTGATAGATGAAATTGCCGAGGACGGGGATGTTGCAGGTATAAAATACACAAAAGCGATTCTCTGGCTCCAATACTGCGGCTTTGCAAAAGATTTTGCGCCTCCTGCCAAGCACCTGAAAACTTTCGTGAACAGCGATGTTGGGCCTTATTACCGGTATTATGAAGATGACGAATACTTCATGAAGAAGGCGGAAGAAATGGCTTCTGACTTTCCGGATACGTCTTTGGCGGACGTTTATCGGGCCGTTTACCTTTACAGGACCTTCAAATCCGCAATGCCTCGCGGCAGCAAATTTACGCCGCGAAAGCTTCTAGAGTTTATGAAAAAGAAGAAGGTCTCTGTTTCAAAAATGTTTTCCATGCTATCCGATAGCGAAGGCAGGGAGGAGCTTGCAAAAAAGATGGCAGTATTTATGGGATACTAGGCATCTGAAAATGATTTATAAGTTTTGCATGTATACCTTAAATTATGAATCCCGTGCCACAATACGAGTTTACCAGTTTTCTTGCATGGAAATTAGATGAAATGGGAGTCCGGTATTCTATAGAAAGGAAACCCGATGATCAATGGGACGGTGAGTATATTACCTTCCGGTTTGAGAAGAACCCGAATGTTCAAAGCATACGGGTTAGGATAATGGGGGAATTTTCTCCTGACGCATTTAGAAGTATGGGAGCATATTCTCAAATGGCGAATGTTGAAGCAGGTGGAGAACCTGATGAACTCATTGATTCTTACAAGCTCGAAATAGGTCAAAATATCATTAGTACGCCTATTCTGCAAACTTATGGCGAAAAAAGCCGCAATATGGAGGAAGAAAGGTTATCACTCCTATATGCTCATTGGGAAAGTTTTCTTGAGGATGCATTCAGGTCCGTCCAGTAAATACTGCATTTCATTTCTCTGATTATTGCATTCAAGTCCGGAAATTCTTAAGTATTGCAGGCGGTCATCACTCTATATGCACAGTATGGGGGTGCCTTGATGGGAAAGAAAAAGTAAATTCTCTAAAATAATCATATAGAATCGGTGAATTTTTTCTTTTTTGTTTTCCTTTATCGTGTTTTTGTAAGACCATATTCAGATAACACGTTCCAATTTTTGTGGGATCATCGTGGTTTTTGCGTTTTTTATTTTTTCATTGAATAGTAACAATATTTTATGAGGTGATTATGAGGGGGCGCCTATGAAATGCCCGCGTTGTTCAAATGAGATGGTCAATGACACAGGACTCATCTACTGCAGAAAATGTAATTATTTCTGGGAAGATTATAAGATTGATCTTATGAGCTAAGTAAAATTTTATCCTGAATCATAAGACATTACTCTATCAATTTTTGTGCATTGCCGTACGCAAATTTTTCCTGAACTGAAATATCAAGGCGTGCGATGAATGCGCGAGTGTAAGTATTCAACGTAACTGCAACGTCTTCGTCCAATGACCAAGGGGCACTCCAGCCTCTGTCAGTCCCCCAGAGAACCTGGTCCGGATGCCTTTCTATAAAGCCTTTCCACGTTGCAACATCCTGCGCAAGAAGCAGTTCAGGATTATTGAAGTGTTGTAGGAATTGCTGTTTGCTAACTTGTGGTCTCAATAGCCATGTGTCGCCATAAAGTTCGTCCACGCCGTAGTAGGCATTGGAATGCTTGTATAGTATATCCTCTATCTCCGATAAGTTCTGCCCTTCACCGCTTCCGGCTATGAGTTGGTCTCCGTGCCAGATGAAATTTATATCCGGATTCGCTTCCAGCACGCGTTCAAAGCTTTTTTTCTGCCCTTCTCCAAGGTGGACATACACAATGAGATTGTTTCGTCTCACTACAGGATAGATGTCCGTAAGTCTCTCTGAATCCGGAGGAAGCTCGGCTGCCCCGCCTTGACGTGCATATAGTCCTATCTCGCCATACCCTTGAAACATGCCTGGGTAAACTGAAAGCATTTCTTCAAGGGCGCCTGCCTTGACTGTAGGATAGCCGCCAGGCGAGTTGTCGCTATCAGGCGGCATTATGAAAGGCACGAATCTTCCAGGATATTTTCCCAGCGTTTGATTGACGATTGCGAGGGAATCTGTTATTATCGGATCCCATACGGGAAAGAATGCAAAGACCTTGCTCGTGTTTTCCTGATCCATCATGCAGACATAGTCTCCCATCCTGAGGTTCACTCCCATCAGAGGATGATCATTTTCATTCGGCTGTCCGAAAACCGGCCCGTCAGGTATCGCCGCTATGTGTATGTGCGTGTCTATCATAGGACCTTTATAGTACGAATCGTTCAATGCGGGTACCTGAATTAATGAGCAATTCGATTCTCCAAAAACGGCCTCGATGCGTTGATCCCCTTCAAAATTTTGCATTATCGATTCTGGTATCGTCTCTGCAAAAAGTAGTGTTCCTATAATAATCAACAAAAGAATTATGCCTATTATTGCATGATTTTTTGGCATTTTCATTAGTCTATATGACTGCCTCTTATAAAGATATATGACCTCCCCATTTTTTGAATAAAAATTCTAATAGGTACATGGCTTTTCCGAAGGGAGAAAAAAATAATTTATTAACAAATTGCCGGATTAATAAGGAATTTTGTATCCTTTGCAGCTAATTCCTCTTTATTGCCTGGAAGACCGCATTTCATAACTAATCAGAGGATGCGTCTTTGCAAGATTGAGCCATCGTCTATCCGGAACCGCCAAGCCTTCTTCTGTCATTATATAGGGGCCGGATTCAAGGGCGGATCTTATTTGATGCCTGTATTCTTGCGGCAATTCTGCGCGGCCTGTAATCCGCACATTGTTGTCGCCTGTCTGCATATCTACGCCAAACGAGTTGTTGCCGTCATTGAAATACTCCAGTTGGAACGCATCATTTGTATATGGGAATGCGACTTCTTTTGGTCTATATCGCCTATTTGTGTTATGTTCCCAAATGCGTCCGTTTGACGCAATTTGCAGTAATTGGGCCGGACCGACAACATAGATCATGGCGAGTGTACTGCCGTTTGGGAGCCTGCCGGATTCTACTTCTTCATCATAGTGATAGGCTACTGAATTTGGATAAGTGCCGTTTGCCACGTTGTTAAAATTAATGTATGCCTCTGGATTCTCGGGATGAAATGCGTTTGAGGTATCTGGAAGTATTCCTAAGATTGCCTGGGTAATGACGTCTCTGCCCCTTTGTGACGTATGAATGGACATTACATCTCCAAGTATCTGGATTGCATACGCTTCAGTTGGGGTGAAAGTTTCTTGATTCGGCGGTATGTTAACGCCAGGGAACATACGCTTTGCGCCAATAATTGCATTATTCGCGTATGCGATGATCATGTCATGGATATCGCTATTTTCCTCATCAAAGTTTTTAACTGGGGCAGTCAGAATGTCAAATTCCAGAGGCTTATAATGCCGGGTTTTGATTTCATAGCCTTCGGACAGCAATTTATCGATTAGCGATCCAAATCCGTAATCTCTTGTTCCGTCGGGCATGTTATCGGCAAAAATTTAACAGAAGACTATTTAAAACTATAAAATTTAACTACTTTTAAGAAATAACAGTTTATCCACCGGCTAGTTGGAATAAGCGTGCATTGCAAGAAAGTCCAAAATCAGATAGGAATTTGAGTGTCAACATAGAAGCGGTCGCCATTTATGCTAATAAGCTTGTGTAAATTACTTGCTTGATGACTGATTACGCACTGTCACTAAAAAAAGCGCGAGAGTTTTCTCAAGCGAACACAAATTATGCATGGAAAATATCTGGTGGCGAAAAAAGGAGGAAGATGTTGTCAGATGGCTTTGATAATGTAGTTTATGCCGCCAGTGCAGTCAAGAATAAGTCTGATAAGAAATAGAATGCTCATGAATTTCTCGAATTTATATAGGCATTTAATCGTTTTGAATAGTGACAATTATGAGAAACGGAAGAAGGGTTAGTTCATTCAACGAATACTTGGAAGCCTTGCCGCCAAAAGAAGCTCATATGGTAGCACAATACAGAAAAATCGCAGGCGTATACAATCTTCTTTGGCATGAAATCACGGTCAGAACATATAACAGCGAATGGAGAAAGGACGGCGTAGGCAGTTGCGGGATTGATAAGGCAACATCCGAAGACTTGCTGGAAGGAAGTTGCGGAAGTAATATAATCTCACTTCGTGAGAGAAAGAATTACGAGACTCCCGGCCGGAGCATGGCCTGTCCCTATCATAGACCGGATAGAGGCTGCATTCTTGAAGAGCTTAAGAGTCCAAGATGTCTTGACCATGTCGATTACCGTCATGACGCTGAAATAAAGGAGAGATTTGGCATAGAAGTTCCTGAAATGAGAACGGCGCTCAGAATAATTCAGCTTGGCGGAAGGAATCCCAAGGAAGGTGACTTTGAACTGAAGCCGCATCTGAATGATGATTTTGTTGAAGAAACATATAGGCAAACGATGGAAATAATAAACCATGTCAGGAACTTTCCCGTGCTGCATCCAGAAGAACTGTTAATATAAATGCCCCATTATTCATGAGTGCAAAGAATCCAGACATTAATACTTGGATCCCCTGACTGGGCAGAATGCGGCTATTCTATATGCTTCTCCTGTTTTTTGTATGGCTGGCAGAGTATTTAAAAATCAAAAAGCTGGTTAATCTATGAAGAAGCTATTAGTTTTGTATTTTTTTATAGCACTTTCTGCTGTAAGCTATGCCGAATGTAGCTATTCTGCTTCAATAGAGACGGAGATTGAGGCTTTAGATAGTCAAGGGACAACAAACTATCAGTTTCCTACTTTCCGAGAAGATGATTATCTCGCCTTAAAGTGGTTAAGAATAAGAAACACTGGTAATTGCACCTTAGAAAACCCAGAGTTTTTATTTCAATTACAAAACAATATAGAAGAAAAGGACGAGGTATTCTGCTTTGTCAAGAGTGTATTTACAGTCCCAGAAAACATAACGCCCGGAGGCATTTATGAAATTAAGAGGTTGCCCGATAAGTTTCAATATAACTACCAAGACTCTTCTGGAAGAGAAAAAAGCTACTGTCCTGAAAAGCTTGACGCACCCGGCAGATGGGAAATAAGCATAAAGCCAGACCCTCTTAGTCATAATCCGACAAACCCAGGTGGTTATAGTCTTCTGATTCACGGAAGGCACGTATCCAACTCAAGCTTTCGGGTTTACAGCAGTCTTGAGTTGAGTTTAGCAGACGCAGCCAAACAGTCCAATTTTCTTGCTCAAGTGGCTATAATGGCAGCTTTTTCGGCCATAATAATAACAGTTGGATTGGAGCGATGGAAACAAAAAAAGGAAGAAGACAAACACAAGGAAAAACAAGTTAGCTTGCTAAAATCATTGGCCTTTGAGATAAGTCAAATAAAAAATAACTCGGAAAGTTTTGACAAAATATTCAAACTAAACGAAGAAAAAATAATGAAGAAATATGGACAGGTTGTAGTATCTCAATATCCAATAAGAGCACTGGATGCAGCATTTTACATAAGAAACTTAGATGAGAAAATAGAAGGAAAAACCACTGCACTTTTGAAGAGGAACCTTATGAGACTTGAAGATAAAATATGGCTTGTAAATGATAGCTGGCTTCAAGTAAAAAATGCTATGGTCGGTAAAGATTTAGACCATGCTAAATATGTAATAGAAGAATTCTATAAAAAAATAGACACCCGCTATGGAAAGACTGGAGGCCACGCAAAAACAGATATGGATAATTTAGTAGAAATAATACAGGATTTATTAAGAAAGCGCTTTGGTATATCAGAGCCTTTGGTTGAAGAAGAGGTACTCTTTGAACTAATGAAACAGAACTCCTATGAAGAAAGGCCTACATCGTAAATATTGCAAATTCCACAAGATTCCCGTCAGGAGCATCAGCGAGGCGGTGGCAGGGCATATAGTGAAGGTTTGCCCGGTGTCTTCACAAGGTGTCCGTTTCGGACAAGATTCTCCAAACGCCTATAAAACGCCGTTTCTGACAACCCTATGTATCTGGCATCTTTTGTTGTGACAGAACCCCTCGACCTTACAAAATCAAGGATAGCAGACTCAGTGAGATATTTTCTTAAAGGAGTAGGCGTAGGGGAGAGCATACCCTTATGGAGAGTGTCCATAGAGGCCATACTGGAAGGAACTTTAATGTGAATATCATTGTAGCCTCTGCATCCTCGTGAACTTATCCAGATGGGAATTTCTCCCATTTGAGTAACTCGTAACGTAAACCCCACTGTCCCATGAAAACGCCGGAAATGAGCTCCCACTTCAGGAGTCTTCAGTTTCATACAGAACATCTTGTAGGAATCTGGGCCCAAATGCTTTTTCATAACTTTCTTCACCTCATTTTCATCCAAATCCGTATCAAACGTAACCCGTCCATTAGCGAGGGAAATCATAACCTTGCCTACAGACGGAACATGAAAGCAAACATTCTTTGCCCTGTCCTTGGGAGACGGTTCTTTCTTCGTTGCGTATTCTTCCCACGTTTCCGCCAAAAGTGCTGAAGCTTCTTTTTCTATCTGCGAAACGTGCCGGAAGCCGTGCTTTGACCTCATATTTCAGCCTCCTTTAAGACGAGATAGTGGTATGGTCGTATCTCCAGCATTCCCATCTGGCGCATAAGCTTTAGGAATTGGAAGTGCGACTTTTTCGGTATCCGATAAATTGCGCCCAAGATGTGATAAGCCTGCGAGAACTTCAGCTTGCGGTTAGCCGGGTTGTCTTTTGTGGCTTCCTTAAGCAGGCGTTCGTGAACATTGACAAGATACTGCCGGGGCAATCCGTCACACTTAAGAGCCGTCAGTGTATTCTTCTTCATAGTTAAGACCGTCACGAGGCTTTCTCTTGGTCTCCTTCAGCCATCCCTGAAGGAGCGCCATTGTTTTCTCCATGCCGTCATAGAGGTTACGCCGGTTTTAAGATGTTTTTCACACAAATCTGTTGATGGAAGATTTGCTAAAGGGTTTACCTCCAGATGGCGAAAAAGAAGTAGCTAATCATTTTCTGAAATATGGAAAGTGGATAGGCAACGGAGTAGAAGCCAAAAGAGTGCGAGAGAGGGCAAACAAAGAAAATATCATAAACTGCCTTAAGGATATCAGGCTTCTGCTTAAATTTGTAAAATCTTCAGAAAGGGATGAAATAGAAGGGGAAATTTTGAGGCTATTTGTGGTAGCAAACGAAAGCGAACTTCTAAGGAAGTTAAGATATGACCCAAAGTCTATGTTTAACATAGACCGCAATATGAGAATGACACCTGCAGAAACGCTTACTTCTGTGCTGATAGATGTTGGAATTGACGACCCGCAAGTCAGGGTATACATAAAATTAAAATTATACAAAGACTTACAAACCGACATAAAAGCGGTTACAATGTTTAATCAAATGAGATATGATAAAAAATACACACGACTTAAAAATGTCTTTCTGAAAGTAGTTGACGACATGATAGCCAATGGCATGCCAAAGGCGCCATTGCCTAAAGATGTGCAAAGGCATATACTCAACAAGCTTATTTGGACATATAATCTTTTGGAGTTGTCGGACGATAAGAAATTTGTTTACCTTACGCCTATAGGAACAAGTCTTTACCACCCTCTTGAATTACAGAAAAAATGGACGAAACCACTGAAAAGGTTTGACAAAGATGCTTTTGATTCTGGTTTAAGAGCCGCCATTGAAAAGTATCTGCAAGAAATAGGAAAAAATAGTATAAATTGAAGTGCGGCGCCCAGTCCGCCCTTTAGTAGGAAAAATCCGTCACATTATGACTATTCAAGAAGCTATCATAGACAGAAGGCGTAAAGTCCTGAGCCTTTATATGAATAGATTCACGGTTACCGAAATAGCCCGCATACTCGGCTGGAACAGGGACACGATAACTGGCGACCTTAACTGGATTCGCCGGGAGCACGAAAACGTAGACCTGAAAGGCGAGAACCCTATTACCGACTTTCTACTCAGGAACGCCGACCAGTATAAGCGAGCAGTGAAAGAATACAGGCATGCCGATAAGTCAATGGAACGCCTCCATGCCATCCGTATTATGAAAGAGTTGGATAGGGAAAGAATAGAGACAATCAAAAGTATAGGGATAGAGCTAAAGGTACCACAAACATTGGAAACACTGCGAAAAGAGAGTTTAGCGGAAATAATACCTAAATTAATGGCAGATATACAAAAAGAGGAAGAGGAATGGCAACGAAAGAGGCAATCCGTCTTAGAAGGCAAAAGGTTCTCGCCCTGTCGCTGAACAAGGTCAGCATAGACCAAATAGCCCAAAGGCTCGGCTGGGACAGGCATACCATCTGGAACGACATCGTGGCCACCCGTCGGGAATACGCCAAGAAGGAGCTGGAAGGCGAAGACCCTGTTACTGACTACCTAATGACGAATGCCGAGCTTTACAGAAAAGTGGCTAAGATAGAGAGGGAAGCCACGGACGACAATGTAAGGCTCCGGGCCATAAGGGAGATGCGGGAGCTCCAGAAAGACCGCTTTGAGAAGCTGCTAATTACTGGCATAGTGGACAAGAAGAAACCTGAACTGCCAGCGAGGAAATATATAATTCAGTGGGAAACTGACCCGAAAGAGAAAATGAAGGAAATTGTAACTGATGCCGAGAAGAGAGGAGAGATATAGGCACTTTTCACTTTCTTGACGCTCTCTCAACACATAAAAAGCCTTTTTCCCAGTAATTTTATGGCATTCCAACTCTCTCCTTCTTCTATCAACCTCATGTTTGAATGCGAAAAATGCTTCTGGCTCCAGATAGTCAAAAAGGTTAGGCGGCCTGCTGGCATATTTCCTTCTCTTCCATCCGGGATGGACAGGATTCTCAAGCAGCATTTTGACCGCTTCGCAGCCAAAGGCAAACTGCCGCCGGAACTGAGGGACAACGAGCATACAAAAGGCATTGCACTGTTCAGTGATATGGACGCCTTGAACGTATGGCGGAATAACAGGAAAGGATTGACCTATACTGACTCTGGCACAGGCATCCTACTCAGAGGAGCAGTAGATAATATTCTGACGAAAGACGGCAAGCTTATAGTTCTGGACTACAAAACCCGCGGCTATCCGTTGAAAGACGATACCCATGAACATTATGCCAGCCAGATGCATCTGTATAATTACCTGCTGAAGCAGAACGGCCACGATACCGAGGATTTCGCCCTTCTGCTTTTCTATCATCCTAATACTGTAACAGAAGCAGGAGAAGTAATCTTTAACACAGATCTAATAAGAATGTCATCAAACGCCCAAGAAGGCGAGAAAATCTTCCAGAAAGCGATAGGCGTCCTGCAAGGAGAGGAGCCGGACGCCTCAAATAACTGCGGATTTTGCGAGTTTCGGAGTAATGGCAACTGATTAAACTTAAGACAAACCGTAATTATAGTGATTTAGATAGCAAGGCGAAAAAGTTAAAGGAAGTTTGTAGAGGCTATAGAAGAGTGAATAATGAGGAGAGCAGAAGTGAATAATTTTCAGGAAAAAGTAACGTTTATTTGGGACTTGGCAGATTTACTGAGAGGAGTTTATAAAAGAAACGAATATCAGAAGGTGATACTGCCTTTTACTGTATTAAAAAGATTCGATTGCGTTCTTGCCCATTCAAAAAAGACACTTCTCGAATCTTACAACAAATATAAGAACCAGTTTGAAAACTTGGAGCATATTCTTCAGGATTCTGCCAAAGATAAAGACGGAAATCCTCTTGGCTTTTACAACTATTCAAAATACGATTTTAGAACGTTGCTAGAAGATCCAGAGCACATAGAACAGAATCTTTTGCACTATCTTGATTCTTTCAGCAAAAATGTTCAGGATATATTTGAGAACTTCTCCATAAAAACCCATATAGCCAATTTAGCCAAGTCTGACTTACTGTTTATTTTAATCAAAAAGTTTTCAGACTCAAAAGTTGACTTGCATCCAGATATTGTTTCTAATCATGAGATGGGCATGATTTTTGAGGAACTGATACGAAAATTTGCAGAACAATCCAACGAAGAAGCAGGAGAACACTTTACGCCAAGAGACGTTGTTGAAGTGATGACTAAACTTATTTTTGTAGAGAATGGAGTTCATCTGAAGAATAAAGACATTATTAAGACAGTTTACGACCCAGCATGTGGAACAGGAGGTATGCTGACAAGCTGCAAGGAGTTTATCAAAAAGCTGAATAATTCTGTTGAAATTGTTTTGTATGGGCAAGAAGTCAATCCAGAGATATACGCAATATGCAAGGCTGACATGCTAATGAAGGGCGAAAATGACGACAATATTAAAGGAGCTTACAGCACGCTTTCAAAGGACAAGTTCAGAGACATGAAATTTGATTTTATGATTTCTAATCCTCCTTACGGTAGAAAATGGGAACAGGATGAAGCAGATGTAATCAAAGAAGCTGAAAGAGGCTTTGAAGGAAGATTTGGAGCAGGACTTCCACGTATAAACGACGGGCAACTCCTCTTTTTACAACACATGGTTTCAAAAATGAAAGTCAAGGAAAAATCAAGAATCGCTATTATTACAAATGGCTCTCCTTTATTTACAGGCGATGCTGGTTCTGGGGAAAGCGACATCAGAAAGTGGATGATTGAAAATGATTATATTGCTCTTCCAGACCAGTTATTTTACAACACAGCAATAAAAACTTACATCTGGGTATTGACCAACAAGAAGCCAAAAGAAAGAATTGGTAAAATCCAGCTCGTAGATGCAACTTCGAGATTTAAGAAAATGCGTAAAAGCTTGGGCTTCAAAAGACATATTTTAGGGGAAGACGATATTAAAGAAATACTCCAGTTTTATGAAAAGTTTGAAGCTGGTAAACATGTCAAGATATTCAATAATGAGGAATTTGGGTATACTAAAGTAATCATTGAAAGACCCACGCAGTTAAACTACCAAGTCAGTGATGAACGGCTTGAGGATATGTATTCTGTCAGTGCCTTTGTAAAGCTTGCCGAAAGCAAAAAAGAAAACCCAGAACTGAAACTAAAAGAAGAGGAAGAAGGCAAAAAGAAGCAGAAAGAAATAATAGAAGCTCTAAAGACAGTCGGCAATAAACTGTATAAAAATTTGGATGAATTTGAAGCGAAGGTAAAACAAGCATTACATATATTTGACTTGAAACCAAACTTTATCAAGAGCATAATTTTGGCGTTGTCCGAACATGATGATACAGCAGAATATGTTCTGGACGTCAAAGGCAAAAGACAGCCTGATTCTAACCTACGGGACTCTGAAAAAATACCGTTGGGGCAAGATATAGAGAAATATTTTGTAAAAGAAGTCAAACCATATTACCCAGATGCATGGATGGACAGGAGCAAGGACAAAGTTGGCTATGAAATAAACTTCACACAGTATTTCTATAAGTATCAACCCCCAAGACCTCTTGAGGAGATAGAAAGAGACATAAAGAAAGTGATTAAAGAGATACAGGAACTCATTAAGGAGGATGTTGAATGATGACAAAAAGACAAACTACCCATAGACAATTAACAAATTTAGCAAGAGGAAGGCAGATATTGTTTCAAAATCAATTAAGACGGAGCGGAAAAGAAAATGAAACTCAAAGCCTATTCTAAATATAAGAAATCTGGGATTCAGTGGATTGGCGATATACCTGAAGGCTGGTCATTAGAAAGGTTTAAGCTTAGATTTAAAAGTAAAAAAGGAAAAATACCCGATAATCTCGATGTTACCAATGGCGAGGGTTACTTACCCTATTTAAGTATGGAATACTTAAGGGGCAAAGAAGAAAATGCTCAGTTTTCAAACGATCCTACTGCATTAAAAGTTGAAGACCATGATTTATTGTTATTATGGGACGGATCAAATGCAGGGGAATTTATTTCTGCTAAAAAAGGGATCCTATCTTCTACAATGGTGAAACTTAACATACAAAGAATGAATACTCAATATTGCAAATATTTATGTTCAGGTTTTGAACCCATGCTAAGAGATTTAACTGTTGGAATGGGAATTCCTCATGTAAATGGTGATGTTTTGGGTAATATTCAAATCCCAATTATAGGTATTGGAGAACAAAAAAAAGCAACTTCTTTTCTCGACTCCAAAACCTCACAAATCTCCAAAACAATCTCAGCCGACAAACAACTTATAGAGCTTCTCAAAGAAAAAAGAACTGCTTTAATCAATCACGTTGTAACGAAAGGCCTGAATCCTAAAGCAAAAATGAAAGATTCTGGGATTGAATGGATTGGAGAAGTGCCTGAAGGGTGGGAAGTTAAAAAAATTAAATTTATTGGAAATATTGTTTTAGGGAAAATGCTTACCGACAAAGAACATGATGGTCATATACAAAAACCATATCTACGAGCACAAAATATTCTATGGGAGAAGGTTGATGTTTCTGATGTCAAAGAAATGTGGTTTTCATCTGGAGAGTTAAAAAGATTTAGATTGAAAAATAATGATTTACTTGTATCGGAAGGTGGGGAAGCTGGAAGAACAGCTCTATGGAAAGGAGAAATAGATGAATGTTATATTCAAAATTCGGTGCAAAAAGTAACGTTAGATGAAGGATGTATTCCAAATTATTTTCTGTATTTATTTGAGTCTTATGGTAAAAGGGGCATTTTTGATTCAGTTGTGAGTAGGGTTAGCATAGCTCATTTAACAAGAGAAAAACTAAAAGAGATAATTTGCACAGTCCCTCCAAAACAAGAACAAGCCCAAATAGCAAAATTTCTCGACAAAGCAACCTCAAAAATAGACCAAACTATCCAGAAAATTGAGGCAAAAATAGAGCTTCTTGAGGAATTTAAAAAATCATTAATACATCATGTTGTTACAGGCAAGGTAGATGTAAGGTGTGAAATATGAAAAAGAAATTAAAACAAGTCGCTGAACTAGAAAATCAGGAGCAAGAATCCGATTTTTCTGCCATTAGTTCTAAACTAGATATCAAAGAGCCGACTAAGAGAAAAATGAAAGATGTTCATAGAGATTTTAAAGAGGGCAATATAATTCTCCAACCAGAATTTCAAAGAGATTTTATATGGACAAAAAATAAGCAAGCGGAATTAATTAAATCTATATGGAGAGGGATTCCTTTACCGATGTTTTATTTTTCAGTAGAGCGTAATGGAAAATTCGAGGTAATTGATGGGCAACAAAGATTAACTACTATATTTGGATACATTTCATCTCAACTGATAAAAGACAGAAGGATAAGGGATAAATTAATAAAAAAAATAAAAATTAAAGATGAAAATAAAAATAATATTTCCAGAGATGATATAATAAAAAGAGTTCTAGAGGATACAAACATTTATTGCGTAGAAATTCCTGAAGTTGGTTTGAATACAAATGATAAGTTTGAAATATTTAGATCGTTAAACCTTGGAGCCACTCCTCTTAAATTTCAAGAAATAAGAAATGCAATTTTTCAAAAAGAAATACCTCATCTTAATAAATCATTAAAGAGCGGAGCACAAAAAATAGAAAGATTGACAGGTATGAAAAATTTTAGAATGACTTTTGAGGACCTTGTTTTACGATTTTATATCATAAATGAGAAAGGATATGATAAAAGAGTATCTGACCAGCTTAAAAACAATGTTGAGCTAAAGAACATATTTACTGAAGAAAAAATTAAAACAATAAATTCTAAATTTAATAGATTTATTAATTATATGAACAAAGTCTTTGGTAGAAAATCCTTTCAAACTTTATCTAAAATAAAAGAAAATAAACGGCTTCCAGATAATAAATGGGAGAAACACGCTTTTTCCGCTAAGATTAATCAAGGTTTATTTCACTTGTTTTCATATTATATCCCTAAATATTCTAAGCATCGATTAAATAAAAAAAGTGATAAAAAGATTAGAGAAGAATTTGTAAAGTTATTAAAAAATTCAAGGTTCCTGAATTTAATAACTGGTTCTGGAACAGATTCTACAAAAAATATTAAAAAATCGTCATCTCTTTTTGAAAAGTTATTCTTAAATGTATGTTTCGGGGACTGGTACAAAATCGATAAAAGAAATATCCCAAGAGAGCTTAAAACGACCATGATAGAAAATGTTCCATTTTGCTATCTGTGTTATGGTAAACTAAAAAGGATTGAACATATAGAAAATTTTTCTGATATTCATGGAGAACACATAAAATCTTTCAAAGAAGGGAACAAATCAACTTACAGAAATATTCTCTTAGCCCATAAAAAATGCAACTCTGAAAAGTCTGCAAAACGCCTTGAGGATTACAGAAAACAGGATAAATCAATCCTAAAAAGAAAGAAAAATAAACAAAATATTAAAGAATACATAAGGTGTTTAAAAGAATGGAATACATATTACCCACTACACGCCTACAAAAAATTAGTTAAATATGCTAAGCGAGATAAAAAACTGTGAAGAAAAATGACAACTGACACATCAGAAAAAGCATTTCAGAGGGATATTGTTGCTCACTTGGTTAGTACTGGCTACCATGAAAGAAACACCCATAATTTTGATAAAACCGTTTGCCTCGACCCGGAATTGGTATTGAAATTCATTCAAGATACACAGGAAAAGGAATGGACAAAGTTCCAGAAAATCTATGGTGACAAAGCTGGGCAAAAGTTCTTTTATCGGCTTGTAACAGAAATTGAGAAAAAAGGCACTATAAATGTCCTAAGAGATGGGTTCAAGGATGTCGGGTGCTATTTCAAGCTTTTCTATCCAAAACCTAACAATAAGAAAAACCCTGATTTATTTGAGAAGTTTGGCAAAAATATCTTCTCGGTTGTTGATGAATTGGAATACGAAAAGAAAGAAAAAGGAAATAGGCTGGATTTGGTCATTTTCATAAACGGGCTTCCTATAATCACAATAGAGCTTAAAGATACGTTCTCTCAGGGCGTGGAAATAGCAATAAAGCAGTATAAGGAGAATAGAGACCCAAAGGAAAAAATATTCCAAAATTGTTTTGTCCACTTCGCTATGAGCGATGAAAAGATATTCATGGCGGCAAAGCTGGAAGGCTGGAAAACGAGATTCCTGCCTTTCAATAAGGGCATTGAAAATCCGACAGTCCAAAACGACTACAAGACTTCCTACTTGTATAACGATATTTTACAGATAAATAAGCTGTCGAAGCTCATAGCCAATTTCATCTATGTGGAGAAAGATGGCGATGAAGACAAACCAATTTTCCCAAGATACCACCAGCTTGACTGTGTTAATAAACTTCTGGAGGATGCAAAACCAAGCAAAAACTATCTCATTGAACACAGTGCGGGAAGCGGGAAAACAAAAACTATCGCATGGCTCGCTCATGGATTGATAAACAAATTTGACCAGCAGGATGACAGAATCTATGATATGGTTATTGTCATTTCGGACAGAAGGGTTATAGATAAACAGTTACAGAATCAAGTCCAATCTATTGAAAAGGTCAAAGGAATTGTAGACGTAATTGATGAGAAAAAGACTTCGCAAGACCTTAAAGAAGCCCTGAAGACTGGAAGCAATATTGTAGTAACAACGTTGCAGAAGTTCCCTTACATACTGGAAGAAGTCAAGGATTTGCCGAAAAGAAAATACGGGGTTATCATTGATGAAGCCCATTCATCCCAGTCAGGGACTTTGGCAAGAAAAATGAAGCAGATTTTGAGCACGAACAGTCTTGAAGAAGCCGAATCTATGGAAAGGGATATTGATGACGAGGTTGAGGATGAGATTCTTGAGGAAGTCGAATCATTCAGAAATTTAAAGAACATAAGTTTCTTCGTTTTTACGGCAACCCCAAAGAATAAAACTCTCGAAATGTTTGGAGTAAAAGATAATAGAGGAAAATATCACCCATTCCACACGTACTCAATGAAACAGGCTATAGAAGAAGGGTTTATTCTCAATGTCCTTGATAATTATCTCACTTATGAGACATATTTTAAGCTTGTCAAGAAAATTGTAGACGACCCAGAATATGATGAAAAGAAAGCAAAAAGACTTCTAAGGAATTTTGTTGAAAAGCACCCCCATGCTATAATGAAAAAGACGGGGATTATGCTTGACCATTTCATGAATTCTACAATCAATAAAATAGGGGGCAAAGCAAGGGCAATGGTAGTTACACGGTCAAGATTGCACGCCGTTCTTTACAAAAGGGCTTTTGACAAGGCAATAAAAGAGAACAATTTACCAATAAAAGCTTTGGTTGCTTTCACTGGCGTTGTAAAGCATGACGAGCAGGAATATACAGAAAGCTCGATGAATCAACTACCCCCAAAAAAGACTATTGAAAATGCCTTTGAGGAAGAACCCTATAGAATCCTGATAGTTGCAAATAAGTATCAGACTGGATTTGACCAGCCTCTTTTGCATACTATGTATGTTGACAAGATGTTAAATGGAATTACGGCAGTTCAGACATTATGCAGAATCAACAGGATTCATCCTCATAAAAATGATACACTGATATTCGATTTTGCGAATAAAACGGAAGTTATACAGAAGGCTTTCCAACCATACTATGGAGAAACTTACCTCAAGGAAGGTACAGACCATCATAAACTATACGAATTACAAACAAAACTTCTCGATTATCAGGTTTTTGATGAGTCGGATGTCGATGCCTTTGTAAGGGCTTGGAAAAAAGAAGAATCACAGCCAAAATTGCACAATATTTTAAGTCCTGTCGTTGAGGAATTTAAGAAAAAGGAGAAGAAAGGGCAAGTAGGATTCAAAAAAACTATGAAGAGGTATCAAAGTATATACGCATTCCTGTCTCAATTGATTCCGTTTTCTGATGTACGCCTTGAGAAGATATACATATTTAACAAATTCTTGACCAAAAAACTTCCTTCAATAAATAACCCTCTGCCTTATACAGTTTTGGAAGATGTTGATATGGATTCCTATAAAATTGTCAGTAAAGGGAAGAAGGAATTCACGCTTCAGATTGAAGGTGAATTGACGCCCATATCCGCGGGAGCTGGGAATATGCTCCTAATGTCAACATGAAGTTGTCCAAGATTCTCAAAGACCTGAATGACGCATTCGGGACAGACTTTACAGAAGATGATAGAGTATTTTTGGGTAGGGTAAAGGATAATATGCTACAAAATGAGGATTTGCTCAATAAAATGGAGCACAACTCTAAGGAAAATGTAAAGGCAGTTTTTGACAAATATTTCAATCAGGAAATGACAAAGCTACTAAATAGTAATTTGAAACTTTACAAAAGAATAGTAGAAAATGACAAATTGAAGACGAAGCTTAAATCAGACTTATTTAGTTTGGTTTATTTTGAATTTAATAAAAGAAAAAAGAAAACTCTCAGAGAGGAAGAAGTAAAATAATTTAGGTGTTTTTCATGGGCGGAAGAAGTGTAGGCGGCCGGGCGGCGAACATTCGTTTACGCCAGAGAATCGCCCACCAGTCAATGAAGGAGCTTATGGAAGAGGCGGCGGTACGGGAAAAAACGCCGCCGTCACGGGACGTTAATAAGTGCGAGGCGTGCGGGTTTAAGGCGCGGTATAAATTTATACGATGTCCTGAATGTGGGGAAGTGAGGAAGAATGGCTAAAGATGATACGATATCAGGCGCTGGCATACTCCTTGGGGTTTTGGGACTCCTATTTTTAGCAGACGCATTAGATAAGAAAAGATGTTCTCATTGTGGGAATTATAATACTAAACAAAATACAATATGTAATTATTGCGGATGGGGCTGGACGATTTTATAGGCAAAAACGCTACCCCGACAGCACGGCTGGCTTCTACATTCATAAGCATCGCTATCGTATTATTTATATTTTTCAACGCTATGCCTACGGAACTTAGAAACGGAGCGTTCTACTTTCTCCTGTTCCATTTAGCAAACCATATATATGTCGGGTATTCAGACCTTAAAATTCACACATGTTATCGTTGTGGTGAAGAATTAAGGCCGAGAGTTAATTATAAAAAACACATCTGTAAAAAGCATGGAGCTTAAGCTGATATGTTTCTTGCGGCTGCTGGTATAAAGAAAACTAACCATGCGGCGATGCCTATCAGAAAAAGCGCTATGCCCCATGTAGTAAAAAAGTTAGACATTTCTGCGATAAAAGGCTTTGAAATTCCACCGGTGAATAAGAAAAATATACCACTAGCAATAAGTAGACCTCCTATACTCTTTGGTTGAAATATGACTTTTAGCCAATCAGACATTTGATTATTCGTCTATAAGTCTTTTTAAGTCTTAGCTTCACTGAACAGCCCCTCATACTTCTTCTTTTCGGCTATCTTGGTGAAACGCTTCTTGATGTGCGGGAACTCCTCGCCTAATGCGCTTAGCGTCTCAAAGAGATAGTCGTCCAGAAGGGCTTTTTTGTTCGGTTCGTCTAACGGCAGGTAGCATTTGCCGCACAGCTTTGAGGCCGGGTCATTCGGCTGCCCGCAGCGCTCGCATGGCTTTACAGAGATTACTGGTTTGCCATTGCTTCCGTTTAGGGTTATGCCGTGCTGCTTCAGTATGGCTTCGTCCATGCTTTTTCCGCTCAGGTGGGTGTAAGTGCTTATGGTATCGGATTTGCGCCAGCCGAAGAATTCCTTCATTTGCCTGTCTGTGAATGTGCTGGCCATGAACGTGGCTCTGGCATGGCGGAAGGCATGTGGATTTACGCTCTTGTGTATATCCGCTTTTTGGGAAGCTTCTTTCAGCATCTTACGAATTAAGCCGTATGTCAGGTATCTGTCACGGCCTCTCACTCTTTCATGAACCCACAGATATGCTTCAGGGTCGTTCTTGTATGGATGGCTGTCCAGCCAGTCTTTCAGCGCCGGCGTGGAAGCTACTATGCGTATTCTTCTGTCGCCTGTTTTCCCAGAGACTCGCAGGACGGCTCCGTATTCGTCAAATGCTACGTTCTTCATTTTAAGGGGCAGAAACTCGCCTACCCTTGTGCCAGACTCGTAAAGGCAAAGAATGAAAGCCCTGTCCCTTATGGTTCTTGCGTTTATGGCTATCGCCTTTATCTCGTCTTCCGTCAAAACGTCGTCAGGCAGCAGCGTCTTGGAACTGTTCTTTATCTTAATCCATGATACGTCTTCCGTATCCTTGCCCCTGAGAAATTTGTAGTATTTCCGTAAAAAGACTTTGAAATCCCGTTTTGTCCAGTCTGCCCATCTGGTGCTGGCTGATATGTCCGCCACGAGTTGGATTATGTCACTCTTGTTAGCGTTTCGTAGTGGTTTCTTCAACATAGTGGAAAGTGTTTTCATACTGTAGAAATACTTGGTTATCCTGCCTTGTGTTATGCCCTCTGCCATCAATTGGGTATAGAAGCGTTGTGCATCCTCTTTGTCTTCCTCGTAAAGCGGGGAATCGCTTCCGAGGTATTGTTTCGCCACTTTGGCCAAGGTCTTCTCGTAATTGTGTATGTTTCCCATCGTTTCATCCTCTCCTCACTGCTCTTTAAGGAGAGGCATTAGGAATAGCCTTATCATCCCCTGACTGAGATTTGAACTCAGAACCTCACCGTTTCTGGCAGAGTGCTGACATTCTTGCGCATTCAGCGCATGACTACAGCGGTGCGCTCTACCGTTGAGCTATCAGGGGTGTCTTACAAATAAGATAGTGAAGGAATTAAAGGTTTTCATAAAGGCCCTACAGTCAGAAATACGGTCTCCTATATATTGGTAGGTCTTGCCTAATAATTAAACGGAAAAACTTACTTAGTTGCGTTCAACCTTCTTCTTGGGAACGTGGCCGAGAAGCGCTTCTTCGCTGAGGGATCGCATCAAGTTCTTGCCGAGTAAGTAGGCTGCAGATGCCTTAGGCAGCGCAAGCGAGCTATTCAGGCCGAATATAGGCACTATTTTGTAGCTGACTATGCGCTCATCTCTGTTGTTCATGTCTTTGAGCTTCCATGTAAGGTCAGTGCCATAGGCATGCTTTCTCTTGATGAACTTGGGTCCGACCGAGTCCTTGACAACGAATACCGGAGGCACAAAGTCCTTGATCGTTACAGAATCTATTTTCCTGCCAGTTGCGTTCTTTAATTCAACACCTACTGTGAATTCCGTGCCTTCGCTTATGACCTTCTTCTGCATTATGTATTTTCTTACCCTAAGCACGCGCATCTTGTAAAGATAGTACCATGCGCCTGCAACTAGTGCCGCAAGAAGGAGAACTAGCGGTAAATAGTCTATTTTCTGTTCTATCACGGCACTTTTGCCGGGTTCAATGTCATTAAGATGCCATAAATATGAGCCTTTGTCAGAGGAAGAATATTTGGTGCCTGCAAGGAACCACGCTCCGGTTCCTGAAATGTTTCTTGCTATTGTGGCATTTCCTGCTATATTGCCGGCATTCTTTACTTCTATTTTTTCTCCGTGACCCGTGATCATCAAAACAGGCGAAACTTTTTCGATCATTACGGCTTTCTCATAAATTTCAAATTCCTGTTTTGCCGAAAGCTGCGAGTCCTTGGAGCTTAGAGCAACATCAATCCAATAGACGCCGGCAGGCATGTTCTCCGGAACCCTGAAGTTTATCTCCGCTATTTTGCTTTCGGCGGGTGCTATAACAGGTATTCTGGTGCCTTCAACTTTTATCATGCCGTTCATACTTGCAAATGTGACGTTCACATTGACGTTTTGAACTGTTGTACTTCTGTAGTTCTTGACGTATATCTTGGCATTGATGTTGCCTGTAGGGAAGAAATCACCGCTTATCGAGGTTTTGTCTATGTCAACGACATCATCCCTGCTTACAAAAATGTAAATGTCCTTCGAATCTTCTCTCTGGGTATTCAGGCCTTTGGCCGTCAGGGTAAGCTTGTAATTTATTCCTGAAACCACCTCTCGCGGCGGGGTTATGTAAAGCGTAACATTGTCCTTTCGAGCTTCAACAGTTTCTATAGAATATGCGCTGAGTATGGTCCATGTCTTCTCGCCATTAAGGCTCAAGATTACGGTTTCTTTTCCGTCACCTGTTATAAAAATCGGTATCGCTTCTGTCGAGCCTACTGAAACCCTATAAGATGTCTTCTCAATGTCAAGGGATAATGCAAATGCAGGAGCTGCGGAAAAAACTGCAGCAAGAAACGCTATCAATATCGCCCGGTTGAGCATAACTTTATCTACTGATTAAATTATATAAGGTGATTTTTGCGCAAAGGGCGTTTAAATTTCCTGCCCCAAATACAATTCATGGAAGTATGGAGGCGGTTTGCGTGGGTTCCTGGAATATTGGCTTTAGTGGCGCTTTATGCATTGAATCTGCTCCCCATACTGTTTCTTGCGGCGCTTAGCTTGGCCACGAGCTTTGTGATAAACCGGATACAAATCCGCTCTTTAGGCGTGGAATTTGCCCTTTTTACATCGGTCATCGCAGGCATAGCATATGGCCCCTGGGCAGGAGCGCTCACTGCGCTTGCGCTTATGTCCTTTCATATCGCCGTTGCAAATTACATAGGTCCCTATATAATATGGGTGATACCGGAATATGTTCTGGCAGGCTTTCTCGCAGGGTTTCTGCAATGGGATCCGGTCACACTGGGCGTTTCTTTGGCATTGATGGTCAATGCCATAGGATTATTCTTCACTTTCATCTTCAACCGCAACTTTCTGGGCCATTATCTGCCTTATGCCATCACGAATGTGATTTTTAATTTTCTTGTATTTCGCGCAGCTGCACACGGAATTCTTTCTTGGTTCATGCCCTAAAAGTTGAAATAGGAAATTAAGATAATTGCGATGACAATCAGAACAATTATAATTTCCATTGTTAGATATAATCTGTATCCTCTTCCCATTGTCATATTGACAAGCGTTCTTCCTTTCAGCTTTGCGGGATTTTTCGGGTTTTTAGGCACATGGGCCAAAGAAACTTCCGGAAACAGCATTCCTCTATGCCCGCAATGATGGCATTCCTTGAAAATATGTCCGAATCCTGCCATTAAAGGATTTGAGAAATCGGCTGAGATGTCTTTGCTGTTGCACAGAGGGCAAATAATAACTTTGTTTCTTTTAGACATTAATATTTTTTCATCTATGAGAATAAAAGCTAAATATACCCTCAACAATTATATCTCGGAACATGACTAAAATATACATAGGCTCGGATCATAACGGTTTTCTTCTCAAGCAGGAAATCAAAAAATACCTGAAAGAAAAAGGTTTTGACTTCGAAGATCTTGGAAACGCGATCATGGACAAGAACGATGATTATCCTGAATATGCGTTTGCAGTTGCAAAGAAGGTTGGAGAGGGAGCGACAGGCATTCTTCTCTGCGGGTCGGGCCATGGAATGGCGATAGCCGCAAACAAGATTGCAGGAGTGCGCGCCGTTTGCGTCAGCAGTGCTGACGATGCAAAGAGCGCAAAATCAGACGACAATGCTAATCTTATATGCCTGTCAGGCTGGGCATTGGGCCCTTCCAAGGCAAAAGAAATATTGAATGCATGGTTCTCGACTGAGTTTAGCGGCGCCGAGCGCCACAAGAGGCGGCTTGCCCAAATTGAAAGGATGGAAAGAAAATGAAAATTATTCCCTCCATAATAGCCAAAGACCAGAAGGAACTTGATATCCGTCTGGGCAGAGTAATAAGATATTCCAATCTTTTTCATCTTGATGTCATGGACGGCGAGTTTGTCAGGAATACTTCACTGCAATTCAATCTTGCATTGCCCAACGCCTGCTATGAAGCTCATCTGATGGTCAAGAATCCTGTCAAGTGGCTCGATGATAACGCAAAGAAAATGGATAGGGTCATATTCCACGCCGAAAGTCCGTCACTTTCCCGTCTCATAAGCGACGCCAAAAAGCTTGGCAAGAAGGTGAGTTTAGCCCTGAACCCAGAAACTGAGATAAGGGACATCGAGCCGTTTCTTGAGTTGGTAGACCGAGTTCTTGTCATGACCGTAAGTCCAGGCGCATACGGAGCTCCATTCCTGCCGGAAACCCTGAGGAAGATAAAGAGGCTCAAAGAGCTTTATCCTGGCATCGAAATAGAAACTGACGGCGGGGTAACCCCTCAGACCATCAAAAGCATGAAGATGGCTGGGGCGGGGTTATTTGTCTGCGGGTCTTACATTCAGGATAATGATGCCGGGAAAGCGATAGCGGAAATGGAAGCATTAATTCGATAATTTCATTAGTTTCGATCGTTCTATATATAAAAGGCGCTGCCAATATTTATCACGTGATTTAATGGCCGACAAAAGGCAGCTTGCGGATATATCTTCTATATTACGTATTGATTCATTAAAGATGACCTCAGAGGCAGGAAGCGGTCATCCTACATCTTGCATGTCATGCGCCGAAATAATGAGTGTTTTGTTTTTCCATGAGATGGCTTACGATACAAAAAATCCCTGCAATCCAGATAACGATGAATTCATTTTAAGTAAAGGCCATGCCGCGCCTATTCTCTATTCGAGCCTCTACAGGGCAGGGTGCATACGCGATGATTTGATGTCGCTAAGAAAAATGTCAAGCCGCCTTGAGGGGCATCCTGTGCCTTCTTCCCTTCCATGGGTAAAGGTAGCCACCGGCTCGCTCGGGCAAGGGTTGTCAGTCGGCGTTGGTATGGCGCTTGCATCCAAGATGCAGAGCAGAAAATACAGGACATACGTCCTGATTGGCGACAGTGAAGCTGCAGAAGGCTCGGTATACGAGGCTCTGCAAATTGCTTCCCATTACAAGCTCAATAATCTTTGCGTCATAGTCGACGTCAACCGTCTCGGCCAGAGAGGCGAAACCATGCCAGGCCATGACACGGACTATTACGCAAAAAGATTTGGATCTTTCGGATGGCAGACAATAGTGATAGATGGCCATGACATCACGGCAATCATACAGGCTCTTGGAGAATCCAGATCTTCTATGCCCACAGTGATAATAGCAAAAACATTGAAAGGCAAAGGCGTTTCATTTCTTGAGAACAAAGAAGGATGGCACGGCAAGGCTCTTGACAAGGATGCATTGGCCCAGGCGTTGGCCGAAATTCCTCAGGCACCAATGCCATCAATTGCAATAAGAAAGCCCATGGCTTGCAAAATTATTGCAAAGTCTCCAAGCAAGCCTGCAAGTCCCTCTTACGCCTTGGGGACAGAAGTGGCCACGCGTCAGGCATACGGAACGGCGCTTGCAAAGCTCGCTAAAGCCGACAGTTCCGTGATTGCAGTCGATGCAGAAGTGAGCAATTCAACATATGCCGAGCAAGTGAAAAAGTTATCACCATCGCAATTTATCGAAGCCTACATAGCAGAGCAGAATATGGTAGGCATGTCGTTGGGCCTTTCGGTCAAAGGCTTCAATGTCTTTGCGTCCACGTTCGCTGCATTTCTTTGCAGGGCGCATGATCAGATAAGGATGGCATCCCTTTCTTCGGCTAACATGACGTTCTCAGGCTCCCATTGCGGCGTCTCCATAGGCGAAGACGGAGCTTCTCAGATGGGGTTGGACGACATAGCCATGTTCCGTGGCTTGCATGGAAGCGTGATTCTTTATCCTTCTGACGCCGTGTCGACAGAGAAGCTTGTCTTTCTCGCGGCACAGAACAAAGGAATAAAATACATAAGAACCACAAGACCTGCAATACCGGTCGTTTATGGTAATAATGAAGAATTCCCGCTTGGCGGATTCAAGGCCGTCAAAAAGAATGCAAAAGATAAAATCGTATTGGCCGGTGCCGGCATAACGCTGCATGAGGCATTGAAGGCCTATGATGATCTGCAGAAGCTTGGAATAAGTTCTGCGGTTACAGATCTTTACTGCATAAAACCGTTCGTCGCAGAAAAGTTTGCGGATTTCGTTAAAAAGCATGGAAACTGTCTGATAGTATCTGAAGACCATTATGCCGCGGGAGGCATAGGTGAGATGATAATTTCTTCTCTGAAGAACACCGGAATAAAAATCGAGTGCCTGTCGGTCAAAGGAATGCCGCATTCTGGCAAGAAAGATGAGCTTTTGGATAAGTGCGGCATTAGTTCAAAACATATTATCAAGGCAGCGAGGAGGCTTTTGGAATGAAAGAAACTATAGATAGCATATTGCAAGCCGATAGGCGAATATTTAGAGTGGCGATTTTCGGCTCTGCGAGGATCAAAAAAAACGATGCCAATTACAGGATGATTTACAGGCTCGCGAAAATGATAGGCAAGGAGCATGTCGATATCGTGACTGGCGGCGGCCCGGGAATAATGGAAGCTGCAAATAAAGGGCATAAGGCAGGAAGCAATGGTAATGGCGCTCACTCGATGGGGCTTCTCATAAAGCTGCCTAACGAGCAGAAATCAAACAAGCATATTGACATAAAGAAAGAGTATAGGCATTTCTCCGAAAGGCTTGATAATTTTATGATGCTTTCAAGCGCGGTAGTAGTCGCGCCTGGCGGATTAGGGACTCTGCTTGAACTTGTATATGCATGGCAACTGATGCAGGTCCGGCATACATGCGAGATACCGCTTATCGTCATAGGCGATATGTGGAAAGAATTTGTGGCATGGTCGAAAAAATGGCAATTGAGAAGTGCCTACATGAAGCCCGAGGATTTTGATTCTATCTATACTGTGGCTACGGCAGATGATGCCATGGAAATATTGAAGCAAGCTCATGAACAGTATCTGAAGGCCGGCAAGAATGCGTGCTTCAATACTGTAAGATATGGCAAAAAGCTGCATGTGAACGGAAAAAAAGCGGTATTGCGAAGGCTGTCATGATGATGATATTGCCTTCTTGCCTGGAACAGTGGAATATACATCAATACGGCAGGATGCGAATAAGCACTGCAAATACGGGAAAGCTTAAATAGTTTTTGTTACTATTTTTTAGTGAGAATTATGCCTATAAGAATAGACAGAGAAGGTATCCATATATCCGTCAGACTCGGCCCTATTTTACCGCAGAGGAATAAAAAAATAGAGCGGGTTGCTATTGACCAACCACCTGCAACAGAAAGAGAAGCTTCTGCTGACGCGCAAACGACAGCGCCTTCTTGCGGTGATGATGTAGGAAAATACAGCGGCATAGCGCTTAAGGGCTGGCTATCACAGAATTATGCCGTAAGCCCTGTTGAAACAAACGATAATATGGTTATAGTTACAGGAAGGGATTTTGAAACCAATAGTCCTAAGTTTGAGTTGATACCTCGTTCTTATCGTGCAGCAAGGCAAAAACGTCCCAAACATCATAAAGAGGACAGCGGACGTTCAGTTACCGAGATACCCGATTCTGCTTACAGAGAAAGCACCTCTTACACGGGTCCTGTTATTGTTCATGCATACGCCGAGCTTGCTGACATGCTTGTGGAAAATGGAGAACTTTTCATCGATAAAAATCAACGGCTCGCAGGAAAACGCGTAGTAGCACGGGGGAACGGTATAGCGAAAAATCTCAAACGGATGCTGACGGCGTATCTTCATGCCAATGGCATAGAATATGATGTCAGAATAGATTATAGAAACGATGGAGCAATGCTGACAATAAACCCAGAAGCCCGCGCGGCCTACAATGCACTGGGTCAAATAAATGCAGGCAGGCATTATTGATTAGATGCGTGGTTTTACAACACTTTTATATAACCTGTTGCCCTCTATTTATTGGTGGCTGCATGAAAATTTTCATAGATACCGGGAGCTTGGAGGAAATAGAAGAGGCTTATTCTTCCGGGATAATGGACGGCATCACTACCAACCCCTCTTTGATGAAGAAGGCTGTTGAGGAACTCAAGAAATCCGGCCAGATGCTTGACATGGAAGATTATATCAAGCGAATATTGAAAGCCGCACGCGGAACGCCCGTGAGTTTGGAAGTCACATCGTCTGATTATGAAGGAATGGTCAAAGAGGGCATTGTGCTTTTCAAAAAATTCAACCCTGTTGCCGGGAACGTAGTCATCAAGGTGCCCTGCAATACGTCGATTGAAGGGCAAAACAGGCATTTTGACGGTCTCAAGGCCATAAAAGCGCTTTCCAGCGAAGGAATTCCGGTTAATTGCACCCTGATATTTACGCCTGAGCAGGCTCTGCTTGCAGCCAAAGCAGGAGCAAAGATGGTCAGCCCTTTTGCAGGAAGAATTGACGATTTCATACGGTTAAAGAACTCTATGCATTTTGGAAAATCCGATTATTTCCCGGTCCAGGGAATCGAAAAGGACGGAAAGAAACTCGAAGATAATGGAGTGACATCAGGCATTGACTTGGTTGCACAGTGCGCCGAAATATTCAGATATTACGGGATAAATGCCGAAGTTCTTGCGGCAAGCATAAGGAATACCCGCCAGCTGAGGGACGCCTCGCTTGCAGGCGCGGATATAGCGACAGCACCTTTGGAAGTTATAAAAGCTGCAATGCGGCATCCCAAGACAGTAGAAGGAGTCAAAGTATTTTCAGCGGATGTGGTGCCAGAATATGCTGCGATGGGTAATGGAAAATGAAGGATGCGTCTTTTTTCTCGTTGGATTCCCTTGCCAAAGAAGGTCTTCCTATAATAAAGGAAAGGCTGCGTGTCGAGATTAAAACCATGGAAAGAGCGTTATCGGTTAATTCTGCAGACGGTCGTGAGTTTGCAAGATTGCCGTTTGATAATGATATGCTTGGTGCTGTCAAGAATATGATAAAGGAGAAACGGGCGCTTAAGCCTGAATACGTTGTAGTCATAGGCATAGGCGGCAGCAGTCTGGGGACAGAAGCAGTTGGCCAAGCTGTGGTTTTGAAAGGCAAAAGACCCAAGTTACTATATGCCAACACTGCAGATTCCTTCACTCTCCAGTCAATTATGGAAAAAATCGAAGAGGTTTTGGCCAAGAAAAAGACTATCATTCTAAATTGTGTAAGCAAGTCCGGAAGCACCGCCGAAACCGCTGCAAATTTCCAGATACTTCTTGCTATCCTGAAAAGATACAGGAAAGATTATGCTAAATTTGTCGTCATAACTACTGATAAGGATTCGCGGCTTTGGCATGCCGCACTGACGCAGGGATTCTCCGTGCTTGAAATACCTTCAAGAATCGGCGGAAGATATTCCGTCTTCTCGGCTGTCGGACTTTTCCCGCTTGGAATGGCAGGAGTCAATCTGGATGGACTTCTTTCAGGCGCAGCTGCTATGGCGAAGCGTTGCGTTGAGAGAGATGTTGAAATGAATCCCGCCGCCATGTCAGCCGCCATTCTCTACTGGCATCTGCAGAGAGGCAGGAAAATTCATGATACGTTCCTGTTTTCACCGGCCTTCGAGTGTCTTGGTAAATGGTACAGACAGCTCATGGCAGAAAGCGTAGGCAAGGCCCTTGACAAGAACGGGAAGAAAGTAAGTGCAGGCATGACACCGACAGTTTCTCTTCCTCAGGATCTTCATTCCATGGCGCAGCTCTATCTCGGAGGTCCGCAAGACAAATTCACAACCTTTGTCAAGTCTGAGGATAACGGGGCTGCAATAAAAGTTCCGTCAATGAAAGAATATTCGGGGTTATCAGAAAACATACAGGGCAGGTCGCTTTCTGAAATTACAGACGCTCTTTATGGAGGCATAGTTGCGGCTTATAGAGACGGAAAGCGCCCATTTGCGGAAATTCATATTCCAGACAGATCCTCGCAATCGATCGGCCAGTTCTTGCAGATGAAGATGATGGAAATGTGCTATCTTTGCTATCTGATGAATGTCAATCCTTTTGACCAGCCAGCTGTCGAATCGTACAAATTCAATGCGAGGCAGATGCTCGGCGAGAAAAAGGGGCAATGATTATGAATGTATTTGTCGGGATAGACAGGGACGGAACGATAATCAAAGATACCGGCAACAGGCAATATCTTGGAAGATCGGAAGGCTGGGAAAACGAAATAGAATTCCTGCCTGGCGTGACAACCGGCATAAAAGCGCTGAGAAAGATTCAAGGCATAAAAATTTATATGATAAGCAACCAGACAGGCATCGGGATAGCCGACTTTTCTGATCTTACTGAAGAAAGGGCGCACGATGTTTGCAAGGAAATACTAAAGCGCCTGGATAAAGAAGGCGCCGCTCTTGACGATTATCTGTTCTGCCCGCATATCTCAAAGCATTACATTACGAAACATCCGGAGAGGAAATTTGACCCTGCTTATGTTCGCGAATGTGACTGTGCGAAGCCCAATCCCGGCATGCTTTTCGCGGCGATGAAGAAAGATGGCATGGCTAAAGGGAAAGCGCATATCTACATGATCGGTGACAGGGATAGTGATGTAGAAACAGGCTTGAATGCCGGAGGAATAGGCATACTCGTGCCTTCTGAGAGCCAGCCGGGCCATGACAAGAAAGTTTTGGCGATGAAAAATCCCTCCGCTTTTGTAGCTAAAAACTTTGAAGACGCTGCAAACCTCATATTGAACAGAGAATCACTGTCTGCCGGAAGAGTTCCAGAATAATTCTTTTTATATTGTAGGAGCAAATACAAGCTCATGGCTCAGCTGAAAAAAGAGCTTTCTCTTGTGACCGCCATATTCTACGGCGTTGGCATTATTCTTGGCGCGGGAATCTATGTGCTGATAGGTCAGGGCGCTGCCGTTGCAGGAAATGCGCTCTGGCTCTCTTTTGTCGTGGCGGCGGTCATAGCTTCCTTCACAGCAATGAGCTATGCCGAGCTTGCAGGAATGCTTCCCAAGACCGCGGCAGAATACGTATATACGAAAAAAGCCTTTGGCAAGGAATGGCTGGCGTTTGCCGTCCAATGGATAATGATATTTGCTCTCATCATTAGCGCAACAACCGTGGCATTAGGGTTTGGAGGATACTTTTCTTATCTATTTGGTATCAATCAAGTATGGGCGGCGGCAGGCCTTCTCATAGTTCTTTCTCTTATCAGCTACACAGGAATCAAGGAATCAGTCCGCTTCAATATTCTGGCAACTATCATAGAAATGATCGGGCTTTTGATTGTCATAATTCTCGGGATAGGCTTCATAGGAACGGTTGATTACTTTGCCGCGCCCGCAGGGATGACCAGCATACTCATGGCAACAGCTCTTCTGTTCTTTGCTTACATAGGCTTTGAAGAGGTTGTCAACCTGTCGGAAGAAACAAAGAACGCGAGCAAAGTTATACCGAAGGCGCTCCTAATTTCAATAGCAATAACCACCGTGCTTTACATACTTGTGGCAATATCCGCGGTTTCGATAATGCCTGCAGGGGAACTTGCCAAGGCAAAAGCCCCGCTCACGGAAGTCGTAAGCAGGGTGATGCCGCAGGCCGGATCCATCATGACAGTGATTGCATTGTTTGCGACTTCAAACACGGTATTGGCTATTCTTGTTGTGGCTTCGCGTATGCTCTACGGCCTCGCAAGGAATAACGTCCTTCCTAAGCTCTTAGCCAAACTCGGAAAAAGCCGGACACCGTATGTTTCCGTGTTTCTTGTAATGCTTGTGTCGCTGGCTTTCCTGCAGTTCGGAGCCATCGGCACCGTGGCGCTGCTTACGGATATCGGCATATTTGCCGTTTACCTCTTCATCAATGCCGCTGTCATATGGCTGAGATACAAGGAACCGAAGGCCAAAAGAACGTTCAAGTCTCCGCTCAATATAGGCCGATTTCCGGCCCTTGCCGGTCTTGGGATAGTGAGCTCACTGCTAATGCTGCTGCATTTTGAGTCTGTCCTTATCTTTTACGAGATTCTTGTAGTCCTTGCCGGATTTTTGATATATAAAGCATTCCGCTTTATGGCAGGTAAATGAATAGAATCAATAATATGTTATAAAAAAAAGAAAACTGTCTTGTCTATACTAGTTAATCAGAAGAATTAGAACTTCCTCTTCTTAGCATAGCAATCTTTGCAGAAAACAGGCCTGCCTTCTGTGGGCTTGAATGGTACTTCGCATTCAGCGCCGCATTCAGAGCAAGTTGCTTTGTGCATTTCACGGGGACCGAAATCCTTGCGGAAGCCGCCACCGTTTCTGCCGAAACCTTCTCTCATGTTTTATTCCTCCTTAAAGTATAACGAGCGGAAAGCTTATAAATTGCTCTAAAATCAGGAAAAATTATACTATTGTTACTACTTAATAACAATTTAAATAGATTTCTGTCTTTGACTTTTGGGATAATCATGTCTATAGCAGATAAAGTATATCTATCAGATGGGTTCGTATTAAAAAATGTAGCTGCTGCGTACATTTTCATGAAAGTTCGACAAGAAGGGGATGTTCCGCCTTATCCTACTACCCCTAACTCACAGAAAGCAACACTATGTGCAGCTATGCGACTAGGATACCGACCAGAATATCGGGATGCTATGTTTGCATAATTAGACTATTTTATAGTAAAATAACTACTTTATAGTAATTTAAATATACTTCTATCTTAGCATTCATATGGGATACAGACTGCCGCTGGAAACTCCGGAAACAAAAGAAGATGTGTTCTTCTATGCGCCAACAGGAACATCCAAGAGCATGGTAGCGTTCCCTGAAGGTTATAGGGTCGATTATGATACGTTCCTGCTTAATAATGCAATGAACAATTTCGAAGCGAACTATTTTGGCAGTGTCCCTCACAGGAGATTTCTTCCCGAAATCAAGGAAGCTCTTATTGTCATGGAAAAAGAATACCCTGGCTTGAGAGAAAAAATGGACAAATTAAAAGACCGTGTGGATGCCCTTGCGGAAGAGAGAGTGGATTTAATAGGAAATCTGTATAGGGTCAGGACTCCAATGGAAGAGATATTACAGAACGAGCAGGTACTGGAACTCAACGCCAGACAAAATGCTCTGGAAGAAGTTCTGAAACCGGCGCTTTATACTGCCTACAAATTCGTACAGCACTACCTGCCAAAGCATAGTATCATCATATGAAGCCCCGGGCGAGAGTTGAACTCGCGACCTTTACCTTACCAAGGTTTAGCGACGATGTCTTATGGCATTCGTTAACGCTCTACCAACTGAGCTACCGAGGCACCTGCTTTACTTTGGAAGAAAAGCTTTTATTATTCCACCGGCATTTAGCAACGTGATAAAATACCATCATTCTGATGCCGTGAAGACCCGTATAAGCGAAATAGCCGCTAAATTAGGCATCAAGCATGACCTGTCCCGCGTAGCGTGCGTTGAAAGCGTAGGTTCAAAAAGCAAGCGAACTCTTGCGCGTTGCCACGCGTTGCCGCGCATAATGCAGGTGGCACTTGGAACAAAGGCCCATTACGTCATAGAGGTCATAACTGAGAATTTCTCGCGCTTGCCAAAGGCAGAGCAGGACAAGACCTTGATTCATGAGCTCATGCACATACCCAAAAGCTTCGGAGGCGGGTTCCGGCATCATGATTACGTCTGCAGGAAGAACATTGATGAGATGTACAGGAAGTTGGGGGAATGACGCTCAAGCTTTCGCTTTCTTCATGTCTCTCTTGAACTGCTGCTTCAGTTTGGGCACTCCTAATTTGGCTCCGCAGCCCCCGCATTTGACAGAAAATGGCCTTTTCCATTCCTGTTCAACATATGATTCATGGCCGCATTTTGGGCACTTGTACTCGACGCGCGCAATGCCGTCGGATTTTGGAACGAGAACGCGTATCTTCCCCTTGTCTTCAACATTTCTATTCGTATGATAAAGCGTACTTGAAGGCTTTAGCGAGTTTGCTGCGATATAATCATCTATCTTGCCCATGTCATCACATATAGTTAGATATGCTTCTCCTTATAAACGTTTACTAAGCGACTCCAGCAGCGCCAAATGCAATGGCCATCAAAACCGCGGAGAAAGCCGTGATTATCACGGCGTTTTTATGGAAACTTATGGCCATTAACAGGAGCATGTCGGCGGCAAGCGCAAAGAAGACATAGATATAGCCTTCAATGCCAATCCCAAATGGCACGAAGCTGATTGCAATAGCCAGAAGTAAAAACGCTGCGGCAATGGTTCTCGCCCGATTTACACCGTATTTTTCAGCAATGGATGTTGTGTTCTTCCCGTTCATCATCGCAGCGACTCCGTTGTATATGTCTGCTCCTGCCGCCGCCAAGAAGAGAAAAGACGCAAGAAACAAGCCCGGTAATGGATTGACGCTTAAAAGAGCGCCAAATATGAAAGGCCCCACCACAAGAGCTGCAAATGCAAGATTGCCAAGCAGGGTCACGCGCCTGAGTTTCCAGAAATAAATAAGAGAAAACAAGAAAGCTGCTATTGATATTAAGGCCATGTTGGCACCAAGAGGGAAGGCAGATAGTGTTGCTGCCACAAAGAACGTGATGGATGCTGCAAGTGCAGTGTGCGGCAAAATGCCGTCTTGTTCTTGTGAAAAATAACGTAATAACGACATTATGCCAGCGCATATAAGCAGGGCAGAAAGCGCGGCAAATGTCACGGCATTTGCAGGATTCGTGCCGCCTGAAACCATAGCTGAAGTATAAACCGCACCTGCGGTCAAAGCGCATATTTCAGGGCGGATTAAGGCCGCATAATCTGCAAAGCCCGGATTTCTCATGGCAGGCAGAGGCGGGGTGATGTTTGATCTCATCCTTTAAGCCACCGTGTTATTTCTTTCATGAGGGCCGGTTGCTCGGCAAAAAGGTTGGTTCCATGCGCTGCGGTATCGTAAGTTCTAGTTTCCTTATTCTTGATTATAGATCCGAGTTTGCCGGCGGTGCCGCTGGATGATATGTCCGAAGACCCCTCTGCCATGAAAACGTACTGGTTCTTTCTTAGCATGCGGGCTGCAGGCTCGGTCAGGACGCCCCTATATGCGAGCCCGGCCGAAAGCAGGACGGTTTTTTCGATTTCAGGATGCCTACACTGATAAATCAACGCAAGATTAGCACCTATTGAAGCGCCTGAAATGAATGTTTTTTCAATTCCTCTTTTCTTCAGATATTGTATTCCATCTTCAACGTCCTGCAGGGAACTTTGATGTTCTGCATCCGAGAATTTTCGAAAATCGAGTTTTTTGTTGCCTTGTTTCGTGCTTTCTCCATGACCGCGAAGGTCGATGGCGAGAACAGAAAATCCGTTTTCATTCAAGATTTTCGCAAAATTATTCCAGCTTTGTTTTGTGGATGGCATCATGTGCAGAAGAAGAACTCCAGTATTCGAGCCCGGCCAGTAATTGCCCTCTATCGTAATGCCGTCGCTGGTAACGAAAGAAACTTTCTCCATTTTATCAATAGGCGGCGGATGCTTATAAAAATAATGCCCTAAAAAATCAATCGCTATTATTATGATGATGGCGGAATCTGGGAATAAGAATAGAAATACAATCCTTTGCTTCCTTGCGAACATACATATCTGTAAGGGAGCCGGCAAGGCCTATGGCGAAAAGGCCTCAGACAACGCCGCCTTTTCATATTCTCCTGCCCGTAGAAAGTTGAAAGCCGTAGTTGCAAAGGCGTTCGCTGAATATAGAAAAGTAGTTTCATACTTGATATTAGAAGGAGTGATGTATTTTACTCGATTTATGACTTGCATAGCTTTCTTCATCAAGGATATCACCCGTGTGATTATACCTTGGCGCCGCGCCTTTCCTTGGCCTTGAGCCTTAAATCCTTAGAACCGCACTTCCTGCATTTTGACTTTCTCAGGGCCACCTTGGCCTGCGTAGTCCTGAGTTTCGCGTTGCAGTTCATGCAAACGTATACGTTCAGATAATTCCTTTTCAGTACCATTTCGTTTAGTTTCTTAGGCATAGCTAATCATAGTTCCATAACTTTCTTAAATCCCATACCTTATACAGACATGTGCCTTAATATAGATATTCTTTCCTCGACGGGCGGGTGCGTAGAAAATAATTTAGCCAAAAAATTGGGCGCAAAGGGATTGATTATAAAAAGCGCTGACATGGAAGGATCCCCTTTTGCCGGCTGAGCGGTTGCTGCGGCCGATATTTTTTCCAAAGCGCTTGCCAGATCAAGCGGGTCGGAAATATGCGCCCCGAACTTGTCAGCTTCAAACTCGCGGCCGCGAGAAATAGCAAGCTGGATGATCGTTGCAGCAAGGGGCGCAACTATCAAAAGCAGCAAATAACTTGCAGCGCTCCGCTCTTCGTTGCTACTGAATATGAACATGTGGGCGAACCATGTTATCGCCCCTGCAAGGGTAGCTGCCATGGCGCTTATGAGAGTGTCCCTGTTCTTTACATGGCCTATTTCATGAGCCAGAACGGCTTCGATTTCTTCTGTATTAAGATGTGCAAGCAGACCCTTGGTCACAGCTACAGCGGCATGTTTAGGATCCCTGCCTGTAGCAAAAGCGTTGGGGACGTCGGCATTGACATAATAAAGGGGCGGGACCGGTATGTCGGCCTTTTTGGCTATTTTCTCAAGCGAGGCATAAACTTCAGGATAATCATTAGTCTTGACCTTCTTCGCGCCATATGCCATAAGAACGAACTTGTCAGAATACCAGTATGCAAGCAAATTGGCGCCTAATGCCATAAGAAATCCCAGAGCCATCCCTGCAGCTCCTGCAAAATAGTATCCTACGCCAAGGAAAAGAGCTGTCAATATGGTCAGTGGAATCAGGGTTCTGAAAATTGAAGACATAATCTTATACAACGTCCTCAGATATTAAAGCGTTTGAACTCCGCATCCAACAAATAATTGCCGTATTTTTTTGTCCAGTTTATGGATCCGGGATTGTATTTTTTCCCTATTTTCCCTGAAATCATGTTTTTTATTATGAGTGCCGCTTCTTTACCGGATTTTTTTGACGTGTCTATTTCCACAACTTTCCGGCGCTTGCCGAGGGCTTCAATAGTTATAGTATCAAGAATTTCGGCCTGCACGTTCTCTCTTATCTTACGGGCGCTCCATTTGCGCGATTTCAGCCGTTTTTGTATTTCTGTAGGATTGCAGCGCAGAACTACGATAATATCCGCCTTAAGCAGATGGGACAGCATTCCTTCGATTATCGAATCGCCTTTTATCATCTTATTTACGGCTTTCTGCAGTTTAGTAGGATCTACTATCATAGCTTTTCTCATCGCATCTCTACCGCTGACTGCGCCGTGCAATGCCGCGCTTTTTGTGCTTATAATCTTGAACCCTGTGATTATCGAGAGCGCTTTAGCGACCTGCGTCTTTCCTGTTCCCGGGGTTCCTGCTATTGCTATGATCATCCGAAAATACCTTTGAGGAGCGATTCAAAGAATGCCAATATGGCGCTTATAATATTCCCGTTACCTTCCGGTGCATTGCTTTTTATTTCGAGAATGCCGTCATAACTGTATATTCCATTGCTCGCAACAGAGACTTGCACAGCATGCTTGCCTCCGGTGGCAGCAAAAGTAAAGTTTGCCTGTGCATTGCGGCCCGAGTTTATTGTGATATCCTGTTTTTTTGAGTTCGAGCCCAGCGCAACTGAAACCACTGCAGTTCTTGAGGAATTAGCGATATTGGTCACGCCGATAGATATTGTGACATTCCCTTCAGATGCGTTTTCAGGCATTCTTACATTGATTATGAATTCTCTTTCCCTGGACACCTTGACTGTTTTTATATCAAGCCCCCCATCGGAGTAGAGATAGAAAACATTATTGCCGGGCCTTGGGAAGGAAAACTCCCATTCTTTGATTGTGCTCGCGCCAAGATCATCGTTGTAAAAGATGAAATCCTCTTCTGAATCCGCAACAAGGTATATTTTCTCGCCCGTAGCGGCCGTTTCAGGCCCGCTTATTGAAGGTGTTGCATAAACTTTTTCTTCGCCCGATATGCTTATTGTTTTTTGTGCCGAGCTTCCTGTCTGGCTGTATATGGTCACAGGACATGAGTACACGAATGTCGGCTTGAGGGATTCAGAAACGTTGAAGAACCAGTAGAGTTCACGGCTTCCGCATGCGAATACCTTTTTGGAAGGCTCATAAGGCAGCAAAACCTGGCCCCCTTCGCTGGCGCATGCGTTCATGCGCAATTCAGCTATCATGCATGTGCCTGTTGTGATGTTGGCTTTTATGTAACCTTTTTCTCCGGCGTTGAAATCTTTTGTTTCTATGCGTATGTGCGATACGTCGGACTCAGAATAATCAGCAAGGTCAAGAACATCGTCATTTCGCACCCATTCAGCTTTCCCGCCATAGGTGCTGTATGTGAATGTCTCGCTCTGATTGGCATCCTGCTGATATGCGGTCACGACGTGCGTGGCATCAAGATAGCCCACTTGATTCCATGTGGGGTCAATAGGTATCCATGTGCCGTCTTCGGCCAGAATCTCAACCCATGTGTGACCGACAAGCTTGTTCTCTATTGATGAATAGGCATATCCTATCACGTATCTTGTAGGTATGCCGGAAATTTTCAGGAGTGAAGAAAGCAAGTTTGCGAATTCTACGCATACTCCGCGTCTGTTATCCATGACCCAGTCGCTGGGCTTCAATTCTCCTGCAAGGCTCAAATCATACGTAAGATAATCATGAACAAACATGGCAAGTTGGGATGCTCTTGTCAGCGTTCTCTCGTACGGGAATGCTGCATCCCGCATCTTATCATTGAACGTTATTTGTGCATTGCCTTTCAGGTAAGCGTCATTTGAGCCTAATTTCTTCATTGAAGTGTATATTGCGTTGTTTTTGACCGTGATTTCAACTTTATACGGTACATCCGCCGACCTGCTGCCCCATTCAAGAAGCAGCAGGCGGTTTCCATTGCTGTCATTTATGAGTCTCCAATTTTCTGCGTCAACTTTCAACGATTCTATGCCTTTCTGCGGTATTGAAACCGTGAGATTTGCGGATGCTATGCCGCCGTTCATCTTTATTGTGCCGGACTTGATTATATGAAAAGTGGCTTCTGTAATGCGTTTTGGGTTGATGGATTCCTCTGCCAATGAAAATGGCAGACATAAGAGAAGCGCGATCAATAATGCGGCTTTCATCATGTTATTTGGCTGGCGCTTATAAATATTGGCTGCATAGTATTAGCCATGAACGATATATGGACTGAGAAGTACAGGCCGCGTCTTTTGAAGGATATGCGCGGCCAAGAAAGCATAGTTTCTCGGCTTTCGGCCTTCATAAAGGAAGGCTCTCTGCCCCATTTGCTCTTTGCCGGTCCTGCAGGATCGGGCAAGACGACTGCATCTTTGTGCATTGCCCGCGAACTATATGGCGAAAGGTGGCATTCGAATTTTCTTGAATTGAACGCCTCTAACGAGCGGGGGATCGACACGATCCGGGTCAAGGTGAAGGATTTTGCGAAGACGATCCCCATGGGAACGAAATTCAAGGTCATATACCTTGACGAAGCCGATGCCTTGACACAGGATGCCCAGCACGCGCTTCGCAGAACGATGGAAAAATACTCAGAAACCACGCGTTTCATACTTGCATGCAATTACATGTCCAAGATAATACCTCCCATACAGTCAAGATGCGCTGTTTTCCGTTTCTCACCGCTTTCTCGCGATGAAACCAAGGCTTTTCTCAAGGATATAGCAATTAAGGAAAACGCGGATGCCGAGGATTCTGCTTATGACGCCATACTTGACATTGCCGAAGGCGATATGCGTCGGGCGGTCAATGTCTTGCAGACGGCTTCAATTCTCAAGAAGAAAGTCACTGAAAAAACTGTCAATGAGGTGGCAGGAGGTGCAGATCCTGCTGCGGTAAAAATGATGCTCCAAAATGCTGTTTCTGGTGATTACAAGAAGGCAAGAGAAGCTCTTCTTGACCTAATACTCAAGCAAGGCTTCCAGGCAGAGGACATAATGAAAGAAGTATACCGGCAGATTCATTCGCTTGATGTTCCGGACGAGCGAAAGCTTATTCTCATGGAAAAAGCCGGAGAATATGAGTTCCGCCTGACCGAAGGCTCTAATCCTAGAATACAGTTAGAAGCCATGCTGGCGAGTTTTGCCATCTCAAGAAAGCTATAAAAAATGTATTTTCAGTTATAAAGTAGTAAGCCGGGGTAGCTCAGCGGTAGAGCGCCAGACTCATAATTCGTCCGAAAAAGGCGATTAACACTATGAGTTTCGAGCCCGAAAGGGCTGTGACATGGGATATCTGGAGGTCGCGAGTTCGAAACTCGCTCTCGGCATTCAAACTCATATTATTCCCTTATCATATGAATTATAATTCTCTCTATTAGATGCACTGCTTAAGCGTTGTCAAGGCTCTTGCCATTCTTTAATCATGCGATTTTCTTTTAAATTAATAATAATTATTTAATTAATTCATGGTGCTTCTTGAGAATCCGAGACTTCAGGATGCGGAGCAAGTGATAACCGAAAGCATACAAGCCGGCCGCATGACGATAATTGTTGGAAAGTGCGTTGTTAATTATTACGGCCGTGCCGGTTCAGTGCTTCCTGAAGGCGAGAGGTTGATTATAATCAAGGAAGACGGCTCGGTTCTTGTTCATCAGAAGGACAAGTATACGCCTGTGAATTATCAGCCGACTGGCTGTAATGTTCAGTGCATCATCAAAGGCGATTCACTCGCCATAATGTCGCAGCGTAAGAGACCTAAGGAAGTTCTTCATGCATTTTTCAGCTCTATTCAATGCATAGCAAGCTTTGAGCTTCTTGATGATGAAAATATTACTCTGGTGGGATCAGAGCGGGATCTTGCTCTTCAGATATTCCAACAGCCTGATATGATAGAAAAAGGACTTAAGATCACAGAGATAGAAAAAGCGGTGAGTTCAGGAGAAATTGATCTTTTTGGAGAAGATTGCGAGGGTAAGCTTGTTATTATAGAACTCAAAAGAAAGAAAGTAGGCCTTGAATCAGTAAGCCAACTCAAGCGTTATACCGACGAGATACGGGGTGCCTATGGCAATAGGGCTGTCAGGGGGATGCTTTGTGCGCCAGCTCTTACAAAAAATGCGATGAGGCTTCTGCAAGCCGACGGTCTGGAATTTATAGAAATAAAACCCAGCATCATGACGTTCAAGAACGGTACGATGGGCGCCGGGAAACAATAGCTTTTTTTATATTGCGGCCGTGCAAATAATCGCATGGACGTGACCAAGGCATCAGGCGAGCGCCAGCGGTTCCGGCCTGGCAAGATATACAACACGTGCAGGCGCGCAGGTGCTTCAAAAGAAATTACCGACAAAATAGTTCAGGAAGTAAAGTCGAAGCTCTACGATGGCATGCCTACAAGCGAAATATCAAAGATAGTTCTCAGGATGCTGCGACCGGAGGTATGTGCAGCTGCCAAATATCGCCTCAAGCAGGCGATAATGGAACTCGGTCCGGATGGCTTTGTCTTTGAGGAGTTCATAGCGTCGCTACTGCAGAGCTATGGATTCAAGGCGCGGGTGGGGAGGATTTTCATGGGCAAATGCGTGGGGCATGAAGTTGACGTGCAGGCCGTGAAAGACAAGCGCTATATGGTGGAATGCAAATACCATAACTTTCGCGGTATCCATACTGACGTAAAGGTCGCAATGTATACAAATGCGCGTTTCCTTGATCTTTCGGAAGATTTTGACGCACCGTGGCTCATATGCAACACGAAGTTCACACCCGATGCCATAGCTTATGCCGAGTGTCAGGGGATAAAAATTACAGGATGGCGATATCCCGAAGGGTCTGGTCTGGAATCCATGATAGAAGAGAAGAAGCATTATCCGGTGAGTGTATTACGTTCGGTTGACAGGAAGACAAGGAGTCTGCTGGCAGCAGCCGGCATAGTGACTGCCAGGGCCATTCTCGACAGCGGAGAGTCAGCGCTCAAAGAAGCAGGCATAGCTACTGACAAAACGCGGGCAATCATATCAGAAACCGAAAAAATCTGCGAATTACAGTAAAGCAGATATAACAAAATTAAGATGAAAAAAATTCCGGGCGGTGCCTTGCGGACCGCCCTGGAAAAGAAGAATCCTTATGACAGGATGTCAACGCCAAGTTCGCTATTGGAGTTCTTGGATGCGCGTCTTGCGCCCTGTCCAAGTATGTATGGCGACTTCACGCCTGTCACGATGGTTATCACATGGATTTTGCCCTGATATTCGGGCAGTATCCTTGCGCCCCACATGACCATGGCATCCTTGGACATGTTCTTGGATACAGTTTCGCCTATGGTATTAATCTCCTCAAGCTTCATGTCATCTCCACCGATGATCTGGATAAGGGCACCGGAAGCGCCGGAATAGTCAACGTCAAGCAATGGATGCGCCATGGCTTTGTTGATCGCTATCTGCGCTCTGTTGTGGCCTGCATCGCTTTCAGCTTCGCCTACGCCTATTGTTGCAACGCCGCCTGATCGCATTATTGTTCTCACGTCTGCATAGTCAAGGTTGACAAGGGAAGGCTGGGAAATTGTTTCTGTTATGCCTTTTATCATCGTGGCTATCAGGTTGTCTGCGACGCCAAATGCCTCTTTAAGAGGCCTGTTCCCTACCATTTCCACGAGTTTCTGGTTTTCTATTACGATGACGGTGTCACAGAATTCTCTAAGCTTGGCAAGGCCTTCTTCAGCTTTTACTATCCTTGCGCCTTCTATCTTGAATGGCAGGGTGACTGTAGCTATGACAATTGTGCCCTGTTCCTTGGCTATGCTGGCTATGACTGGAGCAGAACCTGTTCCGGTTCCGCCTCCAAGACCGCACGTGAGGAACAGAAGGTCGCATCCCTGCAAAAGCTGCTTTATTGTCTCCTTTGATTCTTTGGCTGCTTTCTCGCCGACGTCAGGGTAGCCGCCTGCTCCCAACCCTCTGGTAAGATCCTTTCCAATCAATATTCTCTTGTGGGCTCTTGTCACGTTCAGGTGCTTAGCGTCTGTATTAGCTGCTATAGTGTTAGCGCCCTCTATGTTGAGGTCTGTCAATCTTGTTATGGTGTTGCAGCCTGCGCCTCCACAACCGACCACAACTATCCTCGCTTGATCCATTTGTATGTCAAAATCGTCTGCCATGCATATTTCGCCTCCTATGTTTATTGAAATATATGTTGCAGTATAAAAATACTATTTATACCGGAAGCATATACTTCGCTTAAGGAGCTTCAAAAATAGTAACAACCAGAAGTTCATGCATGCTTGTTCAAATCTCTTGGTCGGGCTTTGAACAAGCTTATTTTTCTCTCCTACATAATATACTTTTCTATGCTCGAAGATTCATTTTAATAAAAGCCAATCCAATATCACTTATTCGAATCTAAATTTGGCGTTATTTATAGGCGAGATGTATTATAATGATGTGAAAAACGCCGAAAGAATAGAGAAACAATCAGCAGAAATGATGTCTATGCTTGTAGAAATGGAAAATTACATACATAAAGTTGTGAAATAGGATAGAAAGCTTCTTGAAAAATTGGCAAAATATTAACCTATATATCCGTTTTTTAGCTCCTCTTCTATATGAATATCCATATCTTTATCTAGGTTTTCACTTTTCTGGCGGAGCCATGCTTCTATTTCTTCGCGGGTTTTCAAGCCTGCGGCGACTTCCACTATGAAATGATAGTCTTTAGCATAGTTCGTTTTCAAATGGAATTTATTTGTATAAAGTATGATTTTGATGAGAATGTATGTAGTTCTTTTGTTACCGTCAACAAATATATGATAATTGTATGCCATTTTGAGAAAGAAGCCGGCAAGTCCGGGAAAGATAGTGCATAATATGGCAATAAATGCTACTTCCCATCGCCAGAAAATCAGAAGGTTGCCACCGGCAGAATCAATGAAGGCAATCTTAATTTTGCTGCTTGGGAGATGGCAGAAATTATAAAAAACTTACACGAAGGAAAAGCCATCAGAAAAATATCGCGTATTTTTTGTAGAAGCTCCTTTTGACTTGATGTCGTTATCTAAATATGATCATCGTTGTATAAAAGTCGTTGTAGGGAACCTATTTATTCAGCCGCGCAGAATTTTAAATATGAATAAGGTTTTGCCATCAATAATATTCATAGTTCTGATATCCTTGCTTTACTTTACAGGCGGTTCTTTGAATTGTGTTTCAGTTGCAGGGTCGACAGAATGCTGGTCGTTTTCAGACAGAAATATAACCTCTGAATTTTGTGCTAATAATGCAACAACCTGTTTTGCAACGGTTAACGATCAGAGGTATAACGCCCATATATCTGTACTTCTGAAAGCCTGCGATAAAGCCAGAAATGAAAATTATGCAGTTGAGAGTACAAATGATGCTATAGAGAATACTTTGACCGGCCTATTTAATGAATCTATTGAAACAAGAAATCTATGCGATAATGCTGCTCCCTATTTAGTTTATCGGGAATACGGCTTTTCCTGAAACATAAACTAATTTTAATCTCAAAATAGCAACTTGCATAAAGATCTAACGTCTCTTATGTCTATCTTCTGGTACCGCGTCAAATTCTTTTTGTCTGCTTTTAATCCATTTTTTCATTGTATCAGGATTATTCATACCATCTTTCATTTTTTTCATTGCTTCTATATGATCTTTATCATGCTTTTGATACATTTCCATGCCATGATTTTTGCTCATTTCGGCGATTTCATCAAATGTTTCGGCATGAAACTCTTTCTCACAAGTTCCTCCGAGTTGCTTACATGTCATTGTTTTCACAGTATATCACCTTTCATTTGGCTAATGGATGTTGATTTTTAATATATATTTACGTAGTGGTATTAAGCACAGGTTTTTATAAATTCGTCCCGAAGTCTTTATATGAAGATACTAGTTTTCTCGGCGCATCCTGATGATGCAGATTTCGGCTGCGGCGGGACGGTTGCAAAAAAAGCTGCTGAAGGCCACGAAATCCATTATGTAGTTGCGACTGGCGGCCAAAAAGGCAAACACGGTATAGACGCGTCTTCTGAACAGTTTGCCCTTATGCGGGAGGAAGAACAGCGAAACTCTGCTGCCATATTAGGCGTGAAAAGCGTGATGTTCCTGAAGTTTGTTGATGGCGAGCTCGAAAATAATGATGAGCTGAGGCGCTGGCTCGTCCATGCGATAAGAGAGAAGAAGCCTGACATTCTTATGTCCATGGATCCTTCTGCCCAAAAATTTGATAGTGTCTACCGTTATCATAAAGATCATAGAACCATAGCTATGGCGGTATTTGATGCCGGATATCCTGCAGCCGGGAACAATAATTTTTATCCTGAGACGGGAGAGCCTTGGACACCGAAGGAATTCTGGTTTTTTGGGGGAGAACCTAATCATCATGAAGATACGACAAGCTTCATCAATACAAAAATAATGGCATTGCTTTGCCATAAATCGCAGGTCAACCCTGAAGAAATGGAAAAATGGGTCCGGCAATGGGCAGAAGATACGGGAAAGAACGCCGGAATGCCATATGCAGAGGCGTTTAGAATATTAAGTTTCAATAGATAAAGCTTAATTAGAGAGCAAAAGAGAGGATATAGATGGAAAAGCTGAAGAGCAAGATAGTAGTGCTCAATTCGCTTCGATCCCATTTCTTTCTTGTTTTCAACGTGCCATTGCTCTTGATAATGCTTTATCTTGTAGCTTATGCGCCGAACGGCCATATACCCGGACTTCTTTTGATAGCAGGATTGTGGATTGTCATGATGCTTGTAATAAACAAGGTCGAAATACTTCAGAATTATGTGATTATAGAACCATGGGCGAGCGCGCTTTCTAAGGCCGGACTGAAATCCATAATAGAAAAGAAGCAGATAAAATCGGTTGAATATCTTCCTGGTGGCAGGTTCACAGGCGAGATGATAATTAAATATGTCGATGATAGCAAGGAGAAGAAACTTTACGTGGGCATAACTGAGAATGGCGCAGGCGACATAAAGGTCATCCGGCACTTCTTCAGGAATAAATAATAATTCATACGACGGTGAAAATAAGCCATGAAAGAAAGAATAAAGAAGATTTTTTCCTCGTCAAACGCCGATGCGTTCATAATAGTCAATGGTTCGCATCCGTCCCTTGATCCTAATTTCTTCTATGCGAGTGGCATACTTTCAGGGGTATTCGAGCACTCGATGATAATTGCGCAAAAAGCCGGCAAGGCAACGCTGCTTACTTCCCGGCTGGAAGAGGATATAGCGAGAAAGGAGACATCTCTTGATGTTCAGGTCTTTGAGTCAAAAGAAACGAAGGAAGCTGCTATAAGGAGCCTGCTTTCCGGCACAAAGGCAGTAGGACTGAGCGGCAGTTTCATCTCTTATAGGGATTTCAATCGGCTGTCTAAAATAATCAACGTGAAAATGAAAGATATGACAGCGGCCTTTGCCCATGCCCGTTCGATTAAAGACCCGAGGGAAATAAAATCAATAACTGCAGCCTGCAGGATATCTGCAAAGGCGGCAGAAGAGTTTCCCGGTTATCTCAAAGAAGGCGTCACGGAAAGGGAAATGGCAGCAAAGCTTGCCGAACTTCAGTACGCGTTTGGCGCGACAAGCATAGCATTCCCTCCTATAGTGGCTTTTGGCGAGAACGCTTCAAGGCCGCATCATACGGCTTCATTGCGGAAATTGAAGAAAAACGAATTTGTGCTGATAGATTTCGGGGCTGAATACATGCGATATGCCTCCGATCTTTCACGGACTTTTGTGTTTGGAAGGGCGTCTGAGACAATGAAATCGATGTATATGGCCGTGAAGGAAGCCCAGGATGCTGCGATGGATATCATCCGAGAAGGCAAAAATGGAAGGGATGCTGACAGAGAGGCCCGCAGGATAATTGACAGAAATTTCAAAGGCAAATTCATCCATTCCTTAGGGCATGAGGTCGGCCTTGAAATTCATGACGGCGGTGTTCTGGGACCGAACGGCAGTTTCCCCCTTAAGAAAAACATGGTAGTCACGAATGAACCCGGAGTATATATCCCGCAGATTGGCGGCGTACGAATAGAGGATACGGTTCTTGTCGGCAAAGGCCGTCCGAAAATACTTACGGCTTCAAGCACGGATTTGCAGGAAATCTAATTATCTGCTGGTCACTATTTCGACAACATCGCCGGATTTCAATGCATGTTCCTTTCCTACTACCATTCTTGTCTTGACGTCTATGGCGCGGATGAAGGCCTTGCCTATATCCGTGTGTATTTTGTATGCAAAATCAAGCGCTGTAGATTTTGGCGGAAGAAGGAAGCAGTCGGGAAGAACATTGCCCTCCCTGTCCTGAAGCTTGTTGAGTCCGCCGGGGAATATATACATATATTGCAGCATCCCGAACACGGCTTCATTAAGCACGTCCTGAACTCCTGTCGTTCCGTATTTCTCAAGAACGTTCTTTCTTATGAATTCAAGTGCCGCTTTCTGCTTTTCATTCATAGATTCGGGCTTCCTTAGGACAAAGTCATTTTCACCTGGTATGTAATTTATCATCTCAAGCCTGTGCGCTTCTCTCAAGGCCAGCTCAGACTCCGCCGAGCATGGTATTATTTTTAGGTGCGGGAACTGTTCCTTCAGCCTTAGAAGATTTTTTTCAGCGTCTCCCTTGTCCATCTTGTTCGCGGCAATTATCATGGGCTTTGTCTTCTTTCTAAGATAGCTGGAAAGCGCAAGCATCTGTTCGTCAGTCCATAACGACACGTTTTCGGTGTCAAGCCTCAGTGCGGTGACGGCTTCGTTCATAAGCTCTTCCTTGACGCTGAATGCCGACATTTGCTCTGCAAGCTCTTTTGCAATCTCCTTTTCGCCGTGCTGTAATGTGCGGGAAAACTTGGCCCAACCCTTCTTGAGTATGCCAAGATACCAGTAGTCGAGTTCTTCTTCAAGAAATTTCACGTCTTCCGCAGGATCATAGCGTTGCGTGCGCTCGCCTTTCTCGTTTGTTGTGCCGGAAGCATCTATGACATGTATGAGAACATCAGCCTGGTTCAAGTCATTAAGGAACTGGTTGCCCATGCCTTTGCCTTCGTGCGCGCCTGGAACAAGGCCGGCAACGTCTATCATGTCTATAGGCACAAACCGCGTGCCGCTTATGCAGTATCCGTAGCGCGGATTGCACTTGACGTTGAAATGTTTTTCAGCGCATGTGACTTTGACAAAGCCAACGCTGTGATTGGGTTCGATCGTTGCGAAAGGATAATCCGCTATTTTAACTTCGGCAAGAGTAGATGCCTTGAAGAAAGTGCTCTTCCCTACGTTTGGCTTTCCTACAACCCCGACTAACATGACTACAGACTCTTTGGATATTTTAAATAGGTTGTATGCGCAGGATTTTTCAGATATTATCCAGTTCCGCCATATTTTTTATGATATCACTGAAAGCAGAAGGCGGTTCCTTGATAGAAGGAAGGATATTAAAATAATACGCAAGTTCTGTGACGGCATTGGGATTCTTGGAGGGGGATAGTATTCCGAAATGGCCTTCTTCATCCAATATCGCCAGCCTTTCATCCTTGTTATTATATACAATCCTAAGGGTCATGTTCCCGTTTTCCGTGTAAATGCCGACTTCGGTTATTTCATAATTCGGCGGAAGCTGGCGCCATGCTTTGCCTATATCAGTGCCATTGTGGCGCTTATCTAAAAACAGCATATACCACGGATCCCTGTGAAGTTCATCGATATTGCCATCTGCGGGAACATAGAGCCCGCAGGCATGCGGCACGTAATTGTGGCTTTTTGCTATACGATAAGCCGTGGGACTCATGCCGGCCTTTGCCATTTCTGTTAAAACTCGGCTTTTATTATTGTCCAAATCCTCGACCAATTTTAGCATTTATCATTATGCCTGCTGAATATAATAAAGCTTTTATCTTATTTTTTCTAAGCCTAAAAAGTAATCCACGATCGCCTTCTTGTTTGCATGGAGCCATTTGGCAGAGCGTTTGAGACGTTCAAATGCCCTGTCCGTTACTGCCTTGTATTTTACGGGATGCGATGCAAAGAAATCCCGGAGATGCTGTTCTTGTGTCACATGGGCATTGATGAAATATTCTATTATGTTAAGAAACACGGGGCCGGATTTGCTGTATTTTTCTATAGAAGCCCAATTTTTCTCCATCCATGCAATAAGTATTGTTCTTGAAGACGGATTCGCGGCAAGGGATGCAAATACCGCAGGCAAGTCCTGAATTCGTGCCTTTCCAGAAACTGAAAAATCCAACAATTTATTCAAGAGTTTCGGATCTGTAAACTGGCCCATCGCAAGCAGTGCGTTTGATCTTTCTTCCGGATTCCGGGTTTCTTGGCATATATGCATCATGGCATTATGCCTCTGTTCGCCGCCGGCTAGAGCCGCTGCATACATGGCAGGATAGCGAAGGTCCGGGGGAATTGACGAAATACTGGCCGCATTCCTGTCGAACATTTCAACTGCTTTCTTCATTGTGCCTTCATCTTTGACAAAAATCAGGTATCGTATTGCAAGTTCGCGCATTAAAGCATCTTCTTGCGGCTCGTTTCTTCGTGCGTTCCATGTAAGTTTCTCCAAATTTCTTCTGTAAGGCTCCATATAGTGCTTGGAGAATCCGTGCCATGCCTTTTTCCATTCAGGTTCTTCTGAAAAGACCGAATGTATGCTGCGCATGTTGGCAGATATGCTTCCGAGTATCAGGTATGTATCTTCATTTCCGTATGATCCCAAGATTTCAAGGTATTCCTTCAACGGCATCATGCCGTTAAGCGAGAGCCTGAAAATATCATCTTGTAAACCCCAGCGGTCTAGCGGATCTAATTGCTTGTTTTGGACAAGCATCATCATCTTGGCAGAGTTTTCCTTGTCATAGCTGACCCTGTAAAATCCTGTTTGGCCGTAGTTGGCTTTGAACCATCCTGCGCTGTCGAGATTCATTTCTACGGTTTTGTTGCTTATCATATGCCTTACTGGAGCTTTCAGCCCCTCTGCCATGACTATAAGCGGTATCTTCCATGTCGTTGCGCCGTCCTTGCCGCCGAATACAAAACGTTTCTGCATGACGTGGAGCTTGCCTCTTTTCATCGATGCCTCAACCATCGGGTAGCCTGCCTGCTTTATCCAGCTTATTACGATATCCTTGGCCGGTTTCTCCGAGACTGCCGCAAGCGAGTCCCAGAGATCCTCTGAAGATGCATTGCCGTATTTATGGGCCTCAAGATATCTGCTGACCCCTATTCTGAATGCATCATGCCCCAAATAATCCTCTATCATCCTCAGTATGTTGCCGCCTTTGGCATAACTTATTGCATCAAAAAGCTGTTCGATTTCGTGAACATTCTTTACATTCGCTTCTATAGGATGAGTTGTCTTGAGAGAATCATCGTCCAGTGCCCTCACAGTTTCAAGCCTGAGAAAATCTTCCCACATGTTCCATTCGGGGAACATATGATCGACTGCCTTGTATGCCATGAAAGTGGCAAAGCTCTCGTTAAGCCACAGATCATTCCACCATTTCATGGTCACAAGATCTCCTGACCACTGATGCCAGAGCTCGTGCGCAACTATCATGGCTATGAATTTCTTGGTTGATGTCGAAGTTTTCTTTTCATCGTACAGAAGGTATATTTCCCTGAATGTGACAGCGCCCCAATTCTCCATTGCACCGCTGGAGAAATCCGGCAATGCTATCATGTCGAGTTTCGGAAGAGGATACGGAATGCTGGAATATTTCTCAAAGTATAAAAGAGCTTTTTTGGCAACATCAAGCGCAAACTTAGCTCCACCTTTCTTGTTGCCTACTGTCGCAACACGTATTAGGGTGTTATCAGCCCTGGTTTCTTCGAAGTCAAACTCCCCGATACCAAGATAAAGAAGGTATGTGGACATTACCGGCGTTTTTTGGAACAAAATTATCTTCTTTTCGTTTTCAAGCGTCTCCTTTTTTGCAGGCATATTGGATATACCCGTGAACTTTTTTCCCATCTTCAGCGTCACATCAAAACTTGCCTTATAATTTGGCTCGTCAAAGCAGGGGAACGCGCGTCTCGCATAAGGCGCCTCAAAATGCGTTGTCGCAGCGTATCTTAATGATCCATCCGGCATCACTACCTTGGTTCTGTAGAATCCGACCAGGCTATCGTTTAATTTTCCCCTGAATTCCAGCAGGATTTCGGCTTTGCCTCTTATTTTTTCAGGCAATTTAAGAATCAATATCTGGTTTTCCGGCTGCATTTCAACGCGTGCAGGAAGTATTTTGTTGTTCACTAATATGGCGGCTGTTGTTATTTTCAGATCCAGCGCATTAAGAATTATGGCTTTTGCGGGAGCAGATATGTCTATTGCTATTCTCTCCTTTCCGGAAAAGGAGAAATTTTCCATATCAACGTCAAAGATCATATCGTAATTGGACGGTTGAACAGTATCCGGAAGCCTGTGCATTATTTTAGGCATTCTATGATATTGTTCTTTTGAGCATAAGAATGCAGGAATTACGAGACTCCTGTGCCAGTCTTCGCAATCATGCAATATTAGAGGTTTAACGCCATTATAATTACCATGAAGATAGGAATTCTAGGTTCCGGCGTTGTTGGCCAAACACTGGGAATCGGGCTTATGGGCCAAGGGCATGAAGTTACTATAGGAACTAGAGACTCTGGAAAACTGAACGAATGGCTTTTGAAAGCCGGCAGTAAAGCTTCTGTAGGTTCATTTTACGATGCGGCAAAGTTCGGGGAAGTTATATTCATAGCTACAGTATGGACAGGCACCGAAAATGCCATTAATCTTGCAGGGAAAGAAAACTTTGCAGGTAAGATAGTCGTAGACGTCACTAATCCTCTGGATTTTTCAAAAGGCACTCCTGCCCCTGCAGTCTCTTATCCTCTTTCGGCATCCGAACAAATACAGAACTGGCTTCCGGCCGCAAAGGTTGTTAAAGCATTCAACATAGTGCCTGCGCATGTTCAGGTAACCCCGAAATCCCTGGGCGATGCCGATCTTTTCATTGCAGGAAACCACAAAGACGCCAAGGAATTTGTGCGTGAAACCGCAAAACGCTGGGGCTGGTCAGATGTCATAGACATGGGCGACATCAAAGCTGCATATTGGGTAGAGATGCTCGGCTTGGCAGTAATAAATTACGGCTTCAAGCACAACGATTGGAATTTCGCACTGAAGCTCTTGAGGAAATGATATGATTCTATTATCTTTCCGGAATTAAATGAAGAAGATTCAGGCGCCTAAATTCTTGATATAACTCATTATCACTTTTTCTCAACTCGCGTCTGGTTGCATTAGTGTGGTTCATAAGAAGCCGCAAAAGTAAATCTTCCACTACAGCCTTGGGCTCATAAAGTGTCATATTCCTTGGCATTGTTATGGTGATATATTCATTTCCATCGATAGTTGTTGCAGGTAGGCTCTCTAGAATCGTTTTCATATTTGTTCTTAAGTTAGTAAAAAGATAACGGGACACAGTATCCTGCAGGTCATCTAATCCGCTTTCGTGCTGGAAAGCGAATTGCGTGCAGATCTCATGATTTGTTTGGCCATCTATGGATGCATCGGGCTTTCTTTTGCCCCTTTTTGATTCCATCACATTTCTATCTACGTTAAATTCGAAGTATTCTTTAGGTATTTCAAGGACCGGGTCGGTATATTTTCTAGAGGTGATTACGTAGACAGAGAATTTGCTGTCCTTAGGCTCTGTAGCCATTACCTTTCCTGACAGTTCCGGTATCACTTCAAATCCCGCAAGTTTCATTCCGGCGTATAACTTGTCTAAATCGAGGTCAAGGTAAGCCGGAAGCGCTTGTATATTGAATGCACGTTTTCTTGATACGCGATTCTGCTCCTTTATCGACATCTCCCTTTCCCTTATTATGCGTCCGGTCATGTCCGTTCTTTCCAGTTCCGTATGGTTCAAACCCAGAGAGCACAAAACAAGATCGAACTCGTCATTTGTAAAGGGAAGTGCATGCAAATAGCCCTTGTGATATTCATTATCAGGATGGGCGCCCATGATTTTTGCCTTTTCAAAATTGGCAATATTTATGTCAAGACTTACCGTAGGTATTCCCATCGCCATTGAGAGGATGGCGGGTCCGGAGGGGGCATCAAGTATTCTTGATATCTTCTCGCCGCTTCCTTGCAAGCCTTCAATTATTCTCTTGTATACTTGTGCAGTTTTTCCAGAGTAAGACATAGGCCAATTATGCATATAATAATCTGCAAAATCCGAGGCTGTCCTGCCGTCATTAGCATAGATCAACCTTTCGTTGGATTCAGCGCTTCTACCGGCCATCACAGTCAATATCCTTCTTACGTGCTGGGCGGGCGTATAAATCACGTCAAGTATAGGTCGTTTTGTATGAACGGGCGAATCTGACACCAGTTTGCCGTCCTCAAGCTTTACCCTTCCGCCCCTCATGGCAATATCTATAATTCTCTTCTTATCTGACACAAGATGATTTATGCCTGCATCGATGGAGCCTCTGGGATGCATAGGGTAATTGACAACGAGTTGCGTGATGCGTACCGGCTTTTCCTGACCTCTTCTGTCTATCCTTTTTGTCATTTGATATAGCGGGCCATAACTATATGGAAGATCGAGAAGGAATTCCTGCGATGCTGCAACCAGTGGAAGCGACTCGCCCATGGTATGCGGATTCGATATCAAGACACAATGCTCCGGGGAATTTTCAAAAAGATGCCTCACAATCTCGCGTTCGCTTTCTTTGCCCATCCGACCAGTCGGTACGCTGCCGTCTATCCTTAGCGCCTTGTGCTTCTTGTAACGTTCTTCGAGTTTCCGTGTGACACCGTTCACAAATCTTGAAGAAAATACAACGCATTTTTCCCCATTTGCTATCGCGTTGCCTACAAGGCGGTCAAGCTCAAGGTATTTCGATGATTCTATATCGTTTAATTTTTCGCGTAGTACCGGATCTGTTATCATGTCTGGCTCTACAAGAGACGGGTCCAGCGAAGCCTTCCTAAGTTGGTCAAGCTTTTCGGTAGGTGATATGTCTTCATAGGCAAGAACTGCAGCATAGACTGCTGCATGATCTGGATTCATTTCCACAAAGCAGGTGCTTATCTCAGGTAATTCGACATCACCTCTCCTCAGCATTTTCCTGTTCAGGACGCTTCCGAGAACAAGAGGATTTTTTTGATATGCTCTTGCCACATGCCATGGCGTTGGGTAATTTTCAGGCTCAAGCATGCTTATGAGGTTGAACATATCGGACATGCCGTCCGGCACAGGAGTTGCGGTAAGCAGTGCAAGATATTTCGCCCTGTCCGTTAACCTTCTCATATTATACCGGTGCGTCTTGGGGTCTCCTGTATGATGCTCCTCATCAACAATAACATAGTCGGGCTTGAAGTTTTCAAGCGCCTGAGTTACTTTATCCCGCGTAGTCTTGACGCCAAAAACGTCATGATTGACTATGATGGCATCCGAGTCCAAAACGACCCTATCAAGAGATCGTGTGCCATAGTCATTCAGAAGCGTGGTCCTTAGCCGAGGATAATTGGTGCCCAGTTGTGACTTCCAGTATTCAAGGCCAGAATTTGGCACTACAGCTAGAGTCTTAGGCATACGGCCCGTGCCTATCTCAATGAGCCTGATAGCGCCTATGGCTTGCTGTGTCTTCCCAAAGCCGCCGCCGTCTGCTATGAGTATTCTGCCTTCATCATATATCTTGAAAGAGCCGTACTCCTGCTGTATATTGGGCCTTATGACCGAGACTTCCCTGTAAGTTGTCATGCCATAGCCTCCTTTTCAGGCATTAATTTCCTGGCTTTCCTTGTGAGCGTTAAGAATCTCTGGAATTCGTCATAAAGGGTTCCGTGAAGCCATTTCAAGGGTTCGTTACCTTCTGCGATAGCTTTTTCCTTTATCAAGCCGAGCAGGGTTTCTTCATCCTCATGCGAGGGATATTCATCATTTCGGAGCAGAGACATGTAATAATCCCTTCCTATCTTGAGGAAGCCTTCGCGGAGCATCTTATCGTTGTTTATTATTGGCATAGGTATGCTCCCTATAACGTCGCCGCCAAAGCCGGACAGGTCCGGTCTTTTGAATCTGCCTATGTAAGGACCCAATGAGGGCAGATATTCATATGCCACCTCTTCGTCGACTATGCCAGGATAATAAAGGGCCAGAATCCTCGCGGCAAGCATGTCTATCATGCCACCTGCTGTGCTTCCATGGTAGAATAATGACACAACCCTTTGCGCATCTTCATGCGTCTCGACAAACTCCCTGAAGGATGGGGCGTCGTTAATTTTAACGACGGAATTTATACCTCTGCCATTATCAAAATTAAAGTTATGCGCTTCTGCTGGTGTCATCGGTGTTATTCCAGCTCTTAATAACCAACGTCTTGCACGAGTATTCTTAATTCCTAAGTATTTTCCAAGATAATTCGCACTTCTGTAACCAGGATTTTGCTCAACAAGCTTCGCCAAATCCCCATCTGCAATCATTTTGACACCGGTTCTTATTTCATGAGACAATAACAAAGCTTCTTGTTGTGTCATCGGTGTTATTCCAGCTCTTAATAACATGCCTTTGGCGCCTGTAGGACTAATTCCCAAATATTTTGCAAGCATACTTTCACTCGCATATTCAGGGTTTTCTTTAACAATATCTACAAGTTCCTGATCAGTGAGCATTTTTACATCGGGCGAGAAGATAATATGTCTAGATTCAACTCTAGACATTGGTTCTATCCCAGCTTTTCTCAAATATCTTGCCGCTGCTCCATTACCAATATTTAAGTATGTACTTAGTATGAGAGCACTTCTATACTTAGGTTCCCGCTCTACAAGTGCTACTAACTCCTGACTTGTTAAAATTTTTACATTAGAGCCATTATATTTGACTAATTTACCTTCAGACAGATTCATAGGTTGTATGTTTGCAGCGTTCAAATAGTTTCTTGCAGTGCTAGGGCTTACACCTAAATAGCCAGCTAGAATAGTGGGGCTTCTCATGGCAGGATCGTCCTCAATGAGTTCTTTTAACGCCTCCTCGCTTGGCTTATTCTTATAATGTCCTCCAAGATGCTGTACCAACTTGGCCTCGCTGATAGTCATTGTTTTTATGCCAGCAAGCAATAGATATCTTGTTGCGGCAGCAGGACTTACACCCAAATGTTTAGATAAAATACTAGGACTTCTCATGGCAGGATCGTCCTCAATGAGTTCTTTTAACGCCTCCTCGCTTGGCTTATTCTTATAAGGTTGTTTAAAATGTTGAACCAATTTTCCTTCAGTAATATTCATTGGCTCTATGCCTGCAGATAACAAATATTCTCTAGCAGCACTTCTACTCATATTCAAATATGTTGCAAGTGAAGTGCTGCTTCTATACTCAGGATGGTTTTGTACCAGCATTCGCAACGCTTCATTACTAATTCTGGTTTTATAAGATGGCATACTTTCATCCTTAACCAATTAGGAAGGAAAGTATAAATACTTTACTATTTATAAGTAATAAATATTTAAGTTTCTAAATATACTAACGAATGGATGTATGAGTTCGTGACTTTCTATATATTGGGAGATACAAATATAGAAAGTATATGTTCTATTTACTATATTAATCACAATAAAAATGATATCAAAATTTTAAAGCCGCCTGAGGGGATCGAACCCCCGACCTGCAGTTTACAAAACTGCCGCTCTACCAGCTGAGCTAAGGCGGCGCTTTTAGAAATAAGGAAAGAACTCTTTTAATTCATATGTCCAGAAGCTTCAGGCCGGTTTCTGCGTCATATTTTCTCTCGACCTCGAATGGCAATACTTTCAGAAATACTTCGAGCGTGCCTGCGGCAACCATTTCCATGACATGGCCGCCAAAGGCATGAAATTTCTCATCTGCTATCGTGGCATGGGCGTGAATTATCGGCCTGCCTTCGTGCATCGAAGAATTGCCTATGAGACCGGTAACTTCGAATTCGCCTTTGAACGTCTTGCGATGGTACTGCTTGTCTTTAAGGGAATAGAACGCAAGCTCCGCTTCCGTCACCGCACCTATTGCATCGAACTTGGAAAATTTTATCTTATTCTCGCCCAAAAAGTTAAGCAGAGTTTCCGCCAGCCTGTCGCCTTTCTCAAGTTTTATGAGATAAGAGTCCGATTTCTTTATGCACTTCATTTTTTCACACGTTCTTTTGTAAGATGAACAACCTGCGTCGGATACGCAAATTCTATGCATTCCTCCTTGAATTTTTGCATGATGCCTATGTTTATTTCCTGTTGTATGTCCATGTAGATGTTGTAGTTTGCAGATTTTATATAATAAACAACTTCAAATACAAGGCTAAAATCTCCAAATTTCTGGAAATGAGCCCTGTCAATTTCAGCATCATTGATTTTGCGTATTATGTCAAATATCATGACCGGTATCTGCTGTATTTTTTCCACCGGCGTCTCGTATTTGATGCCAAAATTGAAAACAACCCTCCTCTTCTCCATTCTCTTGTAATTATTGACCCGTGCTTCAGTAAGTTCCTTGTTTGATATTATCAGTTCCTGACCCTGAAGCGTCTGCATCCTTGTTGATTTTATGCCTATATTCTTCACTACACCCATGTCATTTCCCACTATTATAAAATCCCCCTTCTTGAAGGGTCTGTCAAAAAATATCGAAAACGAAGCAAAGACGTCATCAAGGACATTCTGGAGAGCGAATGCCACAGCCACTCCGCCTATGCCAAGCCCTGCTATGAGCGGTGTTATGTTGAAGCCTAGGTTAATTAGAACAAAGAAAAATCCAAGTATCCAGAGGGATATATTGAAAATCTTTGACAATATTTCTATCATTTCTGTATCAGAATCGCCTTCCTGCATGCGTTTAGCTGATATTTTTTGTGCTCCATATTCTATTATTCCGTTGAGTATCACGATAGTATAATAAGTCCCTATTATTGTAATCCCAGAAAACATCAGCATACGGATTATGTCGGGTATCTTTACAAAGTGTGTGGCAAGATAGAGGGATATGAACAGATAAAGCGGGAGACCGATCTTGTCTGCCATGCTAACAATAAGATCATCAAACTGCGTTTTTGTGGACTTAACAATGACTTTGAGTTTCAACAATACCAGAGCCTTGAACACCTTTAGTAATATGAAGGAAATAAAGAATACTGCAGTTGCTGCAATGTAATCTTGCGCAATATTGCCGGCAAATTGTTGATTGAGGAAAAATTCTAATTCCATGTTATAATAAGAGATCAAATGATATTTAAGTTATTATAAAAACGCATTTATAGCTCAATGGCTAAATAACGTAGGATTTTATGAACACTGCCCATATAGAGATTTCTGACCGCGAAGAAGCAGGATGTGTTTTTCTTATCTCCAAAGAGGAAGCATCAAAGCTTGGTATTCCTGAGTTCGCAGGCGAGGAAGGAGAAAGTTATGTTTCTCTGAAAACACCTATTCCAAAGATATATGCCGGGATGGGAGAAGAAAAATCGCTGTCCCTTGAAGGTGTCAGAAGGGGGGTTTCTTCTGGAATCGACCGGGCGCTTTCCATGAAACTTAAAACTCTGTCAATAGGTTTTCAGAATGCATGTCTTGGTGAGGTTGCAATGGTTGGCGCAATCGCTGATGCGTCTGTGCTTGCAACTTATGTATTCTCGAAATACAAACCCCCGAAAAATGTAATTGAAAGAATTTCGATAAAGGCGCGAGATAAGCATCAGCCAGTCCTCAAAAGAGCTATTCTAACTTCTGAAAATGCTAATTTTCTCAAAGAATGGATAAGCGAAAGCCCGACTATCATGAACACCGCAGAAATGGAGAAGCTATGCAGGGAAGTATGTGAAAAGGCAGGCCTGAAAGTCACGGTATTTGGGGAAGAAAAGCTCAGGGAGATGGGCATGGAGATGATACTTGCAGTTGGCCGTGGCGCGTCTTCAGGCCCGCGCATGATACTTGCAGAGTATAACGGCGGTGCTTCCGGCAAAAAGAAAATAGCTCTTGTCGGCAAAGGCATCACTTTTGATTCCGGGGGAATGAACCTGAAGCCTACAGGTCACATAGAGACCATGAAAATCGATAAAGCTGGCGCCCTTACAGTGCTTGCGGCCATGAAAACTGCAGCAGAGTTGAAACTTAACGTCAATATAATAGGCATAATGCCTTTCTGCGAGAATATGATAGGCCCCAATTCCTATAAGCCCGGTGATATACTTCGTTCATATTCAGGGAAGACCGTTGAAATTACGAATACAGATGCCGAGGGAAGGCTGATTCTTGGAGATGCGCTTGCTTATGCTGTTGAACAGAAGCCTGATTGCATAATTGACCTTGCCACCCTCACAGGCGCCTGCGTTGCAGCCTTAGGCGAATTCACTGCAGGCTTGTTCTCGAGCGACAAGGAACTTGTCAAAAAGCTTTATGAATCCGGCGAAATCACAGGCGAAAGAGTATGGCACCTGCCCCTGCACAAGGACTACAGCAAGGAGATGGAAGGAAATATATCAGACCTTAAGAATGCCCTGACAGGCAGGGTGCCCGGGGCAGTCATGGGAGCGGCGTTCCTCCAGAATTTTGTTGGCAAAACCCCTTGGGCGCACCTCGATATTGCCGGCACTGCATGGTGGGACAAAAAAAGATATTATGTTCCTCAAGGACCTACTGGCTGGGGAGTCAGGCTCCTTGCTGATTTTCTTGAGAAAATGTAACTTCTTTTACGTCATCAAAATCCGGATGACTTCGGCTTTAAATATTCCCGGCCTTATGGCAAAATATAAAAGCCTCCGGGCTTAACACATTGCAAGGTAATGTGATGGCTGACAAGACGCTTAACGATTTTTCATGGAAGGTGGCAGGCGAGGCTGGTCACGGTATACTCAACGCCGGTCTCTCGATGTTTGCGAAGACCTGCCTGCGTTCCGGCCTTTACGTTTATGCGACTGCCGAATATCCTTCTCTTATACGAGGAGGGCACAACAATCTTGATGTCCGTGTGTCGGACAAACCTATAGAATCACAGAACAAGCATATAGATATGCTGGTTGCCCTTGACAAGGCATCTGTAGAGAAGCACGCAGGCAAGCTTTCTCAGGGCGGTGCAGTCATCTATGATGGAGAGAAAATAACCCTAGACAGGAGCGGGATACGGGACGACGTAAAGCTCTATTCTGTTCCTCTTTCCTTGATTGCAGAGTCTTCCGGCGGTCAGATCATGCGCAATACCGTTGCCATAGGAGCTGCGATGGCACTGCTCAATTTCGATCTTTCGGTTCTTGAAGGCGTCTTGACGGAGTCTTTCAGGAAAAAAGGTGACGACATCATACAAGGCAACATAAAAGCTGCCCGTGACGGCCATGCTTATGTCAAAAAGAACTTTGCCGATGATTTTGGCCACATGCTCAAGGGCCATGGCAAGCACAACAAGATGTTCCTTTCCGGTCATGATGCTCTTGCAGCAGGGGCAATAAAGGCCGGATGCAAGTTCTATGCAGCTTACCCAATGACTCCGGCATCGTCGCTCCTTGGCAGCATGGCAGCAAGTGAAGGCAGGTATAACCTTGTAGTCAAGCAAACTGAAGATGAAATAGCCGCAATAAACATGGCCATAGGCGCAGGATATGCAGGCGTGCGCAGCATGGTAGGCACATCCGGAGGCGGTTTCTCATTGATGGTTGAAGGATTCGGTCTTGCTGCAATGACAGAAACGCCGCTTGTAATTGTGGAATCCCAAAGACCCGGCCCTGCAACAGGCATGGCAACGCATACAGGTCAGGCAGACTTAAGATTCATGCTTCATGCATCTACCGACGAATTTGAAAGAGTGATCATAGCTCCGGGAGATGTGCAACAATGTTTCTATGAGACGATAAAGGCTTTCAATCTTGCCGACAAATACCAGATGCCAATCGTGATAATGACTGACAAGTATCTTGGCGAGAGTTATTTCACTGCCGATGAATTTGAGACCAAAGACGTGAAGATAGATCGTGGTAAGATGCTTACTGATTCTGAACTTGCTGGCATGACGGAATACAGAAGATACAAAGTCACTGAAGATGCCGTTGCGCCCCGTTCCATACCAGGACAGAAGAACGGCTGCTTTGTTGCGACGAGCTACGAGCACGATGAAGCAGGGTTTGAACGCGAAGAAGAGGAAATCAGAGTTACCATGCATAACAAGCGCTTCAGAAAATTTGCCTTGGCATCCAAGGAACTTGTCAACCCTGGACATTTGGGAGATGCAAATGCTGATATCATGATAATCGGCTGGGGCTCGACAAAGGGTCCTATACTGGAGGCCATGAAACTGCTGAAGGCAAAAGGCATCAAAGTTGCCTATCAGCAGGTCCTTTATCTTAGCCCATTTCCTGCATCTCTTATAAAAGAAACCATAGCCAAAGCAAAGCGCGTAGTCATAATTGAAAACAACAAGATGTCCCAACTTAATAGTGTGATAAGAGAGCACTGCCTTGTGAGCGTTGATAACAAGATTTTGCGTTACGATGGCAGACCTTTCTCGCCGCAGGACATAGAGGATGGTGTGCTGAAGATAGTGAGGAGCACTGCGCCACGCGTGTTGGAATATGCAACTTTCGGCATTGTTAATGAGGTGAAAGCATGAAGACTACATTGAAGGAACTAACAACAAAGGAAATGCCTTCATGGTGTCCGGCATGCGTGATGCCTGGAACGCTTATTCATACCAATCCTTCGGCAAAAAAGATAGAAGAAATAAAGGAAGGGGACAGGGTGCTCGGCAAGGACGGAAAATACCACGATGTCACCGAAATAATGATTCACATGCACAAAGGCGATGTATTCAGGATAACCGCCAAGTGCTTCGGGGAGACAGTAATAACAGGGGAGCATCCGGTTCTCATTTCAAAAAGAAAAGCCAAGCCGTACAATAATTCCGTTTTTGATCTTGAATGGGCGGAAGCAAAGAACGTACGGGAAGGAGACTATCTCCCGTATCCGATACTCAAAGAGGTCAAGGACACTGGGGAAATAGAGCTTCCGGCAAAAAGAAAAGAGATGGATAGGAAACATATTGAGATTCCAAAAACCGTAAATATAGGAGCGGACTTTCTGAGACTGGCGGGTTATTATATCGCCGAAGGTTACTGCCATAGCAGAGAGGCGTGCCTCACTTTTGGCAGCGCCGAGATGAAATATGCAGAAGATGTAAAGGATATAGTTCAACGATTGTTCGCATTGAAGGCGGCGATAAAGGCAAAAGGAAGCAAAATAAACGTTGAAATACGTTCTTCGCTCTTGGCAGAGTCCTTCGCGGAATGGTTCGGTCGGGGTGCGCAGAACAAGAAGATACCGCATTTTATGATGCTTCTACCAGCAGAGAAACAAAAAGAACTCATCAAAGGTATGTGGAGGGGTGACGGGTGGCTGGACAGAAAAGTCAATCGGGCAAGCTACAAGACCATATCGCCGATTCTAAAGGAACAGATTAAGCAACTCTTGTTAAGGCAGGGAATAGTGCCTACAGTGAGCATAAACAAAGCATATGATATTCACAAGGAGTCATATTCAATAGAGGTAGTAAGCTTTGATGACATGGCCAAGTTATGCAACGCATTGGAAATGGTCTTTGAAGCGCGCCGTTCCGAGTCTCACAAGCCTCCAATACAGAGGGATGAGAATTACGCTTATTTGCCTATAAGACGGATAACAAAGGAGTTTTACGATGGGCCTGTCCATAACATGGAAGTGGCTGAAGTAAATTCCTACGTAAGCGGCAGTGCAATACTTCACAACTGCGGAGATTTTAACATACTTTTTGCTATAAAGAACGCCCTAACAGAGCTTGATACCGAGCCTGAGAATATAGTAATTGTGTCAGGGATCGGGTGTGGTTCCAAAACCCCTCACTTCATCAAGACTTACGGATTTGAAGGTCTTCACGGCAGGGCCGCGCCCGTGGCCACGGGAATCAAATTAGCTAACAAAGGTTTGAAAGTCATAGTTGTCGGCGGAGACGGCGACGGTTATGGAATAGGTGCCGGCCATTTACTCCATACGATGAGAAGGAATCTTGACATAACTTATCTTGTTCAGAATAATGCCGTTTACGGCCTTACGAAAGGCCAGTACTCGCCTACGAGCAAGAAGGGATTCAGGTCGCCTTCAACGCCATCGGGCAGCCTGGAAAATGAAGTTAATCCCATGTTATTTGGTCTTGCAATGGGCGCAACTTACGTTGCAAGAGGCTATGCTTATGAAGTCAAGCATTTGCAAAAACTGATAGTCGATGGCGTTCGTCATAAAGGTTTCTCCATCATAGACATATTCCAGCCCTGCTCAACATATAACAAGATCCAGACTATAGCATGGTACAAGCAGAACCTTGTCAAGATGGAAGACATAGGCCATGATGCAAATGATTTCAATGAAGCCCTGAAAAAAGCGGCAATGACTGAAAAGCTGCCGATTGGATTGTTCTACAAGACCGAAAAACCCACGTATGAGGATGGCATACCGCAAGTAAGTTCACTGCCTTTAGTGAAGCATGATATAAACAATATTGATATAAAACCTTTGCTGGGCAAATTCAAGTGAGTCTATGGCAAAAAATTATGATGTAGTTGTAGTCGGTGGCGGTCCGGGCGGAAGCACCTGCGCAGCTCTTTTAGGCAAGGCAGGCAAGGCAGTAGTTTTGCTTGAAAAAGCCCGCTTCCCAAGAGACAAGACCTGCGGAGACGCAATATCAGGTTCCTTGAGAGTGCAGAAAAGCCTCAACATCATAGAAAAGATGAAAGAACAGCCGCATGCTCAAATAACAGGAGTTGAATTTTCTTCTCCTGAAGGCGTCATACTTGATATACCTTTCGGAAGCCCTGGCTTCTGCTGCAAGAGGTTTGTTTATGACAATATTGTCTTTCAGGAAGCTCTGAACAATGCCGATGTGATTCAGGAATTTGAAGTGAGCGATCTCATAAAACAAGACGGCAAGGTTGTAGGCGTTAAAGGCAAGCACAATGATGGCAGAGAAGAAGAAATATATGCCAAGCTCGTTATTGGCGCTGACGGCGCTTATTCTGTTGTTGCGCAGCAAACAGGATGCCTTGATCTCGATGAAAGGCATACGATAACTGCTGTGAGAGCCTATTACAAGGGCATCAAGAATTTACGCAACATGATAGAATTGCATTTTGTCAATGAAATACTTCCAGGATACTTCTGGATATTCCCTGTCGGCGATGGCGTTGCCAATGTCGGCGTTGGAATGGTGGACAGCTTCATGAAAAAGAAGAAACAAAACATGCCTAATGCGATGATGAAAATAATAAAGGAGAATGCTATTTTCAAGCAGCGTTTTGAGGGCGCAGAGCTTCAGCCAGGTTCCTTGAAAGGATGGCGTTTGCCTGTGGGCTCAAAACGCAGAACCATACACGGCGATGGCTTCATTCTTGTCGGTGATGCTGCGGCCCTTATAGATCCGTTCACAGGCGAAGGCATAGCCAATTCCATGGTATCAGGCGAGATAGCTGCCGAGTGGGCGGTCAAGGCTTTGGAGGCAGCCAACTTCTCAGGTGAATTCCTGCGAGGATACGAGGATGCGGTGTGGCAGGAGCTTGGAGGCAAAATGAAAGCATCCTACAGGCTCCAGAAAATAGGCAACATCAAGTTCCTGACAAACATGATAATAAAGAAGGCTGCAAGAAACGAACAGATAAGGAACAGCCTCAAGAGCATGGTAGAAGATATAGAACACAGGAATAACATAATCAATCCTGCCTTTTATCTGAAGCTGCTGCTGGCTTAGAAACTCCTAAACCCGCGTTTTATGCCCTATTTCCCTGACTAGAAGCATTTTCTCATCCATCCATTCGCTTATGCCAACAGCTTCACCCATGCTTAGGATGCGTTTTTGGCCGGTAGGAAGAAGATCCCAACAGTGTTTGGCTTCTATATTTACTGAAAACGGAGAGTCTATGGCTTCAACTTCCAGGACATCGGGCATTCCGGCATATCCTCTTATTGCCCTCATATTTGCTATCGGTTTTCTGCCTTCAGGAGAATTGTAGAATATTGTATAGCTGTTATTTCCAGGATAGCCGCGGACTGGCGAATGCCCTATAGCGAACTTGTGAGGGCCTTCGGGCGCCCTATATTGTAAACAAGGAATATACATTTCAGCCTCTTCTACTAAGTGAATAAAACATAAAAATATCTTTTCTGAAAAAAATCAGAACAAAATTATTGTGCATCATGCCAGAATCGTTTGTGTATAGAAGGAAATTCCGATTTTATTTCAAGACTTAATCCGCACGATAAATCCACAGGCGCATAAATTATCCTTTTGCCTATATCAAACGCAAATTGATTTCCGGCATAACTTAAGACTCCTGTTTGTATGCATATGTTGTGTTCTTTCTCGTTGAGTCTGCCATTATTATACAATGCTTTAGCCACTATTTCCTTTACTTGACGTAGATCATCAATTTCCGAAGTTCCATTGGATTGGTAATCGGCCGTCATTTTATGCTTATACTTAAGGGGGAAAAAATAAATATGGCTGGCTACCGGGTCACTTTTTCCTGTTGCGTAGCAATCCTATCACTGCCGGCAGCACGGAAAGCGCAACTATAGCAAGAACCATGACTTCAAGATTCTCGCGGACAAATGCGATGTTCCCAAGGAAATATCCAAGGGTTAGGAAAGACCCTACCCAGAGTATCGCGCCAATGACGTTATACGCAACGAAAGTTCTGTATTTCATTCCGGCGACGCCTGCAACGAACGGGGCGAAGGTGCGAATGACAGGTAGGAATCTTGCTATTACTATAGTCTTGCCGCCGTGTTTTTCGTAGAACTCGCGGGTCTTCTGCATGTGTTCTTCTCTGACGAAGGGTATTTTGCCGTGTAATGCCTTGCCTCCAATGCGGCTTCCTATATAATAATTAACAGAATCACCAATGATCGCGGCGGAAGCCATTATTCCGAATAGAGTTACCATGTCCAATGAACCCATCGCGGCAAATGTTCCCGCCAGAAATATAAGGCTATCGCCAGGGAGGAAAGGAGTTACAATGAGACCGGTTTCAAGAAATATTATGAGGAATAAGATGAGATATACCCATATTCCATATTCGCTTATGATTGATGCAAGAAATTCATCAAGATGAAAAAACAAGCTTACTAAATCCATCATACAATATCGATGGGTTTAGTATTTATTTCTATCCAAAGAGCTTATCGCCTGTATCGGTCTTCCATAGCGCTCAGCCTTCTTTCAATTCTCTGAAGCGTTCTTTGTATGTCTTCTGTAGTATCTTTTGAGTTGGCGCTCCCTCTATGTATCAGAACCGCGCTCAGCACAACAAATGTGAATAACTGGAGGAATTCTGACTGCCAATTCTCAAATGTTGCCGCCCAGAAGGCGGGAATAAACTTGTCCGTATTGGGAATCTCGCCATGGTCAATGGAGTCATTGATGAATTCGTGCCACTGAAAAAACATCTGCCCTCCCCAGCTAATAATGAATAATATCGCAAGGGCAATGCTAAGGCCGTGATTATCCCATATGTTCCGTAGATCGTTTTCAGCGGTTCCTGCATACGTCATATCATCACTTCCGCCTGGTATTATAGCGTCTTTCCATGGGTTTGAACCTTTCCCGTTCTTCCATTTGGTTCGTGTTTGTTATCATAGGGATCTTCTAAGTATGCTTATTGCAAATAGTATCAGGAATATGACAAACATGACCCTGGCAATCCATTCAGCAGTTCCTGCTATGCCGCTAAAGCCGAATATCCCTGCGATAATCGCTATTATGAGGAATAATACCGACCAGCTCAAAAATCCCATGCGATCACCTCATCTTATAGTAGCGATATTCCGAACAATATCAGCAATATGCTGAAGATGAATAGCAAAAGGAATGCCACGAATAATATTTTTGCTATTGTCGCTGCTGTGCCGGCAAGACCCCTAAATCCCAAGGCGCCGGCTATCAATGCGATTATGAAGAAGGCGACTGCCCATTCCAAAACCATTTGATCACCATGAAACTAATGCATAAAATCGAAAATAAATGGTAAGGAACAAAAATTGTATTAATTACATATAATGCGTCCAAATTATAAATAACTATCAGCCTTTCTGCATAAAAAAATATTTTTACGACGAATGGATAAATCCAAGCTTTATATTTTACAAAGGACTATAAGTATTATACTTCTGCAACTTTGTCGTTCATAATATTGAAAGATGCAAGCTAAAGGGGGGATTCAATGGCTAAGATGAAAACTACGCGAGGAAGAAAAGCCGATCCTATAAAAAAATCAATGAATAGGATTGGGGCAAAAATTGCAGCTGCAAAGAGAACTGCAACTTCAATCGTGAAGCGAAGAAAAAACGGAAAGAAAAAAAGCAAAGGTAAGCGCAAGTAAATTGCTGCTTATCTTTAGTGCTGGTGCAAGGAGGTGATGCTCTACGGTAAAGTGCGTTTTTTGCGACGAAGAAACTATCATAGGCAATGACGATGGCCTCTTTGCAACGCCTATAGGCAAAAAAGCTATATGTGACGGCTGCCTAGCCGAGCTGAAAGAAATTCTAGAACGTGAACTTGCAACTTCCTTCGAGCCTTCAACTGAAGAATTATGATATTGCCAAAGCTCTTGCTTTATCCTAAACAGGTAAAGCTGATATAACTGACTATAAAGCTATGAGATAGTTCTTTTTCTACGCGTAAGCTTGCAACATTAAAATAAATGCGACAATCGCCAGAAGATTAATTTTAAATATGTTGGTTAATAGACATAGTAACATGTCAGTTGACCGACATATTGAGGATATTACATTCACGGCGCCCACGGCAGAAGAGATATTTGGACGAAGCAAGATAAGCGAAATCGAGCTTGGGCTTCTACAGATGCAGATACTCTGGATACTTAATAGGCAAAGTACCCATGGATATGAGATAATGAAGATGCTTTCGGAGCTCAAGAACACGAAAATAACGCAAGGGACGCTGTATCCTACCATGCAGAGGCTTGAAAGCCTTGGATATGTCAAGAGACGCGAAGAGGAGAGGAAAATAATGTATGATATCACCGCTGAGGGCAAGACTACACTGGACAACGCCTGCGCTTCCTTTACGCGGACTTTCTTTGGGATATTCCACGATTACGTCTGCGGGAAATGTGTGACGCGCGATCTTGTAAATATAGGTGGTAAAAAATGAGTGAATTGATGATAGACGATCTTCATGCTGAAATTGACGGCAAACAGATACTCAAAGGCGTGTCGCTGTGTATAAAGAGCGGCGAGACACATGCGATCATGGGGCCAAACGGAGCCGGAAAAAGCACGCTATCGCATGTGATAATGGGCCATCCTCGTTACACTATCACGAAAGGCGACATTAAGCTCGATGGGGAAAGCATATTGGAGCTTTCCCCTGACAAGAGGGCGAAAAAAGGCCTATTCATGTCTTTTCAGTATCCGGCAGAAGTGCCTGGCGTAAGCATAGGCAGCTTCCTAAGAAGCGCTTATAATGCGGTTTCGGGCAAGGAAATGCCTGTTCTTGAATTTCAGAGACTTGTGAAGGATAGAACTGAGATGCTGGGCATAAAGCAGGATTTCATAAAACGCGGCCTGAATGAAGGATTTTCGGGCGGAGAGAAGAAGAAGTGCGAGATACTGCAACTGGCCGTGCTGAATCCAAAGATGGCGATACTTGATGAGACGGATTCCGGATTGGATGTTGATGCGCTTAGAATAGTTTCGGATGGCATCAACAAGATAAAATTGGCGACAGGAATGGGCATCATGCTGATAACTCATTACAGCAGAATACTAAAGCAGGTCAAGCCGGATTTCGTTCACATAATGTCTGACGGCAAAATAGTGCAGTCTGGAGAAGGGACACTCGCGGTCCAGATAGAGGAGAGCGGATATTCTTCTTTAAAGTGAAAATATGGCAGAAGTTTCAAAAGAAATCCTTGAGATAAAGGAAGGCTATGAACAGAAGTACGGGTTCAGCGCCCCGGAAAACTATACGTTCAGGGCCCAAAAAGGATTGAATGAAGAAATAGTCAGGAAGATATCGGAAATCAAGGGCGAGCCCCAATGGATGATCGATTTTCGCCTGAAGGCGTTGAAGATATTCTTCTCAATGCCTATGCCAGTATGGGGAGCTGATCTTTCTCCAATAGACTTCAATAATATATTTTATTATATTAAGCCCACAGAAAAGCAGGGAAGAACATGGGATGAGATACCCGCGGAGATAAAAAATACATTTGATAGATTGGGCATACCTGAAGCCGAGCAAAAATTCCTTGGGGGCGTTGGCGCCCAGTATGAAAGCGAATCTGTCTATCATCATATTAGAAAAGACCTTGAGGAACAGGGAGTAGTATTCCTTGACATGGATTCCGGTCTTCGTGAATATCCGGAGATAGTAAAGAAGTATTTCGGCAAGATAATCCCGCCAGCGGACAATAAGTTTGCAGCTCTCAACAGCGCCGTATGGTCAGGAGGCTCCTTCGTTTACGTTCCCGAAGGCGTGAAAGTGGCTACGCCTCTGCAGGCATACTTCCGCATAAACGCCAAGAACATGGGGCAGTTTGAAAGAACTCTTATAATCACGGAACCCAATTCTTCTGCACATTATACCGAGGGATGCACCGCGCCGTCATATTCTACGGATTCGTTGCACGCGGCAGTAGTGGAAATACTTGCAAAGGAAAATTCAAAGCTGCGCTACACGACGATACAGAACTGGTCAAACAATGTTTATAATCTTGTAACCAAGAGGGCGCATGCACATAGAAACGCGGTAGTGGAATGGATTGACGGGAATTTGGGCTCAAAGATCACGATGAAGTATCCGTCCGTTTATTTGCTCGGCGAAGGCTCGCAGGCGAATATAGTTTCCGTGGCTTACGCTGGCAGAGGCCAGCATCAGGATGCCGGAGGCAAGGCAATACATATGGCAAAGAACACTTCGTCAACAATACTTTCCAAGTCCATAAGCAAGGACGGGGGCAAGACGACTTACCGTGGTCTTCTTAAGGTGGCAAAAGGCGCAACAGGCGTAAAATCAAACGTCAGATGCGATGCCCTGATATTGGATAACAAGTCCGCTTCAGATACTGTGCCTTATATGGATGTCGCTGAAAAGAACGTCAGCATAACTCATGAAGCAACTGTCGGCAAGATAAGCGAAGAGCAACTGTTCTATCTGATGTCGCGCGGCCTTAGCGAGACTGAAGCTATGGGACTTGTAGTAAGAGGCTTCATAGAGCCGTTCACAAGGGAACTTCCTATGGAATATGCAGTTGAACTCAACCGCTTGGTGCAAATGGATATGGCGGGAGCAGTCGGGTGATCTAATGTTTACGTTAGAAGAGTCAACAAGGATCGCTGCAAGCGAACCTCAATGGGCAGCTGCAAAAAGAAAAGAAGCCGCGATAGCTTTTCTTTCCCAGCCTTCGCCTTCTGAAAGAGAAGAGGCATGGAGATATACCCTTATAGATAATTTTGATATAAACAAATCCATATCATCCAAATCTTCTATAATATCGCACAGTCCTTTTGTCATTAAAATGGAAGACGCCCTCAAACAGAATAAAGAAGTGCTTGACACTATCTTCAGAGAAAAAAAACTGAATTGCGACAAGTTCGACTTCCTTAATGCCGCTTTCTGGACTTCAGGATATCTTGTATATATTCCGGAGAACACAAATGCGGGTTTCATAGAAATAATCTTGCAATCCGGCATATCCCGTAATTTTATAATCATGGGAGCAAACTCCTCTGCAGAAATCTTGGAGCATATTGCGGGCGGAAACGGTCTGAATTCCAATTTTACTGAAGTCCATGCTCCGAAAGACGCCAAGCTTACTGTTCATTCACTTCATGATGTAGCTGATGATGTGAATGAATTCTCGTACAAGCGTGCATACATAGGAAGAAATTCAACAGTCAACTGGAACATTGGGCAGTTCGGAGGTTCGCTTAACCGGATAAAGGTTGAGAATTTTTTTGTCGGGCAAGGTGCGCATTCCCAAACCGTCGGAGTATTTTCCGGCGCAGGAAAGCAGCACATGGACCTTTCGACGAATGCATTCCACTCCGTACCCAATACATCCAACAATATTATAATTAAAGGGGCGCTGAAAGACAGCGCTTCAGAAGTCTACCGGGGCATGATAAAGATAGAAAAAGGCGCCCCGTCAACGTCATCTTATCTCTCTGATCACGCTATAATGCTGGGCGAAAATGCTGTTTGCAACAGTATACCAAGCCTTATGATAGACAATAGCGACGTGCAATGTTCTCATTCGGCTTCAGCCGGCCAGGTTGATGAAGAAAAAATGCTTTATATGATGAGCAGGGGATTGTCGCGCGAGCAGGCAGAAACGATGATAGTTGAAGGCTTTTACGTTCCCATCATAAACGCAATACCTTCGCATGCCGTCAGGGAAAAAATGATGGACATGATAAGAAAGAGGATACTGTCATGAATATTGAGAAAATAAAATCGGATTTCCCTTTACTTTCCCGCAAAGTGAATGGAAAACAACTTGTTTATCTTGACAGTGCCGCGACTTCGCAGAAGCCAAAGCAAGTCATAAGCGCCATAACTAATTATTATGAGAATCATAATGCCAATGTGCATCGCGGAGTGCACAAGCTCAGCGAAGAGGCAACCGAAGCTTACGAAGGGTCGCGCAAGAAAATCGCAGACTTTGTCAACGCAAAAGCGAATGAAATGATATTTACCAGGAACGCGACAGAGGGCATAAACCTTGTCGCCCAATCCCTTGGCTTTCGCAAAGGGGACGAAATAGTCTCCTCTGTAATGGAGCACCATTCAAATATAGTCCCTTGGCAAATGCTGAAGAGCAGGGGGGTAACCACTAGATTTGCCGACATAGATGAGGATGGAATCCTGAAGATGGATGATTATGAAAATCTTATAACAAAGAAGACGAAGCTCATTGCAGTTACTCACGTTTCGAATGTCTTAGGTACGATAAATAACGTGAAGAAGATAGCTAAAATTGCACATGATGCAGGCGCGCTGCTGCTGGTAGATGCGGCTCAAAGTGTGCCGCACATGCCTGTAGATGTCAGGAATATAGAAGCGGATTTTCTCGTATTTTCCGGCCACAAAATGCTGGGCCCGACAGGGATAGGATGCCTTTACGGACGATCAGAGCTTCTTGATGCAATGCCGCCTTTCATGGGAGGAGGCGATATGATAAAGGACGTCAAGCTTGAGGGCACAATATACAACGATGTGCCTTACAAGTTCGAAGCTGGGACTCCTCATATAGCAGGAGCTGTAGGGCTTGGCGCTGCGGTGGATTATCTTGTTAAAATAGGAATGAAAAACGTGCATGAACATGAGAAGAAGCTGGTGAATTTTGCAACAACGGAACTGCAGATTACGGAAACTTACGGTAATGCTCCGGAAAACGGCGGGATTGTGGCATTCAATGTCCATGGTCTTCATTCGCATGATGTTGCAAGCATGCTCGACGAAAACGGCATAGCCGTGAGATCTGGTCACCATTGCGCCCAGCCGTTGATGAAGCGTCTTGGCATAGTTTCTGCGGCACGCGCAAGCTTCTACGTCTATAACGATGAAGAAGATATTACAAAGCTCTCGGCTTCGCTGAAAGATATAATAAACCTATTGAAACGAAAGAAGGTGGTGTGAATGGGTCTTGAACCTCCAGTGGCGATACCAATGTATATAATCCTTGCTGTAATGAACGGCGTGGATATAGAGCTATTGTGGCTCGGAATTGCGGGCTTAGTAGACGTTCTGCATATGGCTATATGAGGTGAGAAAATGAGCAAACTTATACCTCTTATGACGCCCTTCTATCTGGCTCTCGTAGTTTTCACGCCAATAGAGTTCAGCGTTGCCGGCCTTGTAATAGCCATATTCGCAGAGATATTGCATTTCATCTGGTGAAAACGTGTACGACATGTATCAGGAGAACATACTGGATCACTACAGGAATCCGAGGAATTTCGGCTCGCTGGCGAAGCCGGACATGGAAGCAGTAGACTACAACCCGCTCTGCGGCGATAAGATAACCATGGGAATAAAGATAAAGGACGGTAAGGTTATAGAAATAATGTTCTCTGGCGAAGGATGCGCGATCTCCCAGGCTTCGGCATCCATGCTTACGGAAGCCGTTAAAGGCAAATCAACCGAAGAAGCTTCTGAATTTTCAAAGGATGATATGCTCGAACTTCTAGGCATACCGGTATCTGCTTCCAGAATAAAATGCGCGCTTTTGGGCTTGAAGGTCTTCAAATTAGTTTTATATGGTTTTCTCGGGAAAAGTCTTTCTGACAAAGAAGAATTAGGGTGAAGAAAAATGACGTTCATTAAAGTTGCAAATAAATGGGAAATAAAAGAAGGCGAGCCTAAGGCCATCGAAATCAATGACAAAGAAATCATGCTATCTAATATAGGGGGCAAGATATTCGCAGTTAGTGACATATGCAGTCATAAAAAATGCAATCTTTCGGGCGGGTTCATGGAAGGATTTGAGATAACTTGCCCCTGCCATATGGCTCGCTTTGACGTAAGAAACGGTCAAGTGACAGCTCCTCCCGCAACTGTTGATATAGAAGTCTACGATGTAAAAGTCGAAGGCGACGACGTTCTTGTTGATGTGTAAATAATATCCGGGATTAAAAAGAAATAAAATTGAAACTATTTATTACGTGTTATCTCTTTTCTAACGATACTCAAGAATTTGTTCTGCGACCCCATTTATTCTGCAGAAGCAGATCCCACAATCTCTGCAAATAAATATCCGAATACCGGTATGCTTTATCATGCATCCAATTATTTCTAACTATTGTTGTGCCCTAACGAAGGTCCATTATACTTGGGATATTCGGATGCAATTTTTCCCAGTCTTTTCTCCAGTCTTCTAAACTGGCCCAGTTGTTAGACCCCCCCCCCACCTAATTCATCCTCATACTTGGATTCTGAAACGTCATTTTCAGGATACATGATGATGGAACCTGTCCGGCAGGGATATATGGGTGTTGCTCTTCTGGTATCCTCATCCATGAAATCCGAGAACAATGAGTTGCTGCCTCTCCTCCTTTTTGGGAAGTTAGATTTTGTTATCCTACGATTTGATACTGAAACATAGTCAAGTGAGGGGCTTCGCCCAAAGTGGTACGGATCCTCATTCCTTCTTTCAGTCCTGGAAGGACGATTTCGATGGTTTCATTCAGATTAGGATCCTCAGTGGAATAAATAAAAAAACCGTCGACTACCTGTATCGGATCTGCCATTGGCAATCTATGCGAAACGAGGAATTCCGGGGAAGAGGCGACGGCAGAGCCAATTGGTATAAATCGCCTTTTGGCTGGCCTAGCACTGAAATAGAATCTCACGTCAACCTTATCCCCTTCTTGGATTTTCGGAAAACTCCGGTTTTGGGGATTATAAATGGACACAACACGATCGATCCCGAGCGTCCCGTTGTCCTGAGGATAAGAATAACCAGGGCATCGTTGCTCACAATCTTTTGCTGGATCCTCACGAACATACAAAACCGTTGCTTCAACTTCGATCATCGGTCCAATCGCCACAAGATGTCTGACCTCCTGAACGTTACCGATGCATCCAATGACGAGTATGGAGCAAGAAATAATAATGAGTGACTCCTTGTTCATATACTTAGTTCAATGCTATCTATGGCTTAAATAATTATTGTGAACAAATATCAGAAGATCACGCTTCTAAGTAATATTATTATAGTCATGATAATTACATGTCAATTACGGTGCAGTTCTTGTAATTTACTGCGCCAATGGCTCTCACTAATTCGAACTTTCCTGCCGATTTCCTATCTTTGTCAGTGATGCTTCGAATCATACTATCAGTATGCCATGTTGCTGAACATTTTATTCTGGTCGCTCTTCTGGTATCCTCATCCATGAAATCCGAGAGCCTATAGAGCATATGGCCATCTTTTAATGGCAGAGCGGGACTCATCACATCGTAAAATGGCAGTAAACCGTACCTAAAAAATTCTTTGGCTGTAATCTCAGCATTCTGTTTCATCTGTGCAAGACTCAGAAGCCTGTTTTCATATGGTTTATATATAAAAATCACCCTATGCAACTACAGAGTTCTTGTTATTGCCGAGCATGAATATCATCAGGCCTGCAAACACAATAAAGCTGCCTATGAGTTCTGTTGTTGTCATTATCTCTCCTAACAGGAAAAATGAGTAGGTTCCTATCACAAGCGGATCCATGGCCCTTATCAAGGCGATCTTTGAGAGGTCGATCAATTCCATTGCCTTGTACCTGAGGTATGCGCTAAGGAATGCGCCTGTCAGGCCGGCTGTGAAAAGAAGGGCCATAGTGGGCATTGAAGGAACATAGAAATTATCCGTAAATCCTATTATGAGCAGAACAGACAGGAAAAGAAAAAGTGTCCTTAATGCGTTGAGCGACGCCGGCTGTATCTGCTCTATGTATTTCTTCGAAAGTGTCTGGACTATCGCCAGCATAATCGCAGAAAGCAATGCAAAAGCCATGCCCTCGGCTATAGTATGCCCGCTAGTGTAGCTTATTGACATGCTTCCTATCAATATTATAATCGCGCCTATGATCTCTATCTTCCCAAGCCTTTCTCCAAGAAAGAGAACACTTAAAATCACTATGAATATTGTTGAGAATCTGGAAAAGAAGCCTGTAAGCGAGGGACCTAAAATATCCAAAGCAAAAAATAGAGATATCGAGCCTATGGCATTCAGGATGCCTATGCTCACTACAGTTTTTCTGTATTTTTTCATTGAGTGAAACATATGGTCAATTTCTTTGCGCTGAAGCACCAAAATAAGTGATGCGATAAATGCGGCAAGAAAAACATAAAAAGGACCTATTATAGGCGACGATATTTCTTTTACAGCCATTGCATTAGCTACAAATGATATGCCTATCATACCGGATGAAGCAAATGTCAAGGCATAGCCTTTTGCTTTATTGTCCATGTATATTGAGATACGGAACTCTTTAAGAATTTAGCTTCAAGTTAATTATATGTTGATCAAGAAAATTCAACTACAGCGTCACGGCTATACGTTCCAACCCAAAGAAAAAGAGCTTAAAAGGGCAAACAAGGAAATGGGTCGTAATTGCCGGAACTATTATTCGCCAGAAAGCGAAACGTACACTGTAGAGATTAACTTAAACCCTCCAATGGATGCAAAATTACAAATACGGTCATCGATTAATGACGTCAATAGAGCAACAGGATTAAATTTTGATGAGAACGTTGACCACATTAGAGTAACTCCGTATGGATTATCATACTTTACTTCTCCATGGACCGTTCAAAGGTCGCGAAATCCTCATGGTCAAGGAGTTGCAAGAATCAAATTTTTTGCTAATCCGCAATATCCTTTTGCCGAGAACATCAATGAATATGGAATAAATGTTCATGTACCTAGAAGAAGTCCCAAGGACCAAGTCCGTGTAAGAAATCAAGAAGATTATTTTGGAATGATGCACAAGCCGTATCTCACTATTGAAATCCCGGCATCATGGAAGCCTGCAAGAGAATTATATGAGCGTTATAACGATCATGGATTAGGAGAGATTGAATGCACATATGATTATCCGGAAATTGTAATTGACAAATTTCTTCCTGATATTACCCGTGAAACTGAGTCTGAAGTCGCAGATCTTTATGATAACGTCTGTAGGTTGTTGCGTAAATCCGGAGCAGCCGGAGATGCTGTATCTCTTCTCAATGAAAAGACACTATCAGAGAATCTAAAAGCGGAAGGCGTGGACCTAAGATCAGTCTTAGCTTCATCTACAATAAGACACAGAAGCCCGTATGTAAAATTAGCTCTCGGGTTAAATATACACGGTATATATTTGATAACAAACGATGATTTCTGGCCTTATGGGCCTCCCAATATATTCACATGATTTGGCACTTGCATCAAATTTGAAGAAGTAATATCTATACAATAATCTTCTTGACTTCAGATTGATCGAGTTTATTGAATTTTCCTGCCTCGGCAATGCCTATTTCCGTGTTTCTTTCTGTTATGTTAGGCTCAGCGTGCTTTAATGCTGCAATGGCAAGTTCAACTGCACCTTCTCTTGTCATATTATCCTTGAACTTTGTTATCAAATATTCCTTTGCGGCTTTTGTGCCTCTTCCAATTGCATGAGCCTTCCATTCGCGAACTGTGCCGGATGGGTCTGTCTCGAATAATCGGCCACGATCTTCTGAGCCTGCAAAGAGCATTCCGCATCCGTAAGGCCGTATTCCTCCTATCTGCGTGAACCTTTGGATCCTATCTCCAACGTCCTTTACAAGCGATGCAACTTCTATCTTTTCATCATAGGTTATCTTATTGACTTGGCAGCGAACGCGGGCATAATCTACAAGGACTCTGCAATCCGCAAGAATACCGCAGGAAGCAACTCCTATGTGATCATCAATCCTGGAAACTTTCTCAACCTTGTCCGAAACCAGTAATTTTTGCAGTATTTTAGTCCCTGCGATGACAACCCCGCCGTTGAACGCTACACCTATAACTGTAGTAGCCTTGTCTACGGCTTTTCTTGCGTATTCGACCTGATACATCCTACCTTCAGGCGAGAAGACTACGATAGCTCGGTCATATCCCATCTGCTGCGCTGGTGCTTGGAATTCCATAGAAACCACCTATATTTTCCATTATATTTATGCTCGAAGCTTAAATATGTTTTTAGATTCCAAACTTCCTCAGCATGCCTCCCATGCCGCCACGTTTCATTTTGCTCGGAGAGATCGTTTTCATCATTTTCTTGGCTTTTGAGTAGTTGCCAAGCAGTTCACGCACATCACTTTCAGGAGTTCCGGATCCTGCGGCTATCCTCTTGATTCTTGAACTATCAAGCACATCCGGATTCTTTTTTTCATGGGGAGTCATGGAATCTATTACAAATCTCCATTTGCGTATCTTTTCCTCTTGGCCTTCAATATTGACCTTGCCTTTCATTTTTCCAAGGCCCATCATGTCCAGAATTTGCGAGAACGATCCCATCTTTTTTATCGACTCAAACTGGGAATAGAATTCTTCAATGTCAAAATTCCCGCTCATGACTTTTTCGGCCTTTTTCTCATCCATGGCAGTTGATGCCTTTTCAAGCAAGGTTTCCATGTCTGCAAAGCCGATTATTCGGCCGACGAATTTTCTGGGATCATATTGCTCAAGGCTCTCGATGCCTTCCCCTGTAGTTATGAATTTGACCTTAGCTCCGGTTTCATAGCAGGCGGTTATGGCTCCTCCTCCCTTGGCGGTGGCGTCAGTCTTCGTGACTATGATATCCGTTATGCCCAACGCATCATGAAAGGCTCTGGCCTGTATTTTTGCCGCTTGTCCTATGTCAGCCGGTATCACCAGTATTTTTTCTTCAGGCGTCATTGTATCATTCAGACCCTTTATCTCCCGGATAAGCGTGTCGTCAAGGGCATTCCTTCCTGAGGAATCGACGATGATAACGTCAGCATCCATCCTGACAAGGGCTTCGCGGAGTATGGCGCTAGCGTCCTTGTTTCCGTTTTCGCCGTAGAAAGGTGCATCTATCTTTTCTGCAAGCTGCTTAAGCTGCTCATAGGCCGCTGGCCTATCGACATCGCAGCATACCAAGGCAGTTTTCAACCCTTTCTTTTGGTAAAATCTTGCAAGCTTGGCGGCAGTAGAAGTCTTGCCTGTCCCGTAAAGGCCGGCAAGCAGTATTCTTTTTGGTTTCAGGGAAGTTTCCGATTTTTCATTGCCTAATATGGAGGTAAGTTCGTCATAAACTACTTTTATTACATGCTCCTTTCTGGAAAGACCTTCAGGGAGCTTTTCCATGCACCGATTCTTTATTCTGTCGCTGAGCTGCATGACGAGTGCTACGTCAACGTCAGATGACAGAAGCGTACGCTGCATGTCCCTGACCAATTCTTCCACGTGCTCGGCATCCACTATGCCAAGACGGGAAAGTTTTTGTATGCTGTCCCTAAGTTTTTCAAACATATGCTTATTTCGCAGAAAACGCTTAAATGAATGCAGAGTTGGCTAAACGGCCTGTTTTTCCCCTTTTGCCGGGGCAATTATTTCTGCGGGCATGACATATTCCTGAGGCATCTGAGCATTGCTTTCTTTTCTGTCATCCAACTTCTTGTAAAAGAATTTGTAGAGAAGCATCAGCGCCATCATAGCAGCAAAAGCCGCAAGTATAAGATTGTATTCGCCAGCAGAAACGATGATTCCCCCGCGTCCCCTTTCGATTGCCGTTCTTTCCTTATCCAATATCAGTTTCCATGCATCCATATGCGCCTTGCGAATTTTCATGCCGTCTAATTCAAGCACAAGGGAATCAAATATAGCATGCAATGCCGATATTCTTTCGTTTGATTCGCGTATCTTTTTTTCGGTATCGTTAAGCGAAGCAAGCGATTCCGCGTATGCTGCAGTCAGATTATCAACCAAGCCAAACTTTTCTATGACATAAATGCTCGGCAGACCGCTCCCGCCGGCAGGCGTTACAGTGAATAGGATTTTATAGATATTTTCCCCGGCCTGTATCATGTTCCCTGATATGGCGCTTTGATTAACGCCTTCAACTACAGAAGCTGATGAAACGGGCATTACAAGCCATATCAACGCCGCAGCGATCAACAATTTCATTTGCTCGCCCTCCTGATGAAAGTTACATATATGGTCGTTCCTGCAAGAACTGCCATGAACGCCAGCATTTCCGGCCTGAACTCCTTGCCTGTAGCGGCCTTTATCTTGGCTTCAGAAAGCTTGAGCGAAGCTTCTGCAATTGCATTTTCGCCCACAGTAAGATTACCTCTGGCAGCAAGAATAGAAACATTGATTTCAGTTATGTTATTTTCCAGCGAAATTTCATTCTCAAGCATTGCAGCCAGCGTAGCATTGGCTTTTCCAAACATCACGCCGGCATTCAGGTTCCTGTATCGCAGCGTTTCTGCATTTTCAGTATCTTCGATGAACATCGGCCCTTGGAAAGCCTTGCCAAAATATATTTCCGTATTTTTGCCTATGCTATCATCGTTCACAGACGATATAATTATCGTGTTTGATTCTCTCTCAAGATCCCATTTTATGTCAGAAGATGATCTTACAAGAAGAGGCGTCATGTTTTTCGGGATTACGACTGCAATGTTTTTTGCTCGGGCAGACGACAGCCTTATCGAAAGTTTTTCTGAAGATGGGAAATATGACGTTTCCTTTTCGTTTATGACAGATTGACCTTGAGGTATTATGGCAAAGCCACTCACAGCAGCATACTGCGCATATTCGCCCGGCGCAAGAGATATGCTCACGTTTGACGTAATGTTGCCTATGGAAATGAAATTTACATTCCTAGTCATATTGCCGTTATTGCTAAGCGTGCCTTTTTCCAGCGTCATGCCGTTTTTGGTAACAAGGCGTATCGTATCAGTCATCGTTATGTTGGCTATAGTCTCGGAAATTTCTTCCACATGTAATTCGACAGGCGCTGCATATTTTACTATCTCTGTGCCCGAAGAGAACATAAAATAGAGAACGAACGCAAAGAACATGAGGATGAAGGGTTTCTTCATAAGAATAAACTGCCTGAAATCTAATAAAGCCGATGGCATATGTAATGTTTCTGTAATTGACGTGCAATCATGGCGCGATGATGTGCTTAAATCTTTTTTCAAAATTTTATAGTAACTCGGTGATTCTATTGGTAATGGCGACTGTGCAGATAAGACTGACGGAAAAACAGATCAAACAGATAGACGAACTTGTGGAACAGGGAGTTTATCCGAACCGTTCAGAAACGGTTCGTGATGCCGTAAGAAAATTAGTCAGGGTCTAATCAAGCATCTTTGCTATTATTGCGTCCGGATCGAAATCATCCAAGTCGCCATATTTCTGGCCGCTTCCAAGATAGAGTATGGGCTTTCCTGTAACATACGATGCCGAAAGGCAAGCGCCTCCTTTATCGTAAACATCCGTTTTTGTTAATATTATGGCATCGACCCCTATTGCATGGTCATATATTTTTGCCTGTTCATATATGTCGTTTCCTGTAAGCGAATCGAGGATGAGTATTTTAAGGTCGGGTTTGTTGACACGTGCGACTTTTTTCAATTCGTCCATCAGGTTTGCGTTTGAATGAGAGCGCCCGGCAGTGTCGCCTATTATTAGCTTGGATTTCCTAGCTTCTGCATGCTTTCTTGCATCAAAAATTACGGCAGCCGGATCGGCGCCGTAAGAATGCTTTACAAGGTCAAACCCGGCTTTTTTGGAATGTTCTTGGAGTTGCTCTATTGATGCTGCCCTGAATGTATCTGCTGCGGCAACAACCGGTCTGAATTTTCTGAACTTATGGGCAAGCTTCGCTATTGTCGTGGTTTTGCCAGCACCGTTTGTGCCAAAAACAAGCATAAGGTATGCCCCTTCTTTCGCATCTATGAGTTTTTCTAAATCAATCTTCTCGCGGGTCATGATGTTTTTCAGTGAATGTGCAAGGGCATTCTTCAGGACATCTTGAGTTTTGCTCCTGCCTACGCTCGTGCCGACGATGGCATTTTTCACTTCATCGCATATCTTTTCCGCAACTTCATACGCTACATCGTTCTCAAGAAGGACGGTTTTAAGATTGCCAAATATCTCCTCAGCTTCTTTTTCACCAAGTTTCTTCTCTGTTATCCTGCTTACTGCCTTGGAAAATAGGCTTTTCTTCGTTTTTTCTTCGATTGCCGGCTCTTCGGATATTTCAATTTTTTCTTCAGTCTTCCCATCCGATTCAGGAGCTTCGGTCAGTTCTTTTATTTCTTCCGTCTTTTCTGGAATTATCTCAGGTACCTTGAGAGGCTGCGGCATTGGCTCAGGTTCTTTCCTTTCTTCCGGATGCGTTTCTTGCGCCGATTCCTCTTTGGAAAAAGAGAATATGCTTTTCAATTTCTTCTTTAGCGACTCAAACATTTCATCACTGTGTCATGTTCTGCAGTTCGGTTTCCAAAATCTCTGCTTGCCTTCCCAGTTTTTCAGCCTCGGTTTGAAGCTGTTCCATGTAATTCATTACTTCCATACGACGGGTTTCAAGGATTGCTACGGCGTTTTCTTTTGATTCTTCAACAAACACGCCCGCGCCTATGCCTACTATGAAATTTTCAGTGTTTTCCAGCGAGGCTTTAGCGAATACGCCCGAGCCTATGGGCGACCATATTGACTTTCCCCGGTCTTCCTTATCAACCCTTTTCATGGCTTCGGATGACATGATTAATTCAGAAGACTTTTCCTCAAGCATCATCCTCTCCTGGAGCAGTACCGACATTTGTTGTTTCATCGCCTGGTAGTGCGAGTATTTTCTTTGAATGTCTTCCTTCTTGTCGTTTTCGTCCATATTTATCGCCTGGTCATTCTAGGAATCCCAGAGCCTCAACTATATTTCCCATTTCAGGTCCCGTTGATTGCTCCGAAACCGCAAAACTAAAAGAGTTGGCTATTATGCCTGATTTCACATAGGGCGAACCATAATTGACAGTTCCAATCATCACAGGAACTTCCAAAACTTTCTCGATAACCGCTTTTTCACTTTCCTTGATTTTCGGGTGCGCAAGGCAGCCCTTGTTCGTAGCTATAGCTGCGCTGCCGCATATTTTGAGGCCGGCGACTGTTCCTATTTCAGTTTTCACGCCTAAAAACTCTTCTATCGTGTCTTTCGATTTCCTAAGCAAAGGCGATATTATTGCGCCGATATCGTTTGCAATTATCAAATTCCCTAAGGCAGTTTGATTCGTCTCAAGCTCAAGAACGTGGCTGTGTTTTATTTTGGTAAATCCATAGGCCGCAGAGAAATTTGATATTATAATGCCACGCGAATTGCCGGCTGCAAACATGCCTGCAAAATAGGTATTCATGACCATGGCGGAAACTACCGGAACTTTCAGGGTCTCAAATGTTTTTGGAGCGCCTCTTTGGAACCCGGCAAGATAATATTTGTCTGTAGCAAAGCCGTAAAGCCCTATGTTAGGGTCTCCTGCAAACGATACTTTGAACATGATTTAAGCACCCGCGCGCGTCTTTCTTTCCATAAATTCCTGTATTATGCCAAACCCTGGCACTTTTGTCTTCCTTCTTTTTTTCTCAGGCAGTTCTATCTCCACTTCATCCCCATCCTTCAAGTTTGCAACTTCTTTGAGATTTTTTGTAGAAAGAAGCTCAAGCACATCATTATTATACGTTTTGTCTGCATCACGCATGCCCCAGCATTCTTCAGTCTTATCCTTGAATACAAGCTTTACCGGCATAAAATATGCATCTATGTGCCTTTTGCCATGGCTCAATATATAATCCATCTCTATTGTCGCATAAGGAGCAATGTTTATCGGCTCTTGAAGCCTTACATTCAGAGTTCCCGGATATGGGCTGATCTTCAGAAGATGAGTGATTCTGGGTCCCCATTTCTTTATTAGATCCCCGCCACGGCCAAAGCCGGAAAAGATTTTACCCTTAATTTTCATGATAATCTATTGAAGAAACAGTATATAAATGAAGCAAGAATGTCTATCCATATTTCCTTTTGAGCATCAACAGCATAGAAGTTGCAATAACTATCATGGAGTTAGTGGCGTATATGAACATATCGGCTTTCAACAGGCCGTATACTGTCCATATGGCACCGTTGATAATTCCTATTAATATCACGGCCCAAGACAAGTCTTTAGTCCTTTTTGTGCGATAAGAGGCCCATACCTGTGGGAAAAACAATATAGATGCCGTTATAGAACCAGATAATCCTAATAAAAACATTAAATCCGGCATATCATCTCTTCCGCGCAAATTATGCCTTAGGCGTTTCAGGTTTTTCGGCTACAGCTTCCTTGCCTTCTATCTTCTTTTCAAGAGTTTCGTTCTTGACGGCCTTAGGTGTAAGCCTTTCTTCAAGCTTTTCTTTCATGCCTTTTATCTCCTTTCTTGGCTGTGCCTTGAAATCCTGATAATCATGACCCATGAGCTCTGCCTTGAAAGTTTCCCCGTCTTTAATGATCTTTACACGCACACGCCTCTGCGCTTTGTCTTTTCCATGAACCCATAAGACTTCATTAAGGAACTTGCCTATCTTGACGTTTCCGGATTTGACGCGCATAGCTATCTGCTTTTTCATCAAAGAGACAGAATATTTTGCTCTCTTTTTCTGCGCCTTCTTGCCGCTCTCGCCAAGAGGTATTGTCAAAACTATGTCTTCTGCCATAATCATCAAATCTTGTTCTTGCTTCTTCTCCAGTTCTTCTTCCAGGATGCTATTTTTCTGGTGCGTGCCCTCTTAAGGGCGAATTTCTTTATGTCAGCCCATCTTGGAGCGTTCTTTCCTCTGATAGCTATGAGCTTCAGCTTCTTTCCCAGATCTTTTCTTGCTCCCATGTCGATCATTTCCTTTTTATGTTGAATTCTCGTTTTTCGTTTATCTTTCTTAATATCTGCACAAGCTGCTCCTCAGTTATCTTGCCCCTCAGCTGCCCACTATGATATAGCTGGGAAAGATAGATATCGAGTTGCTGTGCGACTTCAGGTTTGACTACGCGAATATTATTTAATCTCTCTTTCGCTTTTGGCTCCAACACGAGTGAAAGCGTGCTTTTGATAGCATCTTCCGTTTTCTTGTTCTCTTCTGCGATACGTTGTTGGAGTATGCGGTTTTTTATCTCCTCTTCCTCCATGCTTTCACTTCAGCGATTTTGCGATTTTATTCAAAAGCTTCATGCCCTCTGGCGTGAGTGCTCTTCCTTTGGGCTTCTCTGTTTTTTTGGCAAGGCTTGCCTTTTCAAGATCCTGAAGTATTGTTCTTATGATTTTGCCCCCGCCTTTAGCAAAACGTGCCGGCTTGTGGCCTCTTCTGTGCTTGCTGCCATAATAGCTTCTAAGCTTTGAAACGCCTACTGGGCCGTCCTTATACAGCCTACCCATGACACTTGCTGCGCGGTAAAACCACCAATCAGCATCATCGGGAAGTCTCTCCTTGCCCATTCCTGTCTTAACATAAGAAGCCCATTCAGGCTTCTCGAGTTTTTCCTTGAGAACTTCAGCAAGTCCTTTAGTAAGCTTTTCCTGGTTCGCGTCCATTGGAGATGTCATAAATTATCAGCTATTAATACGATAGGAAACATTTATATTAGTATGCTTTCCTTCGTCGGACTGAAGAAGCCATAATAAAGCTCTTCTTGCATTCATTGCACGTGACAACGGCAACACCTTTTTTTACCCGTACAAAACTATTTTTGCCTATATTTAAATACGAGGAGCAATACTTGCAGAAACGATTCTTTACCAAAGGAGGTATTCTTACATTATAACGCATTCCTATCCGTTTCAGCAGCCTTATATAGCGCTTTGCAAGCGCAGGATCGCTTGCAGCCCTTTTGGCGGCTTCATCTATGAGTATTTCCATGCGTTCCTTGGCTATTTTGATCTGAAATTCAGGCTTACCGCTTCTCATGTTTCTTCCATCTCGTGCCCTCGGGGGCGTCTTCTAGATATATGCCGCGCTCGGCAAGCTTTTTTCTGATTTCATCAGAAGCCATGTAATCCCCACTTTTTCTCATTTTTTCCCGTTCTTTTATCATATTCGCTTCTTCATCGCTTATGGTTTCCTCACTCTCAAGGAAGCAGAATACCTTGTCCGCGTCTTCCAAGAACTCGATTATCTTGCGGGCGCTTTTTTCCGAATTTATGTTCTTATTTGCGAATCTTGCCATGCCGAATAATGCACCAAGCGCATTAGGCGTATTCGCATCGTCTTCAAGCGCAGCCCAGAATTTTTTTTCATATGCTGAGATCTTCCTGTTTTCATTGCCGCTGCCCTTTATCTCCTTCATTCTTCTGTAAAAATCATTTATTGTATGAAGTGCATTCTCAGAATCACGAAGCCCGTCAAGCGTGAAGTTCATCTCGCTTCTGTAGTGCGAAGAAGCACAAAGATAGCGGAACGCTGCAGCACTGAATCCCTTTTCTTCAAGCTGGGAAAGAGTATAGTAGTTTCCTAATGATTTGGAAATTTTCTTTCCCTCGAGCAATATGAATGCTACATGCATCCAGACTTTGGAAAATTTCTTTCCGGTCGCCGCCTCGCTTTGAGCTATCTCATTCGTATGGTGTACAGGAATATGATCTATTCCGCCTGCATGAATATCCAGGGTCTTGCCAAGATATTTCATTGCCATGGCAGAGCATTCTATATGCCAGCCGGGAAACCCGATACCCCAAGGCGAATGCCATTCCATCTGCCGCTTTTCCTTCGAGAATTTCCAGAGAGCAAAATCGGTTGCGTTTCTCTTTCCTCCCATATCTACGCGCTTCCCAGCCTCCAGACCTTCCTTGTCAAGCCTCGCTAATCTGCCATAATCCTTGAATTTTGATGTGTCAAAATAAACGCCATCTTCGGTGAGATATGTGTAGCCTTTTTTTTCAAGGCTGGCAACAAGATATATCATTTCTTTTATGTGATCAGTAGCCTTGCATAGAATGGAAGGTTTCTTGATATTCAGCTTTTCCATATCCGCAAGAAACTGCTCGGTATAGAAATTTGCGATTTCCCACGCAGTCTTCTTCTCGCGCTTCGCGCCCAACTCCATCTTGTCCTCTCCACTATCCGAATCCGAGACAAGATGTCCCACGTCCGTTATGTTCATTACGTGTTTTACTCTGTGCTTCCGTTCAATTATCCGTTTTATCACGTCTTCTGCAACGTAAGTCCTCAGGTTGCCGATATGTGCATAATCATAAACAGTAGGCCCGCATGTATAGATTTTTACTTCGTCACTTGCAAGTCCGATAATTTTCTTTTTTCGGGCAAAAGTATCAAAGAGCTTCATAAATTACCTTGGAAAATAAAGCATTTATACTCCCGTAGAAGCTGGCTGTTTTTATTTTTTATTTTTTCTGCCGGACGGCGTGAAACTGTAGCCGGATTTTCTATTCCGAATGTCTATGGCATATTCATTCTTTCTCCCCTGGCCAAGCTGTTGTTTGACCTCTTTGAGATGATCATGGCCATGATAATACATCCATCCAAGTATCAATGCTATGACAAATACTGAGAGCGCTATGTACCAGCCATAGTCATTGACTATATCTTTTACGGCATTCACTATATTCTCATTATCTTGAATCACGTCATCTACTATCACAGCTTTTTTGACAGCCGATACTGCAAATAATGAAAACCCTGGAGTTGTTGCAATATAATATACATGTTCAGCTGTGCCGCCGGATTCAGATGTCGCAAGCTCAGACCAGCCGGATATGTATCTCATGAGACCTATATCAGATGTCGCAAATCCGTTGTCTGCTATCCATTTTTTTGCAACTTGGAAGCTTATTTCGGCTGCGGTTATGTCCGAATCTGAGAAATTGGAAAGTACAATCTCCATGTATTGATGTATTTTTCCTTCTGGCGCTTCCTTATCGGTGCTTTCCAGATTCTTGATTTCTATACTGATATTTGCTAAAGCTTTCGATGCCGTGAATGCAATTCTTCTCACTCCGGTTTCTGCCGGATTGTCTATATCCACGCCTGCGCTTTCGCCTGCAGCAACAGAAGGAATCTTTATCACTGAAATACCTTCTGTTGTGCTTATGGTCGTGCCTTCAGGCGCTGGTGCCTTGGATAGAGCGCTTCCTCCGCCCCCTCCACCGCCGCCACTGCCGCTTCCGCTGCCTGAATCACTGCTTCCTCCGCTTGCAGAGGGTATAGTTGTGCTTCCGGATTCTGTATCAGTGCCTCCCGGGCTCCCGGATACGCTAAGGACAAAATTGCAAGTTCCTGATGAGCTCCCTGCAGTCACGCTCCAGCTTTCCGATGTGGTTGCCGAATCTCCAATAGTACCTATAGTCTTCGTGGCGCTGGATATCGTGCACTTTCCTGAAGTTTCTTCAAGTGTTGCCGTAACAGAACTGCTACTGCCTGCAGTCTCAGTGCCGCCATTTTGTATCGTAGCTGAAACTGTGAATGTCTGGCTTGCCGTGGCGGAAGATGGCGTGCTTAGAGAAACTACGCTCAAATCTGCAGCAGAACTTACAGTAACTTGCGTGCAGTCAGCAGTGCAGGTTCCCCCCATATCCACGCATACGTCCTCCGAACCGGCCGTATTAGGAGTTATTGTGAAATCCAGGCTTTTTGATTCGCCGGAGCTGATGCTTGAAATCACTTGCGAAATTGTATCCCCTGTAAACCAGCTTCCAAGAAGCGAGGCCGTGATGCTGGACTGGGATTGCGATTGCTGGTTTGTTACGCTGACTGTGAGCGTGCCTGCCGAACCCTTGGTCATTGAAGTCGTCGTAAGGGAACATGTATATTGCGATGATGAACATGCATTACTGCAGGCCGCATAAGATGCCTGGAGCGCAAATGCCATCATTATTACTGCAATTACCAATGTCTTAGTTTTCATTGTGATCACTTCGACTCAAAGTTATATGTGGTGGTCATGACGCTCATTGTTGATGTTTTTGGCGTTATGGTTATCGTTCCTGTCCAGTTGCCCGCCTGGGTGACGTTGAATGTCCAATTGAATTGGCGCGTGACGCCTATATTCATTATCATATTGCCATGCGTAAGGTTAGTCAGATTATTTGATATTGCAGAAGAATTGGTGCTGTGTACAGGCTTGCTTATTGCAATATCGGCATTGACCTGGCTCGATGAAGGATTATTTATGGAAACCGATATGTTGAAGTTCTCCCTGAAGGTTGCGTTTCCCGGGAGCAACGCAGATACTGTGTTGTCGGTCACATAGCTTTGGTTAGATTTCGTTGCATTATAAACGGATTTTCCTTCTATCCTCAGGTTCTTCTGCGCAACTATGACTTCCCTGCTTCCCACGGTTGTAGAATTGCCGTAAGTAGCCTGATATTCCACAGATAGCCTGCCGATAGGCCATGTGAAGCTTCCTGCAGGCGTTATTGAAACATTGGCGGCCCCGCCTGCATCGGTGATGTTTGATGCGCCTGTCCAGTTTGAATCTGATGTATTCACGTTGGCACCTGTTGCAGTATTCCATATCTTTCGCACCGAAACATTGGCATTGGCAAGCACCATGCTCCTGTTGTAGTTAAGGCTTACGTTTATTGTTGAGGTTATCGCCGATGTCGGCGTTATGTCGGTGATTCCTGTTATCGCTCCCCATACTCCTGGAAATTCAGCACTTATGCTTGTCATGAATGTCGTGGCTACGCCATCTTTCAAGGCGGAAATTTCAACATCATAATACGCCCATCCCCATGGTGGGGTAGGCCATGTGTTGTTCAATCCCGGAGGCGTTATGTTTATTGTCTCAGCGTTGCTTTGGGTAGTCCTGTTTATCGCCACAACAAAGCTATGCTGGACACATGCGTTGTCACAACTCCAATATCTGAACGTGGCGTTGGATACCGTGACTCCAGAGGACCCACTTATGTTCAATTTCATGCTTTCATTTATGTAATAACTGTACCTGAATTTCTCTCCTGCGAATTCAAAGGGATAGAGTATTTTTCCGCTTAGTGCGAATGATGAAAGCCTAAATGTGGCATATCCTATATGAGCTGTTGATGTTACATTTTGGCTGTCGTTTGCCGTGATCTCGGGATAATAATAGCCTTCTGAGAGCGCAGTGGTATTCAGGCTAAGCCTCTTCTGGCTGGACGTGTAAGTATATATCAAGCCCGATGTATCCACGCTTGTGCAAGTGCCGCTCTGGCAATGCTTCATCGTGGATATCTTGACATCGTTAAGCGTTACAGGCGTTCCTGAGGAACTGTCAGCTACAATATCGAATGTCACATTTTCCCCTTTCTGGTATTCAAATCTTGAAGCGAATGCATACAATCGGAACGCTATGACCTCGAACCATGCTTCGGAAAATACTACGTTGCCATTGGCATCCGATATTTTCAATTTTGCCCTATATGTACCAGACGGCAAACCGGATCCGAGGGGCGTTATATTTATATTAAGATCTCCTACGGTTGCAGGATTGCCGCTTACTGCCTTCACGGTATAGTCAGTTCCATTAACAAGAGTGGCTCCTGTCAAGGTATTCTGAAGACTCAGAATATCTATGTAAACCTGCCCGTTGTAATATGACGATGTACCTGGACTGCCAACATGAACTTTCAGGCTCATGTTGTTTTTCGGATGATTGCTCCATGCGTCAGTCCATGACCATACATCAAACAGCCTGACATCGAACCATGTGCTTACTTCTACCTTTCCTCCTGTAGCCGAACCATTCTGCAATGTTCGCGTAAGATTAACAACAGCCTGATAACTGCCCTCATCCCATCCGCCTGACCTTGAGAGATTCATTATAAGACGTGTCGGCATTGTGATATTGGATGTCTTGAGTGCAATGCCGGATACCTCGCTTCGCGACCATGTTGCCCTGTCGTATTTATACACGGTAATCTCGGGTGAGCCGGAAGTATAAGAAGTGTTAAGCGTTACCTGCTGCCCGGAAAGTGTTCCTTGGGCATATATTGTAATGTTGTCCGAAGACCCATAAGTCCATTTTTCTGTCCAAGCACTGGGAGTAAAGTCCCTTACATCAAACCATACATAAGTTCGCTTGACGTCGCTGCTCTCGTTTATCCTTATGGCGATCTGGTAAAACCCGTTCGGCAAACTCTGGCTCAGGCTCACGTTTGCCGCTGCGCTATACTTGTTGTTTGAAGTCGTGGCATCTGACCACAACGAACTTGAAACCGGTGCTCCTGTCATTGAATTTATCACCGATTCAATATTGGTTTCGGTACTGCCTGTATATGCGCGTCCGCTTGAAGGATCTGTTATCGTGCAACTTATGTTAACTGAAACTCCTGACTGTATGTCTCCCCATGAAACCCTGTTGCAGCTCGCAAAGAAGGTTTCTATCTTGAATCCCCATTCGGCTTTTTCCGTGCCAAGGGAATTATTGAATTCTGCGGAGACAAAATAATCTCCCGAATCCCATGTCCCGCCTGCCGCCCCATCGTCGAGTGGTTTCAAGACGAAAGTGCCAACGCCGGGTATTAGAATATTGCCCGTGCCCTTTATTGTCCCGTCTTTGCTTGTGACATTGTAATCTACTTTTTCCTGAAGCACGGTCTCCCCTGATGAAAAGTCAAACTTGGCTACTTTTACGGATTTTAGCGTCACGTTGTAATATGATGTCTGCGAATTATCTCCTACTGAAACGCCAGACGAGCCTCCTAATCCTGAAGTTTCTCCAAGATCCTGTATGTATCCAATAGACCAATTCGAAACATTTCCTTCGGAGTTTCCAGGCCCTCTCATTCCTAACTTGTAGTATTTGCCTGTCGTGCTATTGACGCAGAAATATCTTGTGTGCGTTGCATTGTAAGAGCCTGCTAATGTCATGTTCGTCGTGTTTCTGTATCCCTGATTGCTATACACAGGCGCAAAACCCGGACCGGTGCACTTGAAGCCCTGGAAAGGCCCGCCACTATCATAGTCGCTAAGTATCTTTTCTCCTGAAACGCATTTGCTGAAAACGGAATTCATGCATCCCATGAAAGCTATGGTCGAATTCTTTGTGACGCCCCCGCTCGTAAGGTTAACCGCAGAGAGGTTCGCCATATCTATATCTGACACGTTGCTCGTTGTCATGTTGATGTCCGGGAAAGTATCCCCGTCAAGATCAAATCCTCGGCCGGCTACAACCACTCCTTCCTCCAATATGGCTTCAGGAGTTCCGATAGGGCCGCCTCCGCCACCGCAAGTCGTATCTTCAGGAGGACAACCACCACCGAATTGGTTTCTCATCCATGAAGGGTCGGAAGAGATAGTCGCTGTGAAATTTATGTTGTCGCTTCTACCATATCTCCAGTTGCTGCTGCTTATTTCGGCAAAGAAGTTTCTTACCATGAAGAAACCTTCAACCTGGTCCGTAACCGTCCCGTTTGTAACATCAAAAACGATGAGATACTGGCCGTTGCTCCATCCTCCAGTAGGCGGCTCAAGGGTCATAAGCACTCTTCCGGAAGCGTCTGTAGTTCCTTGGGTGACCGTCTTATCATATGTTAATTCGGATGGAGGGAAGCTCGCAAAGCTTAATATTTTTTTCAGCGAAACCGTAAGGTTGGCTGCCGGCCTGTAATTCACTACATTGAACACGTCGATCTTCATGCTCACGTTCTCATTTTTGCCTATTGTGAAGTCGGGCACGTTAGTTTCTGGGTTTACCGGCATTCCAAATCCTTCGAATATTTTTGACATGAAGAATCCTTCGCCGCTGTCTATTCCGCCCGAAAAGTTCACAATGACTTTAACTATGTAGAAGCCGGATTTCCAGCCTGTTGCAGGCGCGGATATGACCGTGCTGTTCGAACCTCCGTCTATTCGTATTGTCGTGTTAGTAGAATCTATCTTCTTGGGCGGGAATATGAATTCACCTGCATTCCCTCCATAAAAAACGCCGCTTATCGTAAGCGTGCCTGTCCTATTTGCCGTCTGCCATGTTCCAGGTTCTCTTACAGTCACTGAGACATTTACAGCCGTGTTCGGGCCTACGTTCCAGTTTTGGAAGCTATTGAAACCCAACGAAGAAGCATCGGTCGTTGTGTTTGCACGAACCGTGACATCCATGAAGTATTTCCTTACGTCGAAGAAGCCCTGGGCACGATCGGTTTTGTTGTCCGACGTTGAAAGATTGAAAAATGCGATATAAAATCCGCCAGTCCAGTTCTGGCCGTTGACGCTCGATTTCATGCTGATTGCGCAACTGCCTGAAGAATCTGTAACGCAATTCGTCAGTGTTACGGATGAAGTCCAGTCTTCTTCGGTATTAAGATTGATTATTTTAGTAACTGTTACTTGTGCTCCCTGTACTGATGAACCGCCGCCTATGCCAAACAACCCGCCTTCAACGCCTCTTGGGCCGCCTCCAAATGATCCCTTGGACATGAAGCCTTCATTGCCCTGCTTCTCGCTTGCCGTTGTAACGCTTACATTGAGCTGAACAGTGTCATTGGGTCTGAAGAACCAGAAAAATCCCGGTCCCGGACCGCCTGCGCCCGGTGTAGGAGTAGTGCTTCCAGGGCTTCCCGCGCTTACAGGGCGTATAGTTACATCCAGCGACCTGACTTTGAAATTGCCGTCAACAGAAACCGAGCCTACAGGCGTATCTGTCTGGGCTTTTACAAAATAATCCCCGCCTTTTACAGGAGCCGTCAAATTAATGTATGTATAATTTCCAGACGTGTATGTTGCATTCGTCCCGAATAATGAAGTCTTGTCATTTCCTTCACTATCTGCAATCGAATAACTTGAAATGCCCGTGACGGGTACTGTGCCAGAAACATTCTGCGCAGAGAACCTAAGGACTATTTTCTTGCCTGCAACGAAGTCTCGTTGTGAGACGCCGTTCGGGAACGTATCCATCGACACAACAAAGCCTTTTGCCCTCTGGATCGTGAAGTACCCTATTCCAGAGCCTGATCCAAAGGTATCGTTTATGCTTATCAGGACTTTATAAGTGCCGGAAGCCGAGGTCCCCGGAATCAAAAATGACATCTTGTATTTGCCGTCAGTACTGACTTGATCCGTGACAGTAGGCGAGATCGCCGTATCTACTCCTGAAGGATCATATATTTTTGCGCCTGAAGTTATCGTAGTCGCCTTGCCTGCGATGTTATCGCTTGTAGATGCGTTTTTCAATTTCAACCCAAGGGTCACGGTCGAACCCGGATAAAAAACAAGCTGACCGTCCCATGCACTAATTTCCATTACGTATGCCCTGACTTCAAAGCTGCCGAGCAGTTCCTTTGTTATATTTGAACCCTGTGCAGTCACGGTAGCTGTAACAGAATATATGCCTTCGCCTGTTGAAGAAAATTTGTCCTCATAAACGCCTGTGAGGCTTGTAGCAGAGCTGTCCGTAGCCTGAGTCATTGCAGTTACGGTTGTCTTGGTTCCGTTCGGTGCAGTTATCACGAGTTGCCTTGTTGAAGCCGTGGCTCCATTGCCATTTGCATTCTTCACCGTGATCCTGATAGTTACATTGTCCCCGCGGCCGACTACTGTAGGCGATATTTTCATTGAAGCGCTGAAACCGCCTACAAGAAGCGGAACTGCCTGCTCGAATTTGTTTATTTCGACTATGTATTCACCTTCCGTGCTTGGAACTGTGAAGGAAGTCGAGCATTTACCTACGCTGTCGGTTGTGCAGGAAGTTATTTCACTTATCAAGGTCCCATTCTTGTATCGTAAATTCGGCATTATCAAAACAGAAGGAACGCCGTTGCCGTTCGAATTCACGACAGTGGCAACAAGACTTGCAACCGTATCGGTGCTATATGAAGGCTTGTTAAGCGATATCAAAATTTTTGAATAGGGGAGAACCTTGATAAAGTGGCTAACTACCGTGCCGGAAGCGTTTGCAAGTATGGTATAGTTACCGGATGAAGAAAGTGAGAAAGTATAATTTGCGCCTCCTGTAGAATTGGTCGTCAATGAAGAAGATGAAACCGCCGCGCCTGATGAGTCTTTAACTGTCAGCAAAACAGATTCGTTCGAGATAGCGGTTGTATTGTCAGACACTACAACAGACGAGTAGATGCTCTCGTTTACATTGAACGAATACTTGTTTGTTTTCACTGAAACATCAAGCGAAAAAGAAGGCATAGCAATGAGAAGAATCGCAGCGACCAAAACAAATTTTGATGCTCTTCCCACTGAATCACCGGAATAATAAAACGTTTATGTGAAGAAGTTGTATATAAAGCTAACGCAATTTTTATCGGAATTCCGCTTTTTTTGCGCGATAAAGGAAAATTTTCATATTTTTGGAACGAATAAATATCTTCTGAAAGTAATTAATCAAGCCGCCGGGTTGACAGAGCGGCCATGTGCTCGCCTGCAAAGCGAGATAGAGGCGTTCAACTCGCCTACCCGGCTTCGTAATGATGCAACGAATGGACAACCTCCGATTCTTCAAACGCAGCCATGTCAGGATATATTCATGGCACGACAGACTGGTCTTCTGCTGTAGATATGCAGTGCAATTCAAATTTTCGAATATACTGCTTCGAAAAAGCGTATCCTTCATCAACTACCACCACAGTCGTGGTTTCGGCGTGCGGCGACTCTGATGGAGGGGGTCGGGAGAATCTGCTGCGGTTAATGTAAGAACAACTTCTCGTTTCAGTACTGGCAGCATCGAAAATGGCAATCCTGCCAAAGTAGACATAGAATACTACGAGCCGTAGGGAATGATATTTACTTAATCGATTAATGAATCTATTAACTGTAGAAAGCTTTATTAATTTTTAGTTGTAATTATATATATTCATATTTTCTTGTTAGTTTTCTTGTTAGTTTATAATCAAAACTTGAGGTAAAAATATGACAGAATATGAAAAAGGGCCTGAAGGACCAGAGTATAGACCTGAAGATCACTATAGGAGTACAGGTATACGCAAACTCATTCGGGACATTGTCGAACTTTATGGTACTGAGCCAATGAGTAGAGAAAATAGGCCAACGGCCCGAAGTGACTTAAAAGCTATGTTACATCGTTTTACACAACCTTGGAGAAGACCGTAGACAAATATCATAGTGCCCTTTTATTATCTTGATACATCAGCTTGGGTAAAGCGATATATAACTGAAAATGGCAGTGACTTTGTCGATCAACTTTTTGATGGAAAAATGTCAAACGAAAAATTTCTGACTTCCATCTATACAGGACTGGAGATGCAAATATCTCTTCAACGCGCGCGACATATGAGAAAAATTGATCTTTTAGATTTCAATCGCATAATGAGGAATTATGGCCATGACGTTGTTACCGACAATGTTGAGATAGTTTCCATTGACGATGATATAATACGATCAGCTTCCGTTTTATCTGGTAAGTATCCCAAACTAGGCGAAGGAGATACGATCCACCTCGCTACAGCGCTTGATTTAGAATATTCTGAAGGCAATGATCTGATAATGATTACAGCTGATAGAGATCTTCTTGAAGCCTCAATAGCGGAAAATCTATTTTCCCTACACCCTGTATATAACTCTTCAAGACGCGAACTGCGCAGAATAAGAACAGGAAGACGAAGAAGATAAGTAACTACGATAATTTCATTTGTTTTCATTTCTCTGCATTTTATCAACGCTTATTTCCATCCATTTGCCTGCATAATCTTCAGCGCCTACAGCATCCAAGGCTCTTGATAAAAGGTTATCAGGCGCAAAAACATGCGGTGATCCGGCATCGGTTAGATCAGGTCCTTTGTAAGGAGGGGTATAATCAGGCGTATAGAAAAAAGGCATACCCTTATCTATCCTGCTTTTCCTGACGCGCGGATTTTTTATCGCTGAGCCGAAACGTCCCGGACGCTCCGCGTCTATGAAATAAATTTCCCGACCAAAGCGCTCGTATCTTCCTTCTCTATTCATGCCTTCGGCATCTATTGCCTCTATTTCATCGGAGTGAATAGGCAAATAGAAACCCTGCAATAACGTCATATTTGTTTCAGATTCATATACTATGTCTACGAAGCCTCCCGCAACGAACAATATATCGCCATTTTCACGCCTGGCGGTTATGGTATCTGAAGGATCAATGATTTCTGCGTTAATATGCATCGTTGGCAATTGCAATCCTATCTTTTTCGCTGATTCTGAAATGTAAGGCTCCATGCCGACAGGCGCAAGAAGCCGATGATCATCTTTTGTCACTATCAGGCATTCCTCGGCCGCCTCGCGCATCGCCGTGCTATAAAGCCCGCTGGGGAGATAGACCTCATCATGTGTAGGATGACCCGCAGGGATGCTGTGGTATAGGGCATGCGTAGGCGCTCTGATGTCCCGCCTGTGGGATATAATTTTTCCGTCTTTTGTCATGTAAAATATACCTGCACATGGCGGCCTTATCGGATGCACCTCGTCAGCTATCGCTGAAACACCCTCTTCCTTGAGACGTTTCATGACAGTTATTCCATATTCAGGATTTTGTGGTAAACGTCCACGAAACGTTTCCGGAAGATTTGGATAGAGAAGGCTTATAGAGAGCCTGCCATCCCGTAGACTTGCAATGGCACGGTCTACCTTCAAATTTCCGGTTCTGTAAACTGCCGGATTCATAAAACAATAGATTTGTAAACCCTTTTTAAGTTGTAAATTCAATGAATTCTCGGTGATGGAATGGAAGAGCCGGGAAACGTAAAGGATCTTATTCAGGATGTGAAGAACCTATCTGGGCTTATGTTGAATCTTGCTTATTCGTCCGTGTTTTTCGAAAGCAAGGAGATAGCCAAGGAAGTGATCATATTGTACAACGATATAGAGAGTCTTGAAGAAAACTTGTATCTGCATTTGTTCGCAGCATCACGCGGCGGCCACCAAGCCAAGAGGCTCATTGGCGTCATAGATGTTGCCGAAAGCTCTAAATTTGTTGCAAATGCCGCAAGGAATATGGCCGAGATGGTACTTGAAGGCAGGGAACTGCATCCCGTCATTAAAGACGCCCTCCGTGAAAGCGACGAAAGCATAGCACGCGAGACCGTGCTGAAAAAATCTATACTTGTAAGCAAGACACTCGGCGACATGAAGCTTAGGACAGAAACAGGCGCCAACGTCATTGCCATAAAAAGGAATGGGAAATGGATGTTCAATCCCGAAGAAACTACAACCGTTCGCGAGGAAGATGTGCTTATCTTCATCGGCTCCAAAGAAAGCTGCAAACGCCTCCATAAGCTGGCTAGAGGGGAATTGAAAAAGCTCTAAGTATAATATCCTTCGCGGAGGAATATTATGAATTCACTGCGTAGCTTTCTGAGTGCGGAGGCACTGGCCTACGTCAAGCTACGCTACAGCATTTTTTCGCTTGTTATTAGCGGCATAACATCGATTTTTGCGGGAGTCTTGCTTAGCAAATCAGAAGCTCTGATACTTGCAGTCCCTGGGCTTCTTGTATTGTTGCCTGCAGCACTGGATATCCGCGGCTGTATTTTCGGAACCTTGGCATCAAGGCTCGGCTCTGCGTTTCACATAGGCACGCTCAAAAATTTTGACCTGAAAAACAAGGTATTGCGCATAAATGTTTTTGCATCATTGTCTCTTAGCGTGATTCTTTCCGTATATCTTGGTATCATATCAAAAATTCTAACGTATCTTTTTGGATTGCCCGCCATACCTTTGCAGGAGCTTGTTTCCATATCGCTGATCGCAGGATTGCTATCCGGCGTCCTTCTCACGATTGCTTCAATATGGATATCCTTTCTTGCCTACAAAAGAAGCTGGGATCCTGATAATGTAACATCCCCTCTTGTCACGGCAATAGGCGATTTCTTTACTATACCTAGCCTTATTGCAGCAGCTATGATAGTGCAATATATAGGGCATTATTCTGAAATGATATTCTACGCATCCGTTATGTTGTCTCTTCTTAGCATGTTTCACGTCCTTATTTCCTCTGGTGTAGTTCCAAATTCCATCAATTTCAAGCGCATAATGACGGAGTCTATGCCTGTACTCGCATTGTCAGGATTGCTCAGCGCGGCTTCCGGCGTTGTACTGGAAGCATACGTGCACAGCATAATAGCGATACCTATTATATTGATGTTCATCCCTTCGTTCCTTGAAACCGCAGGCAATATAACAACCATACTCTCGTCACGCGTTGGAAGCAAGCTGCATCTTGGTTTGATCAAGCCTGACTTCAAAATGAAAGGCGAAAAGCTCCAGGAAATACTCAATTCAATGCGCCTTGCCTATTTCATTTTCCCGCTTTTAGGAATAATGGCTTATTACATAGGCGCATTTGCAGGGGTCAACGGCTTGACACTCTGGGATATAGTAATCCTATCGGTTTCATCCGGAATTATCCTGCATCTCTTTCTCATCCTGATGTCCATGGCCATATCGATAATATCCTTCAACCACAACGTCGATCCGGATAACGTGACAATACCTATAATGACAAGCGTTGCCGACATAGTATCGGTTCTGGTTATAGTAGGAATGGTACACGTTCTTGGCTTTGTCTAGTCCAGATACGGCACGACTAAATGCAGATACAGATAAAGTGAAAATATCAGAAACAATGCCAATATGACGAAATATCGCCTATCACGGTCCATGACGATTAAATATGCAAATAAGAATTAATAGAGAAAGCAGGTAATGTCTGCCCGTTTGCGTAGAGAAGCTTATTCTCTATTGCAGAAAATCCTGACCTGCGCCCGCCGGGATTCGCACGGAGGACATTCTTCCTCCGGCGCAGTGAAGACTTCGTCTTCCCTGTGAACCTTCGGTTCTGTTGAAGTGGCGCCTTCAACATCCAGAGAAGCGAAGCTTGTCCTCGGAAAATCCCAGTATGCGCCCGCCGGGATTTGAACCCGGATCAACAGCTTTCTTCGTTTTCCGCCGGCGCTTTTTCTAAAAGGGCCGTTGGAAGGCTGTGGTCCTGCCGTTAGACTACAGGCGCTTCTTTCTCATATCCATTATAGACAAAGAAATAAAAATGGTTGGTTTGGCTCAGAATTGCAAAATGTGCGACATAAGTTCTTGGAGTCTATTCGAAGAACTTCCTTACAGCCGGGTTCATGTCTTCTACATAACGCTGAGATATCTGCTCGTAGAAGTTATAGATTATCATGACCGTGAGCAGTATGCCTGTTCCGGTTCCGAGAGCACCTGTGAAATCACCAAGCGCGGCAAGCGTGCCTATCGCAAGACCGGAGATTATTGTGAGGGAAGGTATGTACCTGTTCAATACTTGCTCAACTATACGCGGGTCGCGCCTGAAGCCTGGCACCTGCATGCCCATGGATTCTATCTGGTTGGCAACGCTGCGCGCATCCATGCCTGCAGTCGTAACCCATAGAATCGAAAAGAGCACTGAGCCCGCAACAAGTATTATCAGGTATACAAATACCCTGAATATGCTTTCCGCGCTTGGCGCGCCGGTGACGCTGAGCGTTACCATTGATGCAAGGATAAGCGAAATAATTGAAGATGCGCCCAGGAATTTGCCGAGATTTGGATGCTTCATGTAGTATGCAAGAACCACCGAACCCAGCATCGCCAAAAGGAAGCTTGTGAAGAATAATTCTATTGATGTCTCACGCGGAACCTGAAGGTAATGGGCAAGGCCCGATACTGCCTGATTATTACCATCAAAGCATCCCAGTAGCCCGCATCTTAAGCCTCCGCCAACGTCCCTTGCAAGAGCATGGCCTATGAGCTGGATGTTTGCAAGCAAGGCCGCTATAAGGATGACGGGTATGTTGCTGGTATAGATAAGCTTGAGAGGCCAGCTTCTCGCAAAGCCCCGTACAGAAGCGAAAGCAAGAGGTATCTGCACTTTCATGGCCTGTATATACACGACCATCAAGAAAACTATTACAGTTGAAATTATCGGCAGGAATGCGGTAAACGCCTCATAGAACTGCTGTGAGCCTATGTATTGTATCGCCTGCGGAATAAGACCAAATGAGAACTCACTGCCTTCTCCTGCAAGCGGATTTAATGCCCGGACAAATATCGTCTTTGAAACTCCGGCTGCAATGAAAAGCGATATTCCTGACCCTATACCCCACTTGGACACAACTTCGTCCATGAAAAGTAATATTAACGCGCCGAACATGAGCTGGACTACAAGAAACGCTATGGTAACGAAATCCCGGCTTACAGGAGAAACCGCGCCCAAGCCTACGAATATTATAGCCTCAAATATGCAGAATAATATTGCAAGCAATTTTTGCGTGCTTTGGAATTTGGCTTTGCCCGCCTCAGTGGATGTATCTATATTGATTATCTTGGATCCTGCAAGAAGCTGTAAGATTATAGATGCAGTGACTATAGGGCCGATACCTAAGGTAATTATGGAACCAAGAGAAGAACCAAGTATCATTTCAAATGTCTGAAATTGCTGAAGAGAAGTTTCAGAGACGCCCCAAAGCGTTATCTGACCCATTATGAGAAAGATAAATAATATAAGACCTGTCCATTTGATGCGGGATGAGAAATTAAGATAAGTGGAAGGTCCCTTGACACTGGGCAATACCCCTATGATTTTCTCGTACGCAGACATTATATCACTCGGTGATTATCTGGCCTCCGGCCTTCTCCACTTTTTCCTTAGCTGACGGAGAGCACAAAAGCACTTTCACCTTTAGGGGTTTGGAAATCTCTCCTTGCCCAAGAAGCTTGCCATATCCCATCTCTGTGAGGTTGACTTCTCCTTCAAATTTGGCAAGTTCAAAAACATTTATGACTTTAGCTCTCTCTTTCAAAGACGTGAAGCCTTTCTTGCCGAAATGACCGGGGTCCTTGGCATATACAAAGCTTCTATTGTGCTTGGAGCTGCCTCCGAGTCCCTTGCCTCCCTTGCTTCCCTTGCCTCGGTGCTTTTTCTTGGCGCCGAAGCCGTGCGTATGGCTTCCTCTTTTCTTGTTGGCTTTGTCGCTTGTCATTATAACATTCTCTTTATGAGTTCATTTATCTTTGCGCCGTTGTAGCCCAAATCACCCTGCGGTGCCTTAAGGCTGATGGATTTTATTCCCTTCCTTGGGGGCTTCAGATGTGCAACGCCTTTTATGGCCTTCTGCGTCTCCGCATCGGCTTCGCCCCATGCAACGAAGTCGGTAACTTTCATTATCATTCCCCTGTATGTCTTGTTGTCTTCCAAGATTATAGCAGAGTTTATTTTCTTCAGGCCCATGACTCTCAGGGTTTCTTTTATATCCGCCCTGACATTCACGCTACCTCGGATTCTTACAACAACAAGCATCATTTCACCTTATGAAGATTCATCTTTTTCAACGCATCAAAAACGGCATAAGAGTAGTTTACGTGGCTGGATGTGTGGCCGTAGCTCTTGGCCCATATGTCCTTTATGCCGGCCAATCTCATCATCTTCTTGGCTTCATTGTTGATACACAATCCTATGCCTTTTGGCGCAGGTATAAGAACGACCTTGACTGAGCCTGCCTTGCCTTCCGCCATCATAGGTATTGAATGAGGCTCATTGCATGAGCATTCCCAAGAACCGCATCCTCTCTTGACAGGTATCATGTTGAGCTTGGCATTTTCAATTGCCTTGCCAATGGCTATTCTATTTTCCTTTGCACTGGCCTTGCCTATTCCAATGTATCCATTCTTGTTGCCTATGCAAGCAACGGATGAGATAGTATATCTTCTGCCGCTCATGTGCATTCTTGTGGTTCTCTTCGTCGAGGTCATCCTCTTTCCCCCGCCTTTTCCGGAAGAACCGCCTACATAAATAAGATCATTCTCAAGCATTGGGACGAGCTTGTCAACTATCTGCGGCTCCTTGATTATCTTGCCCGAGCTAAATATGTCATCAAGCGATGCCACGGAGCCGTTCAATACGTTCCTGCCCAGCTCCGTTCTTGGTACCCAATTTTGCATGTTATCGTTTGCCATCATTCATTCCCCTTAGCGTTTTTGATTGCCAATTTGACTTCATCGAAGTTCTTGGCTATATCTTCCGGATTGAAGCCAGATTTGAGATACGATGAAAATTGCTTTTCATAGGCTGCTTTGTTCTTGGACTTTAAGAGTTTTGCGTATTGGGCAATATGCTCGCCGCGTATTCTTGCATCATCAGGGAACGCCTCGCCGGCTGATATGTTCAGGCCAGCATCCTTTGCGCCTTTGATGGCTGCATATATCGCAACGCCCTTTCTTGAATATTGAAGGCCTATATCGGCTATAGCTTCCTTTACGCCATGCTTGATCGCTTTTGTTGCGGCAAGCATACCTGCAAGATATGCCGCAGGCACGCTTCCGCTGTGCCCTTTCCACCCAAGCGAAGCAAGATCAAGAGAGCTTGCTTCTGTTAGTGTCTTGTCGCCGGACCTTATGAACTCGACAATTTGAATAAGTATTTTGTTGTTGGTTTTTCTGATTACAAGCCTCGGAAGGCCTGATTTCAGTAATGCCAGTCTCTGCCTGTAATCCGTTTTCTCATTAAGCCTTCTTTTTAGCATTTGAATCCCTCAGCATCTTGTTTCTTTCTAAGTATGTCATCATGTGAGCCCTGCTTCTGAAGAAGCCGCTGCCCGCTTTCCTGTAAACCTGTCTGTATATCTTCTGATCCATGGAACCACGAACCAAGTTCAATTGGTCCCGCAACGCGCGGATAGTCTTCATCCAGCTTTCTTTTCTTGAAAGGCCCACAGTGGCTTTTCCTTTTCTGGAACCTATCCCTTTTCTTCTGCCCTTTCTCTTCTGGGCAAGCACGGCACGCGCCCTGCCTCTGCTGTTGCCCTTAGCAGGCAGCTCCTTTATGGCACCCTGCATGGAGAGTCTTCTTATGTCCGCGGCCGTTATAGCCTCAGCTATATCAGCGCCTCTTGCCGGATCGAACCATACTCGGCTCTCTCCGCATTTCAGCACGCGGGCCGCTATTTTCTTCTGAGATGTCAGTTGTGCCATAATATCAGTTCCACATTGCTTCTCCTTCGTTCGGGTATCCAAAGAATCCGAACTTATCGTATGCCATTTCGCACTTTCCGCACTGGAACAGGCCCTTGCTTATCTTATTAAGCCTGTCGCCTGCGTTGCCGCATACCGGGCAATTCTTGTCTGCAAATTTTATGAACATTTCTATTCAGCCTTCTTTTCCTTTTTTGAAGCTTCTTTCTTGGCTTCCTCTTTCTTGACATTGGTTTTTTTCGCTTCTGCCGCTTTTGCGAGCTTCTCTGCACTTCTGATCCTTTGCCTGTTAAATATTTCAATGCCAAGTTCTTTGGCTTTAGCTGCGATCTCAAGAACGCTCTTCCGCCCCAGAGTTGAAGAAAGCATGGCAGTATCGCCCTTGTTGAGCTTCTGCAGATCTGTCAAGCCACAAACATATATTACATTCGTGCCTTTGATAGTTCCTCTTGTGGATCTCTGGGTTCGGTAGCCGATCTTCGGAACCTTTCCAGCGCCTCCCCTGCGCTCACGCATCTTGCTTTGGCCGCCCTTAGGCGCTCTCCATTTTGTTCCAAGCTTGCTGTGGAACTGATTGTCCTGTCGTCTGAATCTTTTGCTCATAGCTTCTCCCCTGTCTGAAGTTTCTTGTCAACCACATAAATGCCATCATTGAAGACTCTGCCGTCCCTTTCGACTATCTTGCAGATTTCCTCGATGTTCCTGCAAGTCTGGCCTACATCTTCCAAATCTGTTCCCTTTACAATTACGGTGTCCTTTGTTGCCTTGACGTCCACCTTGCCCTTTATCTTTGTCATTCGCGGGGCCTTTTCGCCAAGGAAGTTCTTGACAAGTATATCCTTGTCCTTCACTTCAACATTTATTGGAAAGTGCGAATAGTGAATCTTCATCGTGTATTCGTAACCTTTTGTCACGCCTGCTATCATGTTCTTGGCATGAGCCGCTATTGCCCCTACCATGGCCTTGATCTGTCGTCTCTCACTCTCCGAGGATACGACAAAATTATCATTTTTCTCCATCTTCACTATGCCGTTAAACAATGGATTCTCAAAATTCTTTGATAGTTCGCCCTTGGGACCCTTGATCCTAAGTTCCATTCCCTGGATCGTGACATCAACGCCCTTTGGTATAGCAACTTCTTTCTTCATTTTTACATCCTCGATTTAGCTATAGCGATTTTTTCCCCTCAGTAAACATAAGCCACAAGCTTTCCGCCTGTGCCCTTCTCCACGGCGGTCTTCTTTGTCATAACGCCTGTTGGCGTGGAAAGTATGAGAGTTCCCATGTCTCGCGCAGGAAGAAATCTTGTTTCCCATTTCTTGAAACCTGAAGTCTTTGCTGCAAACCTGGGCCGCACGGCTCTTGACATGTTTATCTTGCCCTTCATCTCGACTCGGAATTTGCCAGACTTCTGGTCATCAACGAACTCGAAGCTTCCGATGTATCCTTCTTCCTGAAGTATCTTGAGCACGCTCTTTACAGTACTCGACGCAGGCACGATGCATTCCTGCTTGCCGAACTTATCGGCATTATTGAGCGAATACATGACATCCGGCAAAATATCGTGCCTCATGCTGTCGTTCCTCCTGTATATTTCATTGAAATTTTCATCATTCTTCACCTGTACTTATGGAAACCAAGATCAGCCGCAACCTCACGGAAGCATCTTCTGCAATACATGAGGCTATATTTTCTTATGAGGCCTCTCATGTTGCCGCATCTGACGCACTTGCGTGCGCCCTCGCCTTGTTTTCTCTTTGTAGCTTTCAAGCGCATAATTATCACTCCACCTTAACGTTGAATTTCTCCTTCACGAACTGGACGGCTTCGTCCTTTGTTATCACATGCTTCTTGCCCAGCTTGTGCGGATGTCTCTTCTTCTTGACTGCGTAGCCAGGCCTTTCCAGAGTCACGCATACATCCATGCCTATAACGCCTATCTTTGGGTCATAGTCCATTCCAGGTACGTCAATGTATTCCTTGATGCCGAAAGCAAAATTGCCCTTGTCATCGAAACTGGATGTCTTGATCCTGTTTTCATTTGCTTCAAGCATCCTCTTTGCGAACTTTGCCGCATCGTGTCTTATTGTGATCTTGCAGCCTATAGGCTTGTTCTTCGGAACTCCGAACGTGTTTCTCTTTGCAGTCTTGATTATTACAGGAGTTTTCTCGGTCAGCCTTTCCAGTATCTTTTTGGCGTTCTCGACAGGCGTATGAGTGCCGCAACCGATGTTGCACACTATTTTTTCAATGCGTATCTCTTTCATGGCCATTTCATTCACCGCGAGTCTCCGCAACGTTTATTACGGGCGAGTCTTCTCCTATGACGAACACATAATCCTTAGGAACTACGACATCCTTACCTTCGCTTTCCAGGACTATTATTTCAGATTCAGAGCCGGTTGTTGATATCATCTTCTTTATCTTGCCTGACGTGCCCACGTTCTTTCCTTCAAGTATAAGGCCGTGAGAGCCTGTCTTCATTTTGAGAACGCCCTTTATAGTGCCTGTTTGAACGTCAATCATTAGCGTGTCTCCTGTGCTATACTCTCCTGTTTCGGCAATTATGTTCCTGCCGTTGTAGAGGTTAAGCTGCATTCTGCCTTTTTTGAGAACAGTCTTGTTACTTATTTTAGCGAGCTTTGTTGCTGCAGCAGATTTGAGGAACCTCATGCCGTTCTTCTTTGGCAATGCAAGATATGTTTCCTTTCCTATCGTGATTATATCCATAAATCCTACGGGGAACTTAACATCCCTTCTAGTTATGCCGTCGACCTTGATAAGGCCCCGATTCACCAGCTCCTTGGCTTCCTTCATTGTGCCTGCAAACTTCATCGCATCCCTGAGGAAGATGCCTATCGGCATTGAAGTCTTGCTGTTGTGAGGTCCTGGCAATAATTTGAGTGCATATTTCTTCGTTTTTCTCTCAAGTGGCCAGAACACCGGCATCACATAACGCTTAAGGCTCATTTCTTAATCCTCCTCTTCTTGTCATCTCTAAAGATTTTTATTATTTTCACGTTGCTTGGGTCAACAGGCACGTTGGCTTCCTGTCCGGATACCTTTTTTCTCTTTACGCCTTCAATATAAACCTTCAGCGCCTTGGCATCGACTCGCGTGACTGCGCCCCTGATTTTCTTGAATTCTCCTCGTGTGATTATGACTTCGTCGCCCTTTCTTAATTTCATGCTTCGTCTTCCTGTCTCCTCCCTCAAAGCCTTGTCTAGGTGAGCCGAAAGGAAGGCCTGCCTGATGTGACCAGGCGCATTATACCTGAACTTCCTTTGCTTCCTTGGCTGGGAGCTTGTCTTCCATTCTGCTGAATATGCTTTCATGATTATCACACTACCAAACTTGCTATCTTCCCTATCATTGAAAATCTTTCCACGGCTTCCTTGGCTATGACGGTCCTGATTTCAGTTCCCGTCGGTTCGAATGTTTTTGAGTTGACAAGAACAGCCGCGTTGTCGCTGAATTTTACTCTTGTTCCGTCCGATCTTCTGAATTCCTTCTTCTGCCTGACTATGACGCAATACACCATCTGATGCATTACTTTTTCCTTGCCTTTCTTGACCGCGCATATGACCACGTCGCCTACGCCGGCCTTGGGATTTCTTCTCTGAACTCCCTTGTATCCCTTGACTGCTATTATCTCAAGTTCCTTTGCGCCGGAATTGTCAGCGCACTTTATCCTTGACATTATCTGCAGTGCCTTGGGAATTCTTGCTGATACTGCTTTCATTTCTTATCAACCACCACGAACTTCTTTGTCTTTGAGAGTGGTCTGCACTCGGCTATGGTCACCATGTCTCCTATTGAAGCAGACAAGCATTCCGGATTGTAAGCCGCAACTTTTGTGTTCCTTCTCTCGTACCTCTCGTACTTAGGCACATAATTATAATAATGCCACTTGACTATTGCGGTCTTCTGGGCCCTGTTGGACACTACTTCACCCCTGAATATCCTTCCGCGGACCTTAAGGTGACCGTGCCATGGGCACTTGTTGTCAGAGCACTTGCCCTTCGGCGCGTTAACGCCAACGCCTATGTCCTTTTTTGATTCTTTGTCCATCTTTTCACCATCTTGATATCTTCTTCTTTATCCTGTCCTCGGGCCTTGCGATTATAAAATTTCCATCCACGTCCACTTTTTTTCCATCCAGCATGAATCGGAAAACCGAGTTTTTCTTTTCGATTTTCTTGTCCCCTGACGAAGTTCTCACGACCATGACCCGCATACCCTCATCTATCACCCGGCCGTTGATGCCGGTTTGCGACAAGTTCGAGGATTGCACGATTTCGCATTCAAGCCCTATGAATTCGTGACGTACAAGATTCCTTGCGTTTCTCATTCACTTCACTTCTATCATGTCTTCGGGAAATCCTTCCTGCACAAGTATTTTCTTGACCTTCTCCTTATGGTTTCCCTGAAGCTCTATTTCTCCGTTCTTGTGGGTTCCCCCGCAAGCTAATTTCGATTTGAGCTTTGTCGTCACTTCCCTCAGGCTTATTTGCTTCTCGTCTATGCCCTTTATCACGGTAGTATATTTGCCGTATCTTTTTTGTTGCGTGTTTATAGTTATTTTTCTAGACTCTTTTGCTATCGTCTCGCATACGCATAGTTCTTTTGGCAAACCGCATTTTGGGCAAACTGCTATTGTGAACCACCTCTCTTTTTGGTCAGGAGCCTCGCTATAGTACGCCTCATTTCCCTGATATTTCCGGGATTCTTGACAGTACTTCCGATTTCACTCAGCGCCATTTCTTTTGACATTTCGAGTTTTATCTCCTGTATCTTGGCGTCTATTTCTGATGCCTTCATGGCCTTCAACTTGTCTTTCTTTATTAACGCCATAATTATTCCTCTTTCATCTCTTGAACAGCATCTACTTTTACCGTCGTTGCTTCCTGCATCGGTACAGCAGCCTCGGCTATCTTTCTTACGCTGTTTGCGATCGACTGCGGATAATCAACCATTATCTGCACTGTCACGCCTATGTTACCGAGCTTGGGATTGGCAACCGCAAATCCCGTGCGAACATGCTGCTTTGCAAGTTCGCCGGATTTCTTCACATATCCTGCAACGAACCTGTCTCTTCTTGAGCGCTCGCCCGAAAGTTTTCCGGACATCACTATTTCGCATCCTACTGCACCTGACCTCATTATCTTCTCAAGATAAAAGTTTCCAAGCCTCTTGTAGTTGACTCCTGATTCTATCTGCGAAGCCAGACTCTTTGCCATGATAACAGCATCAAGGTTTGCATCATCTATCTTCTGAACGTCTATCTGCGGATTGTCTATCTTGAAATGAAGTCTCAATATGTCCGTTATTTCCCTTATTTTTTCGCCACCTGATCCTATTATGAGCCCGGGAGTAGTTGTATGAAGCACTATTCTCGTCATTATAGGCGTCTTCTGGATTTCTATATCGCCCACCTTGGCTGTTGAGAAGTGCTTCCTGATGAACTCTTGCATATTGACTTCTTCCTTGGCCTTGGCTATGAATATTCTTTCTTTCATTGTTTCACCGTTTTTGCTGCAGGTACTTCTTTTGGCTTGGCCTGCTTTGCCTTCCTCTTTCAGCAAGTATCATTTCTACATTAGCCGTCTTCATTATTGCACCGAATCCGGATTTTCTTCTTCTTCTCCTGAACATCGTGCCCTTGTGCGATGAAGCAAGGACGAACATCTTTGTCGTATCCAGACCTTGAGACACCGCATTCTTTTCGCAGCTTAAGAGCAAATCCAGCATTTCCTTTACGGTCTTGCTGTAGTATTTGCCTTTCATGCTTCGCTTGCCTGAATACAGGTCCTCAAGCATTTTCTTGACAACGCTCAATTTCTTTCTCCTTATCATATTGCAAAGTATAGCTCCCTTCTTAGGGCTCATCCTGAGGTTGCTGCCATATGCTTTGGCATGCTTCTCTTCTGGTGCAAATGTATAGGGCATTTTTTATCACTTCAATGATACTGCCTTGCTGGATCTCGTGGCTCCGATACCAGGCGAGGAGTGTTTCACGCGTCCGCGCGTAAGCGCGAATTCACCGAGTCGGCGTCCAAGCATTTCGGTCTTGATGTCTATCGCTACAAATTCCTTCCCATTGTGAACTGCTATCTTGACACCTACCATCTCCGGCATTATGACCATGTCTCTGCATTGCGTTCTCACGAGCTTGCCGTCGTTCTTTCTTATGTCCTCGATCAGCTTCTTCTCGTGCTTCGTGTATCCTCGAAGGAGCGCTCTTCTGGCGCGCGAGTCTACAACCTTGCTGAACTCCTCCATATTCATGGCCTGAAGTTCTTCCGTGGTTCTTCCCTTGAACAAAAATTTCTTTGCCATAGTATCACTTCTTTCCTGTTCTTCTTGGCGCGAGGCTTCCTACCTTTCTTCCAGGCGGTCTGTTTCTCCCGACTGTCTTGTGCTTACCGAGGTTCTTGCCTCCGAACGGATGCTGCACTGCGTTCTTGTGAGTGGCCGATGTCTTGCCTGCGAACTTGCCGAGCGCCTTCATGGCATGGAATCTCGTTCCTGCCTTCATGAAAGGCTTATCCTTCCTGCCGGCACCGGCAGTCATTCCTACAGTAGCCCTGCAATCTGCAGGGATTTCTTTCTTTTTCTTTGAAGGCATCAGCACGACAACTTTCTTCTCTTCTCTTGCAACTACAACTGCAAATGTGCCGGAGCTTCTACAGAGTCTTCCTCCGTCGCCCGGTCTCAATTCGATATTATAAATCTTGGTTCCTTCAGGAATGTCCTTCACTGTGACTATGTTGCCTTCCTGCACGGAAGACATGGATATTGTTTGTCCGACTGCTATGCCCTGGTTAGGCAAATGCAATACTCTTTCGCCGTTGTAATCAACCTCTGCCAATGGCAATGTCTTGCCCGGCGCATCTATTATCTTTGTAACTATGCCCAACGTAGCTCCTTTCGGTATCTTGTCATACGTAGCAAGACCTGGGAATCTATGAGAAGGCGATCTATATCTAGGATTGCCTTTTCCTCTTCTTTGCTGTATCAAATTCTTTCCCATTTTTTCACCATCATATTATTCCAAGCTTGATTGCAATATCGCCTGCTGCGCCTGCGTTCTTGAATTTCACATAGGCACGCTTCCTTCTCTTCTGGTCTATTGATGTTCTGATTGATGTCACCGGTGCCGCGAACATGCTTTCAACTGATTTCTTTATGCCGTCCTTTTCAGCTTTCATGTCAACTACAAAAACGATCTTGTTGTCCCTCTCTATGGACTGAACCGCTTTTTCTGTCATGAGCACGAACTTGACTGTTTTGTAAGGATCAACCTTGAGTGCTACAACTGCCTCAGCTGGCGTTGCCTGAACAACAGGCTCCTTTTTTATAGCAGCCTTCATTTTCTTTTCTTCAGCCATAATTATGCAAACCTCTTTTCAAGCTCCTTGAGAGCTGACACAGTGTAAACTGCGAGTCTTCCGGCATGCGTGCCCGGTGCAAGGAATTCTGCATTCACATTGGATGCAGTAACTACATTCACGCCGGGGATTGCGGAACAGGCTTTCATGGCATCACATTTTGCAGATACCACAAGCAGAGGGCCTATCTTTTGTCTGTATTTTCTTCCTCTTGTTTTTCCCTTGCCTGCCCTGATTTTCTTTTGTCCGGACCTTGCCATCTCTTTGGAACCCAGGACTTTTTCAAGGGCGACTGCCATTTCTTTGGCCTTGGCAATTTTCTCGAAATCATTCGTGACTATTACCGGAAGCTGGTTCTCGTAAAGATGTCCTCTTGCCTTGACTATTTCTGCATTGGCTGTAGCTGCTATCAAAGACCTGACTGCAGCTCTTGCCTCCTTCTTGTTAATCTTCTGCGTCCAGACTTTTTCTGCAACAGGAGGATGAGCCTTTCTTCCCTTGACTGCCTGCGGAACGAATCTTGCAGTAAATGCAAGGTATCCTATCCTTCCGTGTATTCTCGCAATTCTTGCCATCTCCTTGTTCATCATTGTATACCTATAATGCCTGCTTCCGTGGTAGTGAGCAGAAGTCTTTTTTCCTGCCAACGGGTCTCTTCCATAAGCCTGTCTTTTGTTCGCCTGCATAGCCAGGACTGCCTTCTTTATGAGTGAAGGCTTGTATTCTGTCTTGAATACTGCAGGCAATTCTACAGTTCCCGCTTCTTTCCCATGAACGTCATATATCTTTGCCATAATTATACACCTTGTTTGCTGTGAAGTGAAACAAATGAAAGTTCCACTGGATTAGCTTTGCCCTTTGTTTTTCTAAGCATCACGAGTCTCTTCTTCGTTCCGGGTACAGATCCTTCAATGAGCATATAATCGCCCTTGACCATTCCGTAGCCGAGCATTCCGCCCTTGGCGTTTATTTTCGCTGCATCGTTACCTATGAATAGTACTCTCTTGTTCTTGTCTGTCCTGTTAAAGAATCCATACTGACCTGCCTGAGGGACTCTCCAATCCACCTTCCCTGGCGTTGTCGGGCCAAGAGAACCTACGTGCCTGTGCATCTGCTTGTCTTTTCTGAACTGTATCCTTATGCCGTATCTCTTTACAGGACCCGTATAACCGTAACCCTTCGTGACGGCTGTCACGCTTATGCTTTCTCCCGAAACAAATATGTCCTTCGCAGATATTTCCTTGCCGAGCAAGGATTTGGCGTATTCGACCTTGTCCTGGACTTTTCCGCCTATTCCTATCTCGAAAACTTCCGGCATGCTTTTCTTCATGCCGCTCTTTTCCGGCTGTGTTGCAACTATGATCCTGACATCGTCTGCTTTTTCTACGAAAGAGCCTAACTGCTTGCCTGCTTTGTCTTGAACACTCTTGGGAAGATTGTCCATCCATTTTTCAGAGATGGTTCGGGCACCGGCGTAAAATCTTACGCCGCAAACAAGAAGAGAAGGAATTTCGATTATGGTAGCGGCTTTTGTGATAACTTTTCCGTATGTCGGGGACTTGGAATTAGAATCGGTGTATTTAACGTGCGTCATCCCGGCCTTCCAGCCTGCGAACATCAAAGGCTTTGTTTCATCGATTTCTGAATAGAACGAAATTCTTGGGTATATACGTGCAGCTCTTACTCTCTTGTACTGCAATGATCCTCGTCTTGGTCTTCCTTTATGGGGCATATTCTCTCCTCTTTATTATAAGCTTACTTATTTAACTCTTTCCCGGACATTCACCAACGTAGAACAAGACTGCAACGGTACAATCCTTCCGGGTACGTGAGAGAGGATATTAATTAAAATGAAAGATATTTAAGCGCGAATTACGGCCATTTATTCAAATAGTCCTTACGAATGACCAAATATGCAGATTCAGGATATAATATTGATTACATGTGATGCCAGTTGGAGAAAGAACTCGCTTGATATTATCGAATTTATTATGATGCAATTTATTTCTCAATTTTTATTTCTTGTCATTATCACGTGTCGGGCTGTGCCGTATGCGGCATAGGCACCAAGTGCCATGAATACGAAATCAAGAATGCCGGCGATCCCTGAATCTGTAATATAGATGAACATGAACTCAGGGAACATGATCATATAATCCAATGAAAATCCTCCTGAGATGTCAACGAAAGTCTTTATGAACAGAAGCATGTAGCCTGTAAGGACGCTTACTATACCGAAAATCACAGAAGTCACCATGAGCGATTTTTCTTCGCTCTTTAGGTGTTTGAGCGGCCACATATATCCTATTACTATGCCCGGTATTATTCCGGCAACAAGCGCCGTTATACCAAAAATTCTGTCAAAAAGCATTATAGGCAGAAAGAATATCATTCCGCCCAGAACGGATGCGAAAAAAGCCACAACAAGAATTTTTAGATCAATATTCATTACAGGATATATTCTTCGTGATATTTAAATGCTATGAAAGATGGGCTGGGGCAGATTTGAACTGCCGGCCGCCCGATTATCAGTCGGGTGCTCCAACCAGACTAAGCTTTGCTGACTGCCGTCAATCGCGGCAATTACCAGCCCTTAATTTCCAACCCATGCATAGCCGTATATACCTAAACCAGCTATACTTTACATTCTTAGGTGCGATTACGTTAAAAACCTTGTTGTATGCTCCAATTGCCCAAGTCATAGAGTTGACACAAACATAGCATGTGAAGAAATCAAAAGTGAAATAATGACTGCATATTTTCCAAGGTTTTTCTTGGTGTAAACTCCGAACATTTCTTTTCCCAAAAGAAAGGGATGGACTGGTCGGGATTTGAACCCGAAGCCTCTTGCATTCCGAACCGCGAAACCCATGGTTTCTTCAGTTGTAGGCTGTTCCGGATTCCTGTTGGAATCGATAACTATGCCGCAGCCAGCGTGCGGATGCCATGCAAGCGATCTTCCGTTGATCTACCAGCCCGTGTGCAAATATTATGGCGCAATGTTTTAATTATGATATTTCAGCACTTGTGCGGACTTTCAATGTCCTTGGCCATGAAAGCTATGGAGAAACAAAGTAAAACAATGCTCAAAGCCTGCGCTTCAAGCCCGCCAAATGGAAGAATTGCAAATGCCGCCGGAATCCCGATGACGGCCAAGAGGAATGGATAGCAAACAGAGCATGCAGACGTTAAAAGCCCCAAAACGCCTCCAATCATAGCCATTCTTTCGCCTTTCTGCGATTTTAAAATCATGCCGGCTCTATATTCATAGAGCATAAGGCACAATGCACCAAGCAATGAGAAAACAATCAAAAAAATAACCGATACGATAGAATAAGAATCCGCAACTATCATCTTCCCTTGCAAAAATCCGGGAAAGCTTACGAAATTCATGAGAAATAAGGACATTGCAAGAATTATTGCAAATCGCAGAATAAATTTTTCTCTGTGAGATGCGTCAAATAAACCAATGATATATTTCATGTTTTTCACTGCACAACAATGGAACCCGATGCCATGGACATGGTGCATGCAAACCTATACGTTCCGGCCCTCGTAGGCGTGAATTCCACAATATCAGCCCCGCCTGCCGGAACTGTCTTTCTTATATTAAAATCAGGGAAGACTATTGAGCGCGTGCAGCCTGCATTCTTATCCGCTTCAAGCCTGATCCTCAAAGGAATATCTTTTTTCACGACAATATAATTAGGCGTGTATTGCAGCAGCCCCATACGGATAGTGACTTCCTGTATGTCGCCGGATAGGATCGCAGAAGTCTCAGTCTTCTCTCCGGAACTTGCAAGCGCAAAACTAGCTCCGCTTGGATAGGCATTCACAAATGCTGAAGATATTGCAAGAACCGAGATTACAGCGCCTGCATAAAGAAAACCTCTTGATATTTTTGCCGAACTTTTGATGACCTTGGTCATTTCCCAAACAGTAAATGTAACTATTATCACAAGGAACGGCATGAACAGCCCGACGTTAAAAAACTGCACCATGACGCCCGTCATCCCTCCCATTATGCCCCCCATGGGGCCTGCCATCACTCCTTCCATTGCGCTTAATGGTCCGCCGGCCCTTCCTACAGGTATCCCGAAAAGGATGCCGGATACCGCTCCTGCAATCATCGCGATCATGAAATCCGTCGTTGCAAGCCCTGCCATGGCCCCAATGAAAAATCCCGATGTCATGCCGTATGTCATCCCGCTCATCATGCAGCACATTTCCGACATGCTTTCTTTGCTGCTAACGGCATAATACGCTCCCCATGCGAGGAGCATCGTTGTGAATACGAAAACCGGGGTATAAGGCGATGGAAACTGAAGAAAAATTACCGGCACGGATAATATCCCGCATACCGCCAAGATTTTCAGCAGCAGCTTTTTATTTATTTTTATCGCTTCTTCCATGGTGTTCCCCTTTCATTCCATTGATCGTAAACTATGCTTTTTCATTATAAGAGCATTTCCGACTACCGTGATCGACGATATCGCCATGGCTCCGGCTGCGATCACCGGATCAAGCATGATGCCGTAAGCCGGGTACAATGCGCCTGCGGCAACCGGGATCAATGCAACGTTATATGCAAACGCCCAGAACAGATTCTGCCTTATCTTCTTTATTGTATATTTGCTTAATTCTATTGAACGCGCAACGTCCATTATGTCGCTTTTTATCAGCACTATGCCGCCTGTCTCCAATGCCACATCGGTCCCGGAGCCTATCGCTATTCCTATATCGGCCTGCGCAAGAGCTGGAGCGTCGTTTATCCCGTCGCCGACCATCGCCACCTTGTGGCCATCGCTCTGCAGCTTCTTTATCCTTGCCGCTTTATCTCCCGGAAGAACTTCGGCCATGACTTCATCAATGCCAAGCGTTTGCGCTACTGCATGCGCCGTGCGCTCGTTATCGCCGGTCATCATCATAACCCGCTTCCCCATTTTTTTAAGCGCCGCCACCGCTTTAGCGGAATTTTCTTTCACGGTGTCCGCTACTGCTATAATACCAGCTACTTCCGCGTTTTTGGCAATTACTATGACGGTCTTTCCCTCCTGTTCAAGCGGCATTATGTCGTTATCGTATTTCGTGATTTTCACCGCATTATCCTTCATGAATCCTGCATTTCCTGCCAAAATCCTGTCTTTCCCTATGCGTGCCGAAACGCCTTTGCCGGAATGTGCAAAAAATCCGCTTACGGATTTCGGCCTTATACTTCGTTTCCGCGCCTCGTTCATTATGGCCTCTGCAATCGGATGCTCGGATCCGGCCTCTACCGATGCTGCCAAAGAAATAAGTGTATCATTCCCTCCGACATAAGAAAATATATCCGTAACCTCCGGTTTTCCCTTGGTCAGCGTCCCGGTCTTATCCATAACGATCACATCTGCTTTATGCGCGGTTTCCAGAGCCTCGCCGCCCTTGATGAGGATTCCGTTCTGCGCGCCAATGCCCGTGCCTACCATGATCGCAGTCGGAGTTGCCAACCCCAATGCACACGGGCATGCTATTATGAGTACAGACACGAGAGCCGTAAATGCGAACGTGAATCCCATTGAAGGATACCAGAACGCAAAAGTTGCAAGAGCTATCACGATGACAGCCGGGACAAAATAAGAAGAAACAGAGTCTGCCAGCCTCTGGATAGGCGCCTTCGACCCCTGCGCTTCCTCGACAAGGCGCACTATCTGAGATAGCATAGTGTCTGTGCCTACGTTTGTCGCCCTGAAACGAAATGAGCCGAACTTGTTTATCGTGGCTCCTATTACAGTATCACCCTTCTTCTTTCCGGCCGGCATGCTTTCGCCTGTTATCATTGATTCATCAACACTGCTCTCCCCAGAAAGTACAACTCCGTCAACGGGTATCTTTTCGCCCGGCTTCACCACGATAACCTCGCCGACTTTGACTTCATCAACGTCAATTATGACCTGCTTTCCTTTTCTGATCACAGTTGCTGTCTTAGTTCGCAGGCCCATCAGCTTTTTTATTGCATCCGATGCCCTGCCTTTTGCTATGGCCTCAAAGTATCTCCCAAGAAGAATTAATGTTATTATCACCGCGGCGGTGTCAAAATACATGCTGCCTCGCATGCCCAGCAGCACTAAGGAAGCACTATAAAAGTACGCTGCGCTTGTTCCAAGAACTATCAAAGTGTTCATGTCAGCGCTTTTGTTGCGAAGCGCCGTCCACGCGCCAACATAAAAATCACGGCCCGTCCAAAACTGAACGATGGTTGCCATCGCCAAAAGAACGCCGGGATGGGAGAGCAATGAAACAGAGAACCATTCCGGAAAGCTTCCTATAAATATAAGGGCGGATAATGCCGCTCCGACATAGAGATTTTTTCTGAGAGCAGACAGCTCCTCTTTCTTCATCTCTTTCATATGGTCAGCATGCGTCCCACCTTTATTCTCATGCGACCCATTTTGCACGATAGCTTTGTATCCCGCCCTTGTTATCGCATCCGCTACTGCATTCTCGCTTGTTTTCTCCGGGTCAAAATCCACCACCGCATTTTCTGTTGCGTAGTTGACTCGCGCCAAGATTACGCCTGGCTCCTTCTTCAGCTTCTTTTCTATCGTGCCTGCACAAGTCGAGCAATGCATGCCGAAAATTCCGATGACGGAAGTTTTATTTCGCTGCGTATTGTTTTTCATTCCTTCACCAGCCCATGATGCAATTCCTCCCTTGCCATATACGACATCTTATAATTATATCCAACTTAGATATATCTATATTAACAATTATTTAAACCATTTACGGCTATTAATGACATGGAAAAGCGCTCAAGCATGATAAAATACTTCATATTGCAGCATCTAAGCGCAAAACAAATGACAGGATATGAAGTGATTGCAGAAATACGAAACATTACGGGAAAACTCCCCAGCACAAGCCAAGTATATCCTGTCTTAAATACCATGAAAAAGTCTGGATACCTCACGGCAACGGATAAATTTCACGGAAAACGAAAAATAAAGATTTACAAGCTCACTTCTTCCGGAAAGACTCTTTTTTCCGTGATAGAACGCCAGTTTGAATCCATGATAAGAGCCATGCTAAGCAATAAAATACGGGTATGCGCCCACTGCAATTGCGAGATACTGAAAGGGCATTACAGCAAAATTACGCACGGCAAGAAACTCGATTTCTGCTGTACTGCATGCGCCGGATCATTCAAGTAATCCCAGTGCCATTCCGAAGACTCAAACAGAAGATACCGCTTTGCCTATTATTATCCTGGCCTCATCAATCATGCCGTGAAAGAACGTAGCTCCGTTTGCAGCGCCAATCTGAATGCTGCTGGAAGAATACTGATGTGAAGCCGATGATGGATATTGTGACTAAAAGCAATAAAATAATAATAGCTATAACAGGCGATATGCCTTTCATGAAGCTTATTTAGATATTCTATATATAAATGTTTAAACAATCCGACATAATCATTCAATTCTGTGATTTGCAACATAGCTTTTCTTTTGTAAAAAATGGACTGGTCGGGATTTGAACCCGAAGCCTCTACCTCTCATCGAAGTTTTTGGTCAGGCTTTTGCCAAAAAACTTGTGCGAAGGTAGCGATCTTCCGTTGATCTACCAGCCCATAACAATACCTATAATTTACATCATACAGCAAACTTTAATGCTCTTTGCAGCAATTAAAACAATGGAAAGACTTTGGGCTCCATGGAGGCTTGAATATCTCAGAAGAGCCTTCAAAAAACAGAAATGCATTTTCTGCTATCTCGCTAAAGAAAAAAAGGACGAAAAGAACCATATTCTCTACAGGGCCGAGAAAGTCTTTGTAATGCTGAACAAGTATCCTTACTCGCCGGGACATCTGATGGTATCACCCTATCGCCACGTCGACCGTATTGCGCGCATGACCGAAGAAGAACGGCACGAAATGACGGATGTTGCGGCAAAATTCTCCGTCATGCTTGAAACGGCGCTAAAAGCCGAGGGATTTAACATGGGCATCAATCAGGGCAGGCTTGCAGGCGCCGGATTTGACAAGCATGTTCATATGCACGTCGTACCTCGCTGGAAGCATGACGTCAATTTCATGGTCCCGGTTGCCGGAACAAAAGTGATACCAGAAACATTGGAACAGACTTATGCAAAAATAAAGGCAGCTATGAATCAGGCTTCTCTCAAATAACCCCAGTTATGCAATTTGTCGCTGTCTTCGAACCAGCGGTCGCCTATGTCTTTTCTGTAATACATATTGGGGATCATTATGTTCTCTATCCTGTTGTATGCTTGTGCTTGTGCTTGTTTCATTGTCTGGCCAAGGCCGACAACTATCAAAGCAACGCCCTTTATGCTTGTGACAAGCCATTCGTCATTCAGCTTCCTGATGTCCTCTATGTGTATGCCTGCAAAATCCGGCTTCTTGAACATGATGACCGCATCCTTCGAATACGTCTCAAAGAGCCTCTTATCTTTGTACGGATAAGGCGGAACTACTATTCTAACGCCGACCTGAAAGCCGCTTCTCGTCTTGAACTTGGACAACGTTCCTTCTGCCATGCCATGCAGGAATTCTCCCATCGGCGTAAGCATGCCTTCCTGCTGTATACTTATCGTTGGATATCCGAAACGTGACGTGAATTCAAGCGGATAAATTCCATTGTTGTTAACTATGCAGTTTATGTCTATGTATCCGACGTATTTCTCTCGCCTGAGTAAAGGTTCCATCTTTTTCAGCGTTGCCGAAAATATCCTGTTTGGCTCGCTCCAGAAGCAGCTTGTTCCCATCTCGCCGGTAGATGGCCCTATGTTGCCCGGGAATAGTTTCTTGTGCTCAAAGTTGACATTTATAGGCTGCATGAACTCATAACCGTTGAAGAACGCTCCTACCGCAACTTCAACGCCGTTTATTTTTCTCTGCAGCTGGAATTCCTTTATCCTGTTGGACCATGTAGCCTTATAGTCCTCAAGCATGTGAAGTATGTCCTTGCCATCCTCTTCCTCCCCGACAAAGAGCAATTGTTTCACGTTCTGCGCCTCCCCGCTGGGTTTTATGACATATTTATTAGGATTTTTCTTGACATATTGTATGGCGTCATCAAAAGAAGTAAAATTCTCCTGCGGTATGATCGCAACGCCGGCCTTCTTGAGTTCCATTTGGCCAAAGCCGCGATCGTCCTCAAGCTTATCTGTGTACGGTGTTCCGCCAACAACGAGCTTGCCCTGCTGCCGTAGCTTCTGCGCTTTCTCGCCTTGGCCAAGAACATCATCAAAAACTATGACATCGGCCCATTCTATCTCCTTTTCCCAGTCATCTGTCTTGGGGACAAAGCCGTCAGCAACTGCCTTCTCATCCTTACTATCAATGAAATACTTGACGTTGTGGCCCTCTTTCATGACCTGCCAAGCTACATCGCTTATAAGACCTTCCAGAGAAACAAACAGGAAATTTTTGGGTATCATGTAAGGTATCTTGCCTCATTTAATTAGTAGTAAAATAATTTATACTTTTCTCTTCGCAAAGACCATGATTTCCGAAACCGTTTGTTCCGGAGTTTTGTCTGAAGTGTCAATGACAATATCTGCCTCTTTTTCCTGGGAAAACGTGTCAAAGCCATACAAGCTCTTAAATGTCTTCCTCTCAAGATCGTCCTTCTCTTTCACCGTTCTCGCGGCCGATTCAATGCTTACACCGTCTCTTTTAGCGTATCTTTCGGCTCTTTTTTCAACTCTCGCCTTAAGCCATATCTTAACGTCGGCTATTGTATTAAGGAAATGAATAGCCAGCTTGCCATCTATGGCAATATTGCCCTTTTTCGCGTTTTCGACCATCAGCTTGTCTATGGCATGATGGAAATCTTTTGATGAGCCTTTTTCGCTTCCAAAAAAGTCCACCGCTTCTTGAGTCTTGCCTTTGGAAAAGCTCTTGAAATATTCGCCGGCGGAAAAGAATCCAAGGCCGAGTTTCTTGGCAAGAAGCCTTCCTGTTGTCGTGGAACCGCATCCTGGCTGGCCTGAAATAGCTATAACGACCATGTGATCATCATTGACAGAACAAATTAAATAGAAATACTCAGCCGAATATCATTCTGATAATGGAGTTAATGTTGTCAATATATGAACGCGTCGGGAACTGTTCAGTTCCAGCCCTGACGCTCGGAGTAAGATTGACGCTTACAGTCACGTTCTTCGATGTTATGACCTCAACGATTCTTGTCTCGTTTTTATACCCCGTTTTCTGCAATCTCAGCGTATAATTCTTGCTCTCCAGGCTGACATTCAGCGGACTGGTTCCGATATAAGTATCGTTGATATAAACAGAAGCCTTGTCAGGATTCGTCAAAACCATGAGCGAACCGTTGTTGGAAGTCGGTACTATAAGAGACAAATATGCAGCCACGCTTGTTGTTTTGCCCGGAAGAACTTCTTCCCTGAATTGCCTTGCCAAATATCCAACTTTGCCTACGGACACTGTGTAATTGCCTATGACAAGGTCATTCACAACAAGCGGCGTTACCCCACGGTAGGCACGGTCGATAAGAACGAATCCTCCTGACGGGTTCGATGTTATTGTCATGTTGCCTTTGTATGGCGGCAGAGGCTTAAGCGTGAGGTTCACTATTGCAGTTTTCCCGTCTGGTACTGTGACTGTCATGAATTCCGTGAGATATCCTGGTTTGTCGAGCATCAAAGAATGCATGCCTGGTGCAACCCGTGTGATGGTCAGAGGTGCGATGCTGTATTCGGAAACAGAGCCGTCAAGGTATACATAGACTACTCGCGGCGATACGTCTATCGTAATATTACCATACGCCGATACAGATGGCATTGTTGTTGTCGTGGTCGTTATCGTAGTTGTCGTAATATTAGGAATCGTGGTTGTTGTGACATTCGATGGAATCGTGGTTGTTGTGGAGATTGTTGTGGTAGTAGTATTAGAACTATTCCCGGATGGCATTGTCGTTGTTGTAACATCTGAGAATACTGCATATACGCGGGATAGCCTTCCCGAAACTACCACTACCTTTGGATAGAACTTTGGCTCATATCCTGCCAGTTCGAGCTTGACCGAATAATTCCCCGCGGCATACGTGCCCTCGTAGGGCGTGACGCCGGAATATTTATCATTGATGTAAACATTTGCCCCAGAAGGCGTGGATATCGCAGATAAGTTGCCGAACTGGAGGGGCTTCAGGCCAACCTGCAAAGCTGTATGATGGGATCCTGTTATGTTGAACGCAACTTCGTGATTTTCATACCCATCTTTTGATATCTTTGCAACATAGCTGCCGGCGTTAAGCACAAGGTTCTTGAAATTGCTTATCCTGAAGGCAGAATCATATTTTCCTTGGGAATATACATTGACAATAGCTCCTGATGGGAACGTATATAGTGTCAGATTGCCCGTAGGCCCGGGAACAAGATTCACGCTGAGGAAAGATGTATTCCCGCCTTTTATCCCAACAACAGCATTATAAGGAAGATATCCTATTTTTTCCAGCCTTATTGAATGCTGTCCTGCAGGAAGAGGCAGTTTTGTAGGAGTGCTCCATACTGTTAAAGGGTGCGCATCGGTAAACACATATGCTCCAGACGGCACGGAGACGATGGAAACATTGCCCATATCTGTTGCTGAGAAACCTATGCTACTTAACATTGCAATTAACGATATTATGAAAAGACCGTTGATAATAACCGATTTTTGCCTGTTTAAATTATGCATTCTTGCAATATGCACGTTCTTCTATTTAAATTTATTTTTCGTGGTTTTTAGATGTTCTTTGCGCATTTGACAACGCATTTATAAGTTTAATCCACAAAGTAGCTTCATGATATGCGGTTTCGCAGATCTCATTTTCAGGTAACTTTCCCGCACATATTTAGCCGTGCGTTTCAATAATCAAAGATGATAGCTATGGACAAGAATTACGATCCGAAAATCGCCGAAGAGAAGTGGCAGGAACAATGGAACAGGGAAGGCGTTTACCGCTTTGATCCCCAAAGCGCAAAGCCTCTATTTTCAATAGATACGCCGCCGCCTACGGTCTCAGGAAGCATGCATATAGGACATGCGTTTTCTTATTCGCAGATGGATTTCATAGCGCGATATCACCGCATGAAAGGCGAGAACGTCTTCATGCCTTTCGGAACCGATGACAACGGCCTTGCAACCGAAAGACTCATAGAAAAATTAAATAATGTCCGTTCAAAAAAAATGGACAGGGGCAAATTCATAGAACTTTGCCTTGCAACGCTTGAAAAAATAAGACCGGACTTTGTTGCGGACTGGAAGAGAATGGGCATATCTGCGGACTGGACGATATTTTACTCTACAATAAACGATCATTGCCGAAAAATCTCCCAGCAATCTTTCATAGAATTATATAATAAAGGGCTTGAATACAGGGTCAAGGCACCGTTCATGTGGTGCCCGCAGTGCCAGACTGCAATAGCGCAAGTGGAGCTTAAGGATGTGGAAAAAGAATCCAAATTAGTCTATATTAAACTTGATGTTGAAGGCAGCAATCAGATAAGCATAGCAACCACAAGACCGGAACTCTTCGGCTCGGCGGCTGCCATATATGTGAATCCCGAAGACAAGCGTTACACAAAACTTATAGGCAAGAAAGCCACTATACCGATTTACAACAGGAATATTCCCATAATGGCCAATGAAGAGGCAGATATGGAATACGGAACAGGAGCAGTCTACCAGTCTACGTTCGGCGACATGACTGATGCCGACTGGGCCAAGAAGTTCAGAACAGAGGTCACAGAAATACTAAATCCGGACGGCACTCTCACTGCAGCAGCCGGCGCTTATGGAGGCATGAAGACCGGCGAAGCCAGGGCCAAAATAATAGAGGATTTGAAGCCATGGATAGAGAAGATAGTGCCGCTGAAGCACGCGGTGAATGTGCATGAAAGATGCGAGACGGACATAGAAATTCTTCCGACCTACCAGTGGTTCATCAAATATCCTTCAAAGGAAGTGATGCTTGCTGCAGGCGCTGCGCTTAAGTGGCATCCCGAGCACATGAAAAACAGATATGATAACTGGGTAAGAGGCTTGAAATGGGATTGGTGCATTTCACGGCAAAGATACTTTGGCATACCGTTTCCTGTATGGTACTGCAAGGATTGCGGGGAAATAATACTTGCTGATATTAACAAGCTTCCGGTTGATCCGCTGGTTGATAGGCCTGGAAAGAAATGCAAATGCGGCTCTTTGGACGTTGAACCTGAAAAGGATGTCATGGATACATGGGCTACATCATCATTGACGCCGCAAATAACCAGAGAACTCATGAAAGACACTCCCGCTTACAATAAATTCTTTCCGATGAGTCTTCGTCCTCAGGCACACGACATAATATCATTCTGGCTTTTCAATACCACCATAAAATCACTCCTCCATCAGGGAAAGCCCGCATGGCATAATGTCATGATATCCGGCTGGGCGCTTGATCCACAGGGCAGGAAGATGTCAAAAAGCAAGGGCAACACAATAATCCCGCAGGAAATGGCCAAGAAGTATTGCGCTGATGCCCTAAGGTTCTGGGCGGCATCATCGAATCTTGGAGAGGATTTACCCTTCCAGGAAAAGGAACTCGTCACAGGCATGAAAACTATCACAAAACTATGGAACGCCGCCAAGTTTGTTGCATCATCTACCGAAGGCGCCGTAGCCAAGCCTGATGCGCTGCACCCGGCAGATGCATGGCTTCTCACTAAGCTTTCTAAGGCAGTGAATGCTTCCACAGAAGCTTTTGAGAATTATGAATATTCAAAAGCCAAGATAGAAACCGATCTTTTCTTCTGGCGCGTTTTCACCGATTATTATATAGAAATTGTTAAGGATAGGATATATAATCCCGGCAATTACAGCAAGCAGGATGCGGATTCGGCTAAGTATACGCTAAGGACTGCCATGCTGGCTGTTCTCAAACTTTTTGCGCCGATTATGCCCCATATCACCGAAGAAATATACCGCATTATATTCACAATGAAGGAAACCATCCATAAGTCCGGATGGCCGAAGATGGATTATAATTATGACAAAGAAGAAATCGAGGGCGATGAAATCGTAAAGGCAATTGATTATATAAGAAAATACAAGAGCGATAACAAGCTTGCCATGAACGCCCCGCTTAAGGAAGTCATAATCGGGCAGAAACTGTCTGCACCTATGGCCGATGCGCTCAAAGCGACCATGAAAATAGAAAAAATAACCTTCTTTGAAGGCAGAGATCCGACGGAAATAGTTCAGTGATTGTTATGGCAGAAGATCATACAAAAAGTTCAGGCTACAAATTGAAAAAGATACTGAAATTTCTCGGCTCGATAAGAGGAAGGCACACCGAACTCGTGACGGTTTACGTGCCTGCCGGTTACAGCTTGCATGAAGTTTCGGCGCAATTAAGGCAGGAGCAAGGCACAGCGGAAAATATCAAATCCAAGGCCGTCAGGAAGAACGTGACAACTGCTCTGGATAAAATAATACGTCATATGCAGCTCTATAAGGCGACTCCCGAGAACGGTCTTGCATTCTTTTCTGGTAACGTCTCTGAAAAAGAGGGAGTGAATGACATAGAACTATGGGCAATAGAGCCGCCTGAGCCAATCAGAACGAAGATGTACTGGTGTGACCAGACATTCATACTCGAGCCCCTGCAGGCGATGGTTCAAGAAAAGGAAGTTTACGGCCTTGTCGGCGTGGACAAGAGTGAAGCAGATATAGCAATATTGAAAGGCAAGAAGATAGAAGTGATAAGCCATTTCGATTCTATAGTGCCTGGAAAGACGAAAGCAGGCGGCCAGAGCAGCGCAAGGTTTGCCCGTGTCCGCGAGGGCATGCTGAATGACTGGCTCAAGGAGGTAGGCGATGCTGTCAATAGCACATTCCATGGGCACAAAGAAATGAAAGGAATACTTCTTGGAGGCCCGGGGCCGATAAAGGAAATGTTCCTGAAAGAGGATTACCTGCACATGGACATAAAGAAGCTCGTGCTCGGAACCGTGGACACGTCATATACAGGCGAGCACGGACTGCATGAAATATTGGAACGCGGACAGGACCTTATAAAAGAGGCGTCTGTAGTCAGGGAAAAGAATTTGCTCACTAAGTTTCTGGAGAATCTGCAGAAGCCGGAAGGCCTTGTTGCCTACGGTTTTCGTGAAGTGGACAAATATCTTAAGCTTGGAGCCGTTGACAGTGTTATAGTCGCAGAGACCCTGACGCTAAAGGAAATAAAATACGAATGCCGATGCGGGGAGAAGATTCGTTTTGTCAAAGAGGAGGAAAAAAACAGTCAGATATGCGAGGTCTGCAAGTTCCCGATGAAAATTCTTGGCGAAAAAGAGATAATTGAATATTTCGAAGAGGAAGCAAAGAACTACGGAGCCAGGCTTGAAGTCATATCCGGCGAGACAAAGGAAGGCGCGCAATTCCAGGCATTGGGAGGCGTAGGAGCGTTCCTGAGATACAAAGTTTAACGCTTATTGCATGGAACCAATGAATTTGTAGCTGAATACCGGTTTTCGAACTGGCATTTAAATGTTTTATCCAGATAGAGTTTTTGAGCAATATGAAATTAGGGCCCATGAGAAAAAAGAAGCAGACATATCCCTCCAACATGAAAAATCCTTGGAATACCGATTTAACGCCCTATGTGGGAACAGAAATCATTGTTTACCAGCATGCCATCATACCAGGCGATCATGGGCATGAGGAAAGGCATACAAGAGAACAAGGCTATTTACTACAGATATATCCGCATGATTCATCGTTCGACCTGGGGAGAGACTCTAACATGGGTTCTTCCAAACACAGAGTTCACAGAAATTGGGACGGGGGCGGCGTCAACATAACTACCTACCGCATAACCACAGCCGACTTGCCGGAAAAAGAAGTATACGCTAGCGACCAGGATTTTAGCCGTCTAAATCTTATAGACAAGGCTTCTTTCAGGCAAAATGCGCAAACTACGATAAAAATCAGGAAAGGAATGATATCGCAGGAAGCCTGAAAAGTTTAGCTGCATTCTTTGCGCATATTCTGTTGACTTCTGCGACATCCATGCCTTTTACTTCCGCTATCTCGGCTGCAGGAATTCTTATGTTTGTTGGCTCGCCCAGAAGTTTGCCATCTTTGTCTTTTCCACCAAACCAGGGCGAATCCGTTTCAAGCATAAGATTTTCCATAGGAATATCACGGATAACTTTCTTGTGGCTTTTTGAACGTGCTGAGACAGGGCCTACAGAAACCAGCCATCCGCGATCTTTTATCGCGCTTGCGAATCTGTTCTCGCCCCACATATGGAGCTGCACGCGCTCTGCGTTATGTTTTTCAAGCATCTGTATTGCATTCGCATGCGCATCGCGCGTGTGAACTATGAGGACTTTATCTAATTCCTTGGCGAACTCTATGGATTTCGCAAAAAGCTCCTTCTGCTTCTCCTGCCAATAAGATTCCTTTATCCAGAAATAATCAAGCCCCTGTTCGCCCACGCCCACTATATCTTTTTCATGCTCCCGTATCCATGCAAATGCCTTGTCTATGTCGCTTTGCGCCAAATCCTTGACATATTCCGGATGAACGCCAGCGCCCATAAACACGAATCCCTTGTACTTGCGCGAAAGCTCAAGGCCTCTTTGGAAGTCCTTTGGGTGCGTGGAAGGGCTTATAACCGCTTTCATTCCTGCATCTTTGCATCTTGCTATGACATCATCAGCATTCTTCATGAGTTCAAGATGGCAATGCGAGTCTATCATGCTATCACATACAAAGAGATATTTTAATGATGTTGCATTGCCCTTAAAATAACGTTAATACAGGAATAGAATTATTTCGCCTTGACAAAAACAGCATTGATTGCGCCGTCCTGGCCGGGTCGGCTTGTGATCTTTATGAGACCGATATCCGAATCAACTATGGCACCCTTGCTTAAGATGTTTCTTCTTGCGAACTGCATATTAGCTGGATTATCTTTGACGGTAACCAGCTTGGCTTTGACACATTTGCCGTCCTTGATGACATTCGCATAATCTGATGAATATAGAACATCCTTGGAGTGGCCGCCACGAATACGTATCTGAACTGCCTTTGTTTTTCCAAGAGTAGCGGGATAGAAATCCCTTCCAGCATCCATCCTTCTCTTCTTGCCGTGGCTCTGGATGAGCTTACCGGAAGGTCCTCTCTTGGATCTGAGTCTCCATTGCGTCATAATATCTTAAGTTCATAGCCAAATTATCTATTTAAACGTATCTGTAAATACAAGTCTTATTCCAAGTTTTGGAGGTTTTGAAATATGGAGAGACCAATAGACGTTCTAAACAACGCAAAGGGAAAAAGGGTGCTGATAAAACTCAAGAATGGCACTGAAATCTCGGGCCAACTGCAGGCAATGGATCTGCATTTGAATATGTGGCTTGAGAGCGCGGACCAGACTTTTAACGACAAGACGACAAAGCTGGGAACCGTATTGGTTAGAGGAGATAACATACTCTACGTGTCGCCTGAAAAAAGCGAATGAAGTGAAGAAAGATGGCAAAAGGAACACCCAGCTTTGGAAAGCACCAGACAATATCGCACATAAACTGCAAGAGATGCGGAAGGCACAGCTACCACATCAAGATGCAGAAGTGCTCGGCCTGCGGCTATCCAAGAGCAAAGATACGACAGGAATCTTGGAGAAGAAAATTAACAAACAGAAGCGCGAGGAAGGCCGTCAAAGTTCTTCACATGAAACAAAAGACGACGCGCCGCGGAAGACGATAACCATCCCGCGGTTCTAAGATAAGGTTTTATTTTTATCTTTGTAATTTCACGTAAGGGCCTGTAGCTCAGCCTGGCAGAGCATGAAACGCAATCCGTTTCATACGCAAATAGCACCTGCCTCTTAAGCAGGGAGTCGCGAGTTCAAATCTCGTCGGGCCCATCCATGCGTTCTTCTTCCGTATCACCGCATTTATGGCAGGAAGGAGACATAGTCCTCTATAAGTCCTATAGCAAGTATCTGGCTATGGTAATGGCCAAATACGGATTCTCGAAGACAGGCGAGCCTGTATATATTGTGGGAGTCATATGCCCGCCAAAACTCCAATATGCGCATATCTACGATCCCAAAGACGAATACGTGAAATCTTTTCTCCATGCCGCCATTGCAGGAAAAATTTCTCCCCAATTTCAGAAATGCGCTGCCGGATCCGTAAAGAATGCCTTAGACGACCCCAAATATACACGATATTACGAGCAAGAAACATCCGCGCCATTCTCCCTGACTGCAGGAGAATTGCAATATTACCGCAAGCTGGTGCAAAATAATCCCCGGAGTGTCCAATTGGCTGTTGCACAAGATGATTCCAGAGAAAAATTTATTTCCAGAATATCCAAAGTCCATCAGCATCTTCTTGCGCACCCTATCGACAATGCAAGGCAATATCATCCAAATCTTCATTCCTTAAATGAGAGACGAAACTGACATACACCGTATTTTCCATGCCAGAACCATGCAATATGTCATGCTCCGGATTCCTCTTTCCCCTGTTCAGAAACTTCCACCATCCTTTCGAGAAGGGTTCTCATCGTATCGTATTCTTCCCTGCCAAGCTGCACGGCTGTATCGCCATATCTGAGAATTCCAACGCCTGCTTCCTCAAAAAACTTCTCAAGAACTAGGTCGTTTGCTGGAATATTTTGCAGTTCCCCTGACCATGTATTGCAGGGATAAACATAACTATATCCCCGCCGCTGCAATGTTTCTATCGCATCGCCGTATGGCGATATTCTTTGTCTTATTCTCCATATATGGGTCGTTATGCTATGATCCGTAAGCGGCTCTCCAAAAATAACTTCGGACAGTTCTCCATGGCTGACAACTCTTGGCTGCCTTTCCATGAGCTTGTATAACAGTTCAAAAGACAGCGGCGAAATGCGGCGTTCTTGCCGGTCAACATAAAGCTTTTCCTGCCATGCATCCAGATATACCGTATCAATGTCCCCTATGTATTGCTCCGTTTCACGCGGGCGGGCATAATCCAGGGATTCCGTCATATCTTTGAGCAGTTCTGTAAACAATCCGATCGCGTCCAGCCCTGCATTTACCAGGCGTTCATTGGAAAAGCCCGAATCATTCAAGTGCCGATAAGCATCGTCAAGTATATTTCTAAATTGATTACGATAGGTGCCGCCTGGGCGGCCTGTCATGACTATCTCACCCTTTCCCCGTCCCTGACTTTGCGGACAGGAGAAAGTATGGCAGCTTCGTCCCCGGCTGCAAGGAGCATGCCTTGGGACTCCACTCCACGAATAGAAGCAGGCTCTAAGTTTGTTATTATTGCCACTTGCATGCCTTTCAATTCTTCAGGCTTATAGAAGTTTCTTATTCCAGAAACAATTTGCCTTTTTTCATTACCGAGCTTAACAGTAAGTATATACAGCTTATCGGCATTAGGATGATTTTTAACATCTTCTACAGTACCGATTTTTAATTCCACCTTTCCAAATTCCTTTATCGGCAGCATTCCATTTTTCATCTCAATAATATCTTTAGTGTTGATTAGTTTTATGCCTATGCCTCCTGCCTTTTTATCATGGAGATGCTCTACTGTAACAAAAAGTTTCTGAGGTTTTATCTCTACGCCCTTCTTCACGCTGTCCTTGCCCATGTCTTTTGAATCAAGTGAAGCTCCTAAAGACTCTAAGCCCTTTACTGCAGCGAAAGGTATGAATGGATAAAGCAGGATGCATAAGTCCTTCAGCCTGTTAACGGCAAAATGTATTATAGCGCCGCTTGATTCTGGATTTTCCCAAGGCTTCTTGTGCTGGAAGTATTTGTTCACTTCTGAACACAGAGACATCACAGTTTCTAAAGCTTCATTAAACCGGAAATTATCCATAAATTCCTCGAATCCAGCTCTTTTATCTTCAAAGACCTTTTCTACAGCCTCTTCATCCTTTCCGTTCTTGGGAGAAGGCACTTTGCCATCAAAATTATTTTCTATGAAGGAAGTTATTCTATAGAAAAGATTGGAAAAGTTAGATACAAGTTCTGAGTTTATCCTTTCAACAAGGGCCTTTTCTGAGAAGTCGCCGTCATCGAATGGCGGTATTTCCCGGAGCATGAAATATCTTAGAGCGTCAGCACCGTACTTTTCAACGAGCATGAACGGATCAACTACGTTGCCAAGGCTCTTGCTCATCTTCTCTCCTTCAACTGTTATGTATCCATGCACAAACAATAACTTGGGGAGTTTGAGACCTGCAGAAAGCAGCATTGCTGGCCAATAGACTGCATGGAATCGTATAATTCCTTTTCCTATGACGTGCACATCCGCCGGCCACCATTTATTATAGCTCTTTGCATCCTTTCCATAGCCAACTGCCGTCTGATAAACATTCAGGGCATCGAACCATACGTACATTATCTGGGAAGGATCGCCTGGCACAGGCACTCCCCATCCTTTTGCTCTTTTTACCGACCGGGAAACGCTGAAATCCTCGAGGCCAGAGCGTATGAAACTCATGACTTCGTTCTTTCTGGATTCGGGAACTATTCTGAGTTCATCGTTTTCTATCAGTTTTTCCAGCCTCTTTTGATATTTTGAAAGCCTGAAAAAATAATTCTCCTCCTCAACGATCTCGGGCTCCTTCTTATGCTCCCGGCACAAGCCGTTTTCGAGCTCGCTTTCTGTGTAGAATGCCTCGCATCCCACACAATACATGCCCTTGTATTTTTTCTTGTATATGTCGCCTGCCTTATCGCAAAGTTTCCACATTTCCTGAACGCCTCTGAAATGTTCGTCTGGCAAAGAAGAACGCAGGAATGTATTGTAGGAGAGTCCTATCTTGTCCATGAATTGCCTGAATTTTTCTGCGTTGCGCACGCACAGTTCTGGAGGCGTTATGCCCTCCTTTTCTGCAGCTTGAACGTTCTTCAGGCTGTTCTCGTCAGAGCCTGTGGCAAGAAAAGTGCCAATGCCGCTGATTTTTTTCCAGCGCGCAATAGCATCGGTCTGTATGAATTCAAGCGCATGACCTATATGAGGCGCTGCATTGACGTATGGAATCGCCGTCGTTATATAAAATTTTTTTAGATCTTTCATCAGTATCTATAGTGAAAAAGGAAATTAAACCTTAATTTTTACGCATTTCCAGCCTTGTTCCCGTATTTGTTCGCCATAAAGGATCATATGATGTGAAATATCCAGAATCACGATGTTGACCACCGAGAACCTCATGTTTTGCCATTATTTCTGCCGCAAGCAATGGCCTTCCTTTTTCACCCACGTATGCTGCCAGCATTTCCCAGGGATATTCAGCTTCCATGCGTCTGGAAAAAGTATACTCGTCTTCGGAGGGATTCCTAAGATTATTCATATGGACAGGAACATAAGCCGGATCGGCGGCGCCGTTCTTGATAATGGTGAGCCTGCCATCCGGAAGATAAGAATACCGCCTATTCATCACAGCATCTTGGTAAAATTGCCCAAAAGGAGATATTTTTCCATTGTCAAGAGTCTGGAGCCATAATGCCTTTAAACCGATCTCCAACGCCCCGCTTTCACAGTACATGACTATCTTTTTCAGAAGATACATTAAAAATATTTATTACTATATGTAATTGATATGCAAATTTGCATAAGATAATTAACAAAACTCTCAGAATCCTTGTCCTTCCACAAATTTCTCGACAGCGATCCTGGATTTTTGCATCTTTTGCTGGTGTTCCTTGAGGAATAAAACTATTTTTTCTATTGCAATCTGCTTCAGTTCGCCTGAGAGAAGCTTTCCTGCCTTATAATCATTGTAAACAGAATTCAGTTTTTCGTCGTCCTGTTCAAGCGCAAATTTAAGCATCTGAAAAGACACGTCTATGTCAGGATTGCCGCCTTTCTTCCTGTGTTCCTCAAGTGACTCCCTTCCGCCGGAGAAGGCGTATTTCATGATCTTCTTTGATGCCTCTTCGGGCGTGTCTGTAAGCGCTATGTAGGACGTAGGATCGGAAGAAGACATTTTTCCGCCTTTAAGGCCTGGCATGAATTTATGATACGTCGAGCTTAATTGAATGAAATTGAATGCCTTGATTCTCTGCGACATATCACGAGCAATACGCAGATGCGGATCCTGGTCGCATCCTACGGGCACAACAACCGGCAACGGTCCCTCGAATTGCGGCAATTGCGGGTGCAGCATGTCTGATGCCTGGAGCAAAGCTGATGCCATCTTTCCCGGGCTTATATCGCCGTATATCGCCTTGAACTCGTTGAAGGTTGCATGCCTTGCAAGCATATTTGCCAAGGAATAGTATGCTGAAGATTTCTTTCCATCTTTTGAGCGCATGGACTGAAAATAAAAGTCGCATTTGTTAAGGTCAAGCCCGAGCGCTGCATAATTCATGAGGTATTCCTCAATAGCCGTGGTTCTCAATTGTCCCATGTCGGGGATTCTCGAATTATACGCTTCCACATCAGCGACTGTAATGTAGACTTTTGCCCCTAGCTTCTGGTAGAATATCATCTGCTCGGCCACCATCTTGTGCCCGAAATGGAATTTGCCGGATGGCATAAGCCCTGTCATCATGACAAATGGCTGGCGGTTCTCAACTGCACTTGCAACTCTTGCAAAATCTCGGTGCGCAAAGACTATCTTTCTTCTAAAAAGCATGTTTTTGCTGAATTGTACAGGTAGCGCACTGAAAAATTCCAGACCGAATTCCTTCACAAGCTTTTCATAGTCTATTTTAGCTGGAACTTCCCAAGGAGTTACTTTTGATGTCATGATCTCACTCACAATATTTAATTTCAGTACTTTAATATGTTAATCTTCCATGTCAATATTTAGATCCTGGGATTGAATGCATGATAATTCTTTCACAGCCTCGGCAGGCGTTCTTATTACCGGCTGAATAGATAGGGCATCGAGAAATTACTTCATAAATTACTGAGTCCTCTATATGAGGAGAGCATATCAAATAATCAAGAATACCTCTGCTTCCGCCTTTGCAGTGGCCTGTCGCATTTCTTAATTTTTGTGCCAGACCTAAAGCTTGTCTGAAAGCAGTCTTATCTTGATATCGTTCTTCTATAGGATCGCCCAATGTAAGTAATCCGTTTGCGGTTCCAGCAGCATGCATGGGCCTATCTGGATTGATTATATCAGGAAGATATACAAAGGGTACCAAATTTACATCTTCAGCGTGGGGCATACATGAATTTCTTATAATTTCGGTAGTCTGCATTTCATTAAAGCTGCCAAGAACAATAACGTTTTGGCTTCTGCCAAAAGCGATAGGATAGTATATGGTTGCTGCCGTGTCAAGTATAGCTTCTTGTATAACTTCGGGCGGCACCCCTAAAGTGCTTACTCTTTCATATATAGATCGCCCATCATAATGGCCTAAACGCCTTTTTACTTCCCTCTTGTTTCTTAGCACGTCTTTTATTTCACCAAGCTCTTTGTTTTTATTTTCCGTATCCAGTATAAGATTATTAGGAATGTCGCCTGCCAAAACATAAAGCCGCTCAAGTAAGGCATCAAATTCTCCATTAAACGAGTTATTACTCATATTGTATCTGCTGCCTGTAATATGTCTATATTCTCTGCTTGGTACTACAACGAGATTTCTACTATTTCCAAAATGATCTTTTGTATTGGCATCGAAATCTTGATGAATTCTTATATTTTGCACAAGTTGCATGCTTGGCAAATCGTTATAAGGGGGGCTTTGCCTTGACCGCGGCAGAATACACATGCCAGAAATGACGGTCGTTGTATCTTGTTTCCTGACAGCTTCTAACTGTCTTGCGTGCATAATATTTCTTCGTATAGGCGTTACCGAATCGAATATTGTGATATCCCTCGCACCATCAGGTTGAAAGTTAAAATATTTGAAAGGGTCGTAAAAATCACCATATATATTTCTTTGGGCGTGCAATTCGCTAAGTCTCCTGCCTTCGTCCTTAATTCTATCCAGTACATCAGTCATATCGCATCAGCTTCCCTCTCGACAAAATAAACCCTTTTCCTCCGATCGGAGAAGAAAATGCAGGAAGAAACATAGCCACGACTGAGAAGCGATTTGATTGCGTATTTGACCGCTCTAGGCGAAAGCCTTGTTGTAGAAATTATTTCCTTCTGGCAGACACCAAAGACTATGATTGACAGATATCAATAAGAGTACCTTGTTCTCCGAATCCGTCAATCCAAAGGCATTCACCCATCTTAATCACTTCTCTTTACTGCATGCCGGAATTTAAATACCGGACTATAGGTGCAAAACCGATATTTAAACATTGAACATAATCGTTTATTATGAAACTAAAATTTGCCGGCATAGAATTAGAGCGGGAAAAAACACCGTTGGATGAATTTGTCATTGATTTTTGCCAATTGTTAAAGCAATCTGGAATACGCTATGTTATTATTTCAGGATACGTTGCTATACTATTCGGAAGAAGCAGGTCCTCTGAAGATGTTGACGTTATAACAGAGGCCATAGATTCCGATAAATTTTCGGCATTATGGAACAAGTTGGATAATAGCTTTGAATGCCTTAATACGACCAACAAGGAGAGGCATATGCAGGCTATATATCACAAAACGTCGCCCTGCGATTTTCTAGGCCAAAAAAGTATATACCTAACATGGAGATAAAATTTCCTTCGATGAAATTGGAGACGTGGGTTTTGGATAATCGCCAGAACTGTATAATAGATAAAAATGAAATATGCATATCTCCTATAGAAACTCAAATAGCATTCAAGCTCTTCTTAGGGAGCGAAAAAGATTTGGAAGATGCCAAACACATTTACGGGATTTTTAAAAGTTCGTTGGACAATAATTTATTGGAAAGTTTACTAAACGAATTGAAACATAAAGAGAACTTCAGGAGGTATCTCACATGAAAATCCCAAAAATAGACATGAAAGAAATGGAAAAATGGAAGCAGCGCAACTTTGAGGAGCGCATGAAATTCATAGACCAATACGTGGAATGGCTCAAGAAGAACAAAATAAGGGAAATAAAGAAGTGATGCCTTTGTTCTGGTCATGTTTATGTTAGTCATCGTCTGCGGCCTCCCAGGCACCGGAAAAAGCTTTGTCGCCGAAATCGTTGCCGAAAAACTGGGCGCCGCTCTGCTGAGAACCGATGCGATAAGAAAAACGCTTTTTCCTCGCCCTGCATATACCGAAGAAGAGAAAACTAAGGTATACGAAGAGATGTTTCGCTTGGCAACGGAAAAGCTCGCCGAAGGAAACGTGGTGCTTGACGCGGTGTTTCCTCGTGAAAGCCTCCGAAAACAGGCGCTTTCCTTGTCAAAAGACGCAGTCATCCTAAGAACTGCCTGCAACAAAAACACTGCAAATAAAAGGCTGTCAGGAAAACGGCCGCTCAGCGATGCGGATTATAATGTTTATCTTAAAATAAAAGAGGAGTTTGAACCAATAAAAGAAAAACACCTCACCGTCAACACTGATTTGCCGAAGGCTGAAGTGAAGGAAAAAATTTATAGTATTTTCGCGTAGCTTTCCGCCAACAGGAAATATTTCGCCGCTTCTTCTGGTTTTTTTGAAAAGACCGCTATTTTTCCTCTCACATAGGCGCGGTAACATTTGTAAAAAGTCAGGAGACCTGTTGAGATCTCCTGCTGGCACGAAGAAATGAATATGTCCGCAAGATCCTTTCTTCCATGGAACTCAAGATCCATGGCCATGAAAGCTATATCCAAAACAGGATCGCAGAAAGCTATCCTGTCGTTGAATTCTATGGCATCAAATATGTAGGGCGTTCCTTCAACTATGAAGATATTGCCTGAATGCAGGTCGCCATGGCACCGTATGGCTGCTCTTGACTTCAGAAGCATTTCATTGTCATGTAGGAATCGCTCGATGCGAGCTTTAATATAACCAAGACTTTCAGCATTTAACGCATCTTTTGTCTGGAGAAAATTCTCTTCCCAGTTCAACTTTATGCCAGTTAAAGAATCTCTCTTATCAGCAATATTTCGCTTATGGAAAGCTGTTATGATGTCTGCTATTTTTTCCATTACTGTCCCGGTTATTTTTCCATCGGCCAACATGCCTGTCATTATCGACTCTTCCGGCATCTGAAGCATTTTGACCGCATAATCTACAATTTCGCCTTTGCCTATGCCTTCGCTGCCTACGGGCACGACATCAACATACATATCCGAAAATCTTGAATTAATTCTAAGTTCTTCCTCGCAAAAACGCTTTCTTCTTTCAAGAGTCGAATAATCGAGGAACCCGAAGTTCACAGGCTTCTTGACTTTGTAGGCGTATTTCCCTGTCAGGAAAACCCAGGAAACGTGCGTTTCTACAACCTTGATTTTGGAGACCGGGTGAGTATACGCCGTTTCCTTTGAAAGTATAGAAACGATATCGGCCATGCAAAAATACGGCGAAAAAGAAATTAATACATATACAGGATAGTAGTAGGATGAGTTCGGTAAAAAACGTGTCGCTTGCAGAAGAAGGCAAAAAGAAAATAACATGGGCAGAATCCAGGATGCCTGTACTCATGAAAATACGCGAGGATTTCCAGAAAACCTTGCCATTCAAGGATATTAAGATAGGAGCATGTCTTCATGTGACCAAGGAAACGGCAGTTCTCATGAAAACTTTGAAAGCAGGCGGCGCTAAAGTAGCCCTCTGCGGCTCCAACCCACTCTCCACGCAGGATGATGTTGCAGCCGGCCTTGCCTCTGAAGGCATAGAGGTTTTTGCAGCGCACGGAATTGACAATGAAGAATATTACAAGAACCTGAATTCGGTCCTTGACACCCGGCCTGATATAACCATGGATGACGGCGCAGACCTGATAACACAGATACATACCAAGAGAAAAGAGCTTCTTGCCATTGTAAGAGGCGGCACAGAAGAGACAACAACAGGTGTCATACGCTTCAGGGCCATGCACAATGAAGGAAAGCTGAAATTTCCGGTAATAGCTGTCAATGATGCCAGATGCAAGAATATGTTTGATAATTATTACGGAACAGGGCAAAGCTCTCTTGATGGCATAATCCGTTCAACAAACATACTTCTGGCGGGCAAGACATTTGTTGTAGCCGGCTATGGACACTGCGGAAGCGGTGTCGCTGCAATGGCAAAAGGCATGGGTGCGCACGTCATTGTCACCGAAGTCGATCCTGTCAAGGCGCTTGCCGCCTATTATGACGGGCATGAGGTCATGTCAATGGATGAGGCTTGTATGCTTGGAGACATATTTGTTACAGTCACGGGCTGCAAAGATGTGATAGTTGAGCGCCATCTGCGCGGCATGAAAGACGGGGCTATAATATCCAATGCTGGGCATTTTGACGTGGAGATAGATGTCAAAAAACTGAGAGAATTGGCATCTGCGAGAACTCTCAAGCATGGCCTGGAAGAGTTTATCATAAACGGAAAGAAACTGTATTTGCTAGGCGAAGGCAGGCTTGTGAATCTTGCCTGCGCCGAAGGCCATCCATCTGAAGTAATGGACCAATCATTCTCATTGCAGGCATTAGCTGCAAAATATATAAATGAAAGTAAGCTTGAAGCCGGCGTTCACCGCATACCTAAGAACATAGATGACATGGTAGCGGTAATGAAGCTTCAAGCACTTGGGGTTAAGACAGATACTCTCACGCCTGAACAGGAGAGATACCTTTCTTCATGGAACGAAGGGACCTAACGTGGAAGAAAAGATGCTTCTTGCAGAAGCAAAAGGTCTAATGGAAAACAACGATCCGGCCCACGATTTCTCGCATATTCTCAGGGTTCTGTCCATTGCAGAAGCAATAGGCAAAAAAGAAAACGCAGACATGGAAATCCTTATTCCCGCAGTCATACTGCATGATATAACTAAACAAGACAAATCCACTCCGGAGAAACGGCGATTGTCAGCGGACAAAAGCGCTTCCATGGCATCACGAATATTGCAAAAATACAGCTACCCTGAACATAAAATCGAGAAAATAGTTCACAGCATAGCGATTCATAGCTTTTCTAAGGGCATGAAACCGGAAACTATTGAAGCCAAGATATTGCAGGATGCGGACAGGCTGGATGCAATCGGCGCGATAGGAATTGCGCGCTGTTTTGCCGTGGGAGGAGAATTACGAAGAAAATTTTATGACATTGACGATCCTCGAGCAGAGAACAGGGAAGCGGATGATGGGCAATATTCCATAGATCATTTTTACAAAAAATTGCTGCTTCTAAAGGAAAAAATGCATACTGAAACGGCCAAAGAGATTGCAGAGAAACGCCATAGATTCATGCAAGCGTTTCTAAGAGAGCTAAATGATGAAATAAACGCGCGTCTGTAGTGGTCAGGCTTACCATCCGAGAATCAGGATTATAAAAAGAAAAACGCCATATGATGAAAACAATATTGCCGCTTCACGGTACCCGAACTTTTTGTTGTTCGTTAGCAGCATGAAAAGGATATTGAAGCCCATAAGCGCAGCGGCTATGGATATTTCAGTTCTTGTCAATGCAATGTTTCCGAGTATGCTTATTGTACCGAGTATGAAAGTGAGATTGGCGACGAGGGAGCCGACAACGTTGCCTACGGCAAGGCCTATATCGCCTCTTCTGACGGCGCTCGCGCTTATGCTGAGTTCTGGCAGCGTTGTTCCCATAGAAAGTATGGTCGCTGCAACAAGACTTTCAGCTACCCCAAGCTTCATGGCAAGCGCAATTGCCGAGTTGGTCACAAAATGCGCGCTTATGATGACTCCTATGATGGAAACAAGAATGCAAGATGCATGCTTCAGAAGATGCGCTGCATGATCACGACCTGATCCTATGCTTTTCAGGCCCCGCCCTATTATGCCTTCCGAAAAAATATAGAATAATGAGAGGCAGAACATGCCGAATATGAGGCTCAAGGTTCCTGCCACGATCATGATGAAAGCGACCATTGACGTCAATATGACCGCATATCGTATCTGTTTGCGGTATTTCTCCGCCATTTTGAATCCCAATAATGACATTACGCCAAATACGATAGTAATGTTGGCTATATTGGCGCCGAACAAGTTTCCAACGCTCAGAATGCCTTCACCTTTGAGCGATGATATAATGCCTATCATCAATTCGGGGAGCGACGTGGAAATTGCAATGAATATGAAGCCTATGGCTGCTTGTCCTATGCGCACAATTTTTGACAAATTTTCAGCATTATCTATGGTCATATTGCTGAATTTAACAAGGAATGCGACCGAGACAGCCAAAAATGCGAAATCAAAAAGCATGCAGATAATTGGGAGTGCCAATATATAAAAATAATCGCTATTCAAGTGATATTTTCATAAAATCATGGGCTATTTCCATTCCGTATTTCTTTGCTGCAGCTTCAAGGTCCTTCGGACTCTGGTATCTTCTGCTTATATGAGTCAGTATTGTCCGCTTGGCGCACGCTTCTTTTGCTACAGAAGCGACTTGATCTATCCTGGCATGCTTGTAGCCTGTCATATCAGTTACGTCCTCAAAGAAGGTACAATCATGTATGAGAAGGTTTGCATTAGCAGATAATGCGACTGTATTCCTGTTGGGCATCGTATCTCCTGTATATACGATTTTTTTGCCGGGTATTTTGACAGAAACGTCCTCAAGAGCTATTTTCTTTCCTTTGTATGTCGCCAAACCCTTTTCTTTGATCTCCTTGAAAATCGGTCCTTTGTCCGGCAAACCAAGAGCCGCTGCCTTTGTCTTGTCTATATTGGTACGATCATTTTCAACAAATGCGTATGCTACTGCGGGTATGCCATGTTTCATTGGCATTGAAATGACACGGAACTCCGCATTTTCCAGGAGAAGTTGCGGCTCCGATCCTTCAAACTCCGCATTAACAGGGATTAACCCAAAATCTTTGGTGCTGTAACCCAATTCCTCAAGCATCGGCACAAACTTCTCGGCCTCCGGCCCGTAAATCCTAAGCGGCTTCTTCCTTCCCTCAAGATTCATGGTCTCAACAAGACCCAGAATTCCGGCAAAATGATCGGCATGCCAGTGGCTTATGAATATGCCTTCTATGTTCATAAAGTTCAAGCCTGCGAGAAGCATTTGCCTTTGGGTGCCTTCACCACAGTCGAAAAGCATGGAAGCTTCTTCCTGGCTTCTGTAAGTAAGATGCACTGCAGCGTGATTCCTGTATTTGGTTGGCACTCCTGCTGTCGTCCCCAAAAACGTTATCTCGACTGATGTCATAAGAAATACTCAAAGGGAAAGATTAAATCCGTTTAGAAATTGCGCAGGACAGGCTGCTTGCAATTCAAGGAATTGACTTCTATATTCTTCGGCTTCAGGCTTGAAAATAGGTTTATTTTCATGCTCGCAGCCGCGCCCGCAGAAAGGGGATTAGGTGCACTAAGCTCTACCTTTGTTTTATAGTTTGCCTGCGTCTCTTCAAAAGGCAATGTCACAGGCACTGCTTCTCTGTTGAGGGTGGCGTTTGCGTCATTAAAGATAATCGATATTGTCATATTGGATATGTCGCTCGTGCTATCTATATTCCTTATCCTTATTGTAACGTTTTCATCCGCAAAAGTAAGCTGCGATATGTCCATGGCATTGGCACAGTCAAGACTCTGCAATCTTGTTTGCGTGAAAGTAGTAGCCCATGCGGCCATAAGACCTGCTATGCTCATAGTGAATGCGACCAAAAGAACTGCGGCTATCAACGGCGATATGCCCTTGCGGCTCGCCCTGAAAGTATCTGGATTATTTTTCATAGAATTTCCTCAGAGACATCTAGGACGATCATTGAAAACGTCGGATATGCCGCCGCAGCTCGTTGTAACTCTCAATTCCGAGAAAGCGTTGGGGCACGTGCTCAGGTTGACCGGGAAGAATGTAAGCGTAGCTATGGTTCCTACATTAAGGCTTGTCAGAGGTGTATTATTTGCCGTAAAATTATTTCCTGTAGTGTTGTATATCTGGGCGCTCTGAATTGTCATTCCGTCGCTTTGTCCGTTGTTTCTAACGACCACTCTTGCCGAAGCGCTTGCATTTCCTACTATGTAGATATTATCGATGGATATGGAAGCTCCGGAGCAATCAAGGCTTGTCTCTGTCTTGTTTGTCGTTGATGCGGCTGCGCTTCGCACTGTGGATGTAACCCACCCGGAAGTTAACGATGCAACTGTAACTACAATTGCAATAAGCATTATCGAGGCAAGGAGCGGCGATATTCCTTTCATAGTATCACATGGTAAGAAGTCATATATAAAGTTTTTTTGAGCAAAAATTTATCTAATCCTGTTTATCTGTATTTCAACAAAATCTGTCGACGATCTTAGCGTAAAAATGACTTCATATTGCTGGCCGGATGTTGCGCTGACAAATGCCTTTATTGAAGAACTGGCAAGATGGGTTCCGTGTTGTGAAAGCTGGGTATACCCTGTTCCGTAGGACGATGTAAGACTATCTCCTATATAGACGCCACTCGTAGGCGTCATGCTAACGCTTCTTATCTTGTTTCGTATCAATGTTATGAAGGTTGTCGTATTGATGCTTGAAAAAGATGTTTCAGTGCCTATCTTCTTTACAGCAAATTTTACTGCATCATTTTCCAATACCAAATCCAGATTGCCGTCAGAATCAACGTCGTCCTCGTAAGCGTTCAGGGATTTGCCGGATGTTATAACAAGATTGCCTTCGCGCCTTGAAGTGCCAGGCTCCATGATTTCCACTCCGGCAGGGATATCGAATAATATCCTGTCGTCCCTGCCTGAAACGGTGAATGTTCCGAAATCCGATATTATCCTGACGCTTCTTGAAGCGCCGCTGCTTTCAAGCATGAGTTCCTTGATTATCCCGTCAAGAACCTGCATCGTTTCTTTCGCCCGGTTGAATTTCTGGATGTCTGACGACGTTTCCAATGTCGGGTTAATCAGGTTTATGACTATCAAGGACGATGTTATGACCACAGCAACCAATACGGCTTCCTGTATTATTCCTTTCATCGCTTAATCCCTCGCTATTATCTGCGTAACATTTGTCTGATTCTTCTGCAGCGTGACAGTGAACGTTCCGGCCTTTGAGAATTCTCCTACTATGTCTATGCCGGGATATGAGAGCGCTATCTGTATGTTATTTGCAGCAGTCGCAATGAAATCCGAAATGGCAGCCAGGCTTCCTGATTCTATGTCAGGCGACCTGTCGCTTATTCTTCCGCATCCGCCGTCAGTCACTCCCAGTATGAACTTATTGCCTGTCTGGAATTGGGACATTTTCAGCACGAATGAAGATCCAGACGTGACGTTTATGTATTTCAGTGCATCCCCTGCATATATCATCGCCAGAACCGGGCTTCCGGCTATTGAAGTGTCCTGTATGCAGGCATAACGCCTGGAAAGTCCGGGCGGGTTATAGAAACCTGCGCCCCTGCCGTCCACGCTTACGGTATCACCTCCGTTGCCGTTAAGGTTAGCCTCTATCGAAAAAGTGATAGTGTCTGCGCATCGCGCTTCAATGTCAAGCGTTATGTTCACGGACGATGAATTCTTGTCTCGGTAAAATGAGTCTGCCCAAGGCCCGCCTCTTACGTTGCGCATTCCTCCGGAATATGTACAGTCAGGGAGAAAAGACACCGAACAATTGCCGTTTGCATCTGTAGTGCAGGCATGGCCATCATCCCATACACCTGGCGATTTCTCAACCCATATGATTCCAGAAACCCCTGAAGGGAAGATTCTCATTCCTTCATCATAAAAGTTCACCGTTATGTTTATCGGTGCATACGAAGCCGATGCGGCCAATGCCCCTTGTCCTTGGGTGACCCGAAGAGTCAGATTTTTAGTTGTAGCGCAGATTTTTGTAGCATAGGCATCGCAGTTGCCTACATGACCGTTTGTATTGCCGGAAATCGAGGCTACGCATGTATCATAAGCATCGCAAGAGGAAGCGTATCCCATGGATATATTGCCGGTATAACTCAAGCAAACGTTAGTATTATAGTTTGTCTGATTGTTAAGCTCTGCATGCGCGTTTGTGGAAGCCGAGAGCTTGAAAAGCGTGACGTTCCTTTCATGGTCTATAGCGCAGCTGGTTCCTAACGTTCCTGAATACTGCTCTGTGCAGCATAGGACTTTAGGGTACGACCCTGATGAATCAGCATGGGCGTTTGAAGTATCCGAAATGCCTGCGACTACAGTGCCCGAACAGCTGCCCGTATTGACGACGGTGCAGGAAAGTTCGGCATGAGAAAATGATATGAAGAAGAGGAACATCATTAGCGTTTTGAAAAGATTCAGGCGCCCTTCGGCTGAAAGTGACATTTATATCGAGAGTATATTGCATCTGATCGTATATATTTGTTCAGAGAACTGCGATTATCCAAATGCACAGCCTGCCTTTTCTTCAATCAAAGCTTGGCTTTGTACGCCAAGATATGTTTCTGACCCTATAACCGTTGTCGGTAATGAAGATATGCCAACTTGCCGGCATATGTCAGCATTTTGTGAGCAATCAAAGAATACCTTTGATGCAAAGCTCGTTATTCCAAGAGCCTGAAGCTGGAGAAGGGATTTTTCGTCAGATGAACTGCCGAATATGACTACTTTCGCGTCTTCAAGGCAATGGGCATAGGTTCTCTCTCTTATCAAGTTTTTTTTCAAATCTTCCAGAATTACCATGCTGCCGGCTGCGAGGATAAATTGTCCATCCTTAGTTACATAAACATCCTGGAGCGTTCGCCTTCCTTCGTCATCAGAAAAGACCAAGCTGACCTCGTAGAGGCCGCTTATTTCTTCGGTTTTTAGTATTTCTGTGTCTCCAGCGCGTATCTCATATAGTTTTTTCGCTTCCAGAGCGGCTTGAGGATGAGACGCTTGGGTGAAATTTATTATGATAACTGAAAGCCCGATTATAAGAATTATGTAAAGCAGTTCCCTTTTTTGCAATACTGTCTTTCTTGGTTCCATCTTTAATAGGGACTTCTAATGTTTAAGAGTCTAAGCCTGTTTCATATTTATCAATGACGAAAGCACATCTATTGCAATTCTGCTGCCGGACTCAATCGCCGTGCGGTTGACGGTCAGATTTGTAGAGGACAACGTGAGGTTGCCATTTCTTCTAATTGTGAGATTAATTCCAGAGTTCAGCAAATTCTCGCTTACAACGTTGCAAGTGCCAGTTACATCCCAGATTCTCGATGGAGCCATGGGGAAAGCGCATGAATAAAGCTGCTTAATTTCGGACTCCGTAAGCATGGCAGAATATATTCTGGCTTCATCTATAGTGCCGTTGAAACCTGAAGACGGCATTCCGCCAGCGTAGGACTCCGATGGAAATACGAATGAGCTCCTGTTATTTGTCCTGTTTATCTCTATTCCGTCCGCGAACATCAAGGCACCCGTGTCGTTGTATGCCGCAACGACGTGATGCCATCCGCTCCACGCCGTGATGTTGTAATCGATGTACGAGTCCCCGGTATCGAATATCAGCTCTCCCGCTTGCAACCGCAGGCCCGCGCCTGTGTTGTTCAGAGCAAGAGCCTCCGCCCCTCCAAGGGCACGATTGTAGAACCGCACATCGTCTATGGTGAAGTTCATCAGCGTATCGGGCCCAGTTACGCGGTTTCTTCCGTTTATTGACGTGTTGAAAGCCGTGTTGTATGTTTGCGTGAACCCCGACGTATATCCGCTTGCCGTGTAGTTTGTCGCGTTGCGAAATACGCCGTCTATGTAGAAGACAACATCATTGACCGTGCCTATGGTCGCATTCCTGACAACGACTATGTGATGCCAGTTGCTGTTGTTCAGTATGCCCTGGACCCCCCAGCACGGGAATTGGTTCTGCCCTTTCTGCTGCACCGTGAACACGAAGTCCTCCAGCCCGAACCCGGCGCCGCATCCCTGTCCGCCTTTGCCTGCGCCATATGCTATCCAGCCTCCGCTATCGTTGTTGGTCGCTGAAATCATGAAGCCGCGCGAATTGGAAATTGCCGGGTTGATTTTTGTCCAAAACGAAAAGCTGTAGCCGTTTGCAGGCATGAATTGCGGGAGCTGCACGGATTGCGTCTCCACAGCGCTCAACGTGACCCCGTACCCGAACCTCCCTGACGCGTTCCATAGCGGCGAATTCTGCGCGACGCCGTGATTTCCGTTGCCGCTCTGGTCATCGGCGCTCCCGTTCATCGGCCACCAGCCGGCAAGCCCGCTTGTAATGCTTGGATTTCCCAGCAGAATCTGTTCTGCAGGGAATGTTGTGTTTATGGGGTTCATCCACAGGCTCATGCTTCCGTTGCTCTCGTTGAATGAAGCCGCGCTGAAAGACAGTGAATAATTCAGTCCGCTAAAGTACATTCCCTTGGAGTAAGGCGTCCATCTTATGTTGTTCTCGTCGTAGACCCGGGAGCCGGAAGCCTCATCAAAATCCCATGAACTCAGAAGGCCGGAAATCGCCGGGGGGCGTTCCGAGAGCATGGTCTGGTTGATTTCTTCGCCCGTTAGTGAGCGGTTGAATATCCGGACATTGTCTATCGACCCGTTGAAAAATCTGTTTTGCCCGCCATAAGAACCTATAGATTCCTGTATATTGTTATATATAGAACCTGATAGGGTATTTTTGAATACTGCCGTGCGGTTTATCCCATTGATATATAATGTTGCACCGCCCGCGTTGCTTGAACCGTCATAAGTTGCCGCTACATGCACCCACTCGTTTTTTGGCACCGGAATTGTCGAGTTCACTTTGATTTCGTTGGCATTATTCGTGTTAACCAACGCAAAATTAAGTGTGTTCTCCTGTCCACTGAAGATTATTAATCCCCATCCCGCAAACGGCGAGTTTCCGTCTATTTTTGTAACGATTCCCTGCGTATTATCCGAACCATACGAATATATCCATGCGGTTACTGCGAAGGGATTATCTCTCTCGAATACCATGCTGTTGTTTTTTATGGATGCATAATCGTCCACTCCGTCGAAGCTCAGCGCGCTGCCATACTTGCCAGAAGCGTTCCACGAAGCTCCGTTAACAACGCCGTCATTGAACGTGCCGCCTGCAAACGTTCCGTTGTTGCCAAATGAAGAAAAATCTGTCACGGCTGTCCTGTTGACGGCAGAAAAATTGATGTAGAGTTTAAGAGAGGAATTTGACGGCCCTAAGCTCTCGGAAAAGAAAGCTGAATTGGAAACCGAAATTGCCAGTAGTGAAATCAACGCTGTCCAAAAGTATGCTTGTATTTTCATGCATATCCGCCATCCTGCATCTTAACCCTGCAGTATAAGATGAGTGCCGTTATGGTAAATCCTGCCGGATGTTCCGGTGGTTGAATTTATTACAGTTACAGTTCCATTGATTGAGAGTTTCTCATTAGGTATTGTTGTTCCTATGCCTACTTTTCCGTCAGGCGCAACGTACATCCTTGTGGTTCCGTTCATCTGGATGGCAAGGTCTGATGGAGTGAGTGAACCTACCGCGAAACGGTAAAACGCACCGCCAGAAGCTGTATTGTTTATTGTCAATATAGGCGAAGCTCCTCCCAATTGAAGAAGGCTTGTTGCGTTGGTTGTACCGATACCTACGCTTCCGGATGAAACGGCAAGATAAGCAGATTCATTAGTTTCAAAAGAGCCTCCACCTGTACTGTTAACCTGCAACTGCCGATAAGGCGAACTTCCGCCTATCCCTATGTAGCTGTTTGATTTTAGAATATATAGTGTATTTCCACCCGCGCCTCCGCCGTTTCTAAAGTCCAGGTCGTATGTACTAGCAACTCTGGCTATCGCCCATCCGTTGCCTAGAGCATCTCCCCCCACTAACTCCAATGAACTCGCTGAAGTTGTGGGTGCGCTTACTCTTATGTTAGTGTTGCCCGAATTACCAAGGAACTTAGCAACTGTCCCGGAAGTGGCATTCACGTGCAAAGACGTTTCAGGTACTATCGTCCCAATTCCTAATCTCCCCCCACCGATAAAAAAATCAATGTCATTGCTTTTTACGTGAAAGACATTCCCTGGAGCACTGGTATTTATCCCGACAAGTCCGCCGGACGTTATGAAGAAGTTAGTCCCGTTTGTAGTACTGGGCGTGACATTCAACGTACCATTGATTGAATAATTTTCCGGAAACCTGCCTGCAATTACCTGATCTGCCGTATGATAAACAGAAAGATTATTGGGCGGGGCGGCAACTACAACGGAAAAGAGCACGACGAATACAGCAAATATTGTAATTATGAACCTTGAATTCATGCAAACGCCTTCATATATCTGGCACTAATCATATATATTTCTTTCCGTCACTTCTTTCCGACGTTTCTCGCTTCAAAGACAAGAAAATCCGTGCCTGCATAAAGCGTATAGTAGCCGTCATACTCATAAGTCCCGTTCATGTAAAGATGCACAGAACATGAAGAGAGGCTGCTTCCCGGATTCAATATCTCCGTATACCCTGTCCCGTTGATGCTTAGGACGCTTCCGTCTATTTCTATGGCAGAATCCGCTATCGTCATGTTCGTTGCCGGCTTTATCAGCACGGACTTGAAGATCCTGCTTGTGTTCAGAACGGCATGGGAAGCCTGCGATCCTATTCTTGCAAACGTCGCCTTGATTAGGCTGTTTTCCATGACAAGATCGCCCGAATCAATGCAATCGACATCCGAGCCGGATATTTTTTTGACGTTCCCCTCTGTTGTGACGGAGAAATAATCAGTCAGCCCTTTTGTCTCTATCTCCGCAACCAGAGAATTCTCCTGCGGAATTATATCTATTATTGCCTGGGACTTGATTGATACCTGCCTTTTTGCCCCAGAGCCCTCCAAAACCACCTGCTTTATCGCCGAGTCAAGCGTTTTCATCAGGTTCTCGGTGTCTCTAATCTTGGCCGTTGAAGTGCCGGAGCTGATGACGCCATCCGCTACGTTAAGAACTACAGTACTGGCTGCTATGAATATCATGGTAACCGCAGCAAACGAAAGTATAGTGCTCATCATTACCAGCTTCTGTTGTATGTTTCTTTGATCCTTGCAAATCCTTCGGGAGTCTCAATTCTTATGTCAAATAAGGCCGCCGCTGAGTTTAAAGACGACGCATTGAGCACGAACCTTTCGGCTCTGGAACCCGTGCTGTCAGTATAGTTCAATGTTATATTTATCGGAACGTTCGTTGTCCTTGAAAACTCCCTTGTAACGTTCGTTTTGTCCTGAATTACCCCTATGAAGACGCTTGATGGAGTCGAATCCGTTGCGTATATCGTAAGGTTGATGGAGTCGTCAAGATAGTTGCCTGTGATAACCCAGAATTTTTGCGATGTGCCGTTTGAAAAGGCAAAGGAGTAAAGTATTTTTGCGTCTGCGTCATGCCGGACAAGGTCGGAAAAGTTTGAAAAATACGCCATGGCACTTGCATTGACATTCTCTTTCACCGTTGCCAGCCCTGCTATGTTCTTGTATTCTCTCATAAGATTTTCTGCTGTCAGTTGAATAGCCACGCTTTCCAGATTAACCTTCTCCTGGCCGGTATTATATATTGACAATAACGCAGAAAGCGAAAACAGCATCATAATGAGTATTATTCCTGCGATTATAAACATCTGGCCTTTTGGATTCACGGAGTCCACGTCCACATTTTCACCTTCCTGCCCAGGAAATCGTCCCTGTAAACCGAGACATAATAACTCACGGCAATCACGCTCCTGTTGTCCGGAACGTTTGCGGTATTGCACTCATAAGTGCATATCTCAGCATCGAACAGGTAATTTACCGGCAAAATAGCCGCAATCTCGCCTTCTATGGCGCTTTCTGTGCCGTTTGCAACCTGAACTTTCAGGATGCCTGCGTTATCCATGTATTTCAGCGCGCTGAAAGAACGCTCCTTCATGAGGCTTGCGCCTAACTGCGGCTTTTCAGGGTTGCTTCCGAAGAGAAATACTGCCGTCACGGCTATAATCGATATCGTCATCAAAACTTCCAGTGTGTATATGTAGCCTTTCATCATTACCACGTTTTGACTATGAGCCTTCCCTTCATGACTGCAGCCGTCGAATTCTGGAACATTACCGGCCTTTCAAGAGAAACAACAGTGCCTCTTGTCGGCGCACTGTTTCCAAACGATATATATGTAGAATTCGTCTGAGCGTTCACTATTTCTATCATGTAATCACTTTTTGAGCCTGTAGAATTCCTGACATCCGAGTACTGGGAATTCTGCAGCCTTTGTATTTGCTGGTATTCCAAGAGGTTTATCTCTTCGGCATAATATATCCTTTCGGAAACGTTGTTGTTGCCGCTTACTGCGGATGACCTGTTTGAGAAATTGCTGTTGTCATCAAAATATATGGTGAACCATCTGGCCTCGTTTGCGCTCGCCGGAGTCGAGAAAGTTATGTTTGTGCCGGCAATGCTGTAGCTTACAGGGCCTCCGGATTCATTGTAAATTGCGGTAGAATTTACGTCTATACCCGACATCCCAAGCGAAGCATAATCGATGCTGACAAGTTCCGCATCGAGTTGCGCTGCGCTGACACCTGGATTGAAGTAGTTGGAAGCTGTATTGTTCAGGAGTACTGTCAGCCTGTATGCCTTCCCTCCTATCCCAAGAATGTCAGGACCAGTATTCCAGATTCTGGGTTCAGCAGGCTTTTCCAGGGAATCCAGCAAGTTCATGGCATCGCTTCTTAGCACGATAAGCCTTGCCGTATCCGATACGCCAAGAAAATAATCCATAGTCAGGGATACTGTAGTGCCTACCACGGCTATGAATATCACAAGCCCTATGACGTAGTCTATCTGGCTCACTCCTTTCATGCGCTTGCCATCTCCACAACCATGCTTCCCTGCGCTGTTCTTGAAACTTCCATCTTTGCCCTCCCGCCGGCAACCGATCCAAGATACGTTGCATTGTATCCGATTACGCAGGTTGTATTGACAATGCCGGATTCGATGCTTGCATTCCTCCCTATGAACCTTATCCTGTAAGGCTCGCCGCCTATGGCTTTAGGCAGGTTCACGTATACCCTGCCGCTCGCCGTATTGTTGGGCGAAAGATAATTGGCCTCAAAGACGAACTTGCCCGCCGAAGACCTTATCATGGAGCACACCTCATCCGCTTCCATCCCGCCTATGAATTCCTGGTGCGTCTCTTTGAGATGCACCGTTATTGCTATTACGGCAATTATCATCGCAGCCGAGAAGGCGGTGGAAATTACATGGCCAAGAAGCGGATCCTGCCCTTTCATTCAGATTACCCTCAGCGATATTTCAGGCAGCCCCCTTGAGTTCTTCCCTTCGTTGGATATCAAAAGCTCCGCCGCCGATGCCGGTATTCTTGTGCCATCAATTATGTCCACATCATCGTATGCAAGCTGCATGTATAATGGGAATTGTGCTGGGATATGATAATTCCAGGCGCCCAACGCTCTTGGGGGCGCCTTCCCTTCGCCGAATGAATCCAGCTTGCCGAGTATGGTCGCGTTCGTTCCGTTGACAAAAGCAAGTATTATTTTATTATCCCGCGTCTCGCGGATTTCCAGAGCCATGTCGGATGACGTGAAGCCCTTGTTGACCCTCGTGCCTACCGTGCCGTCAGCAGAAACAAGGCTTACGGTTATCCCGCCGCTTTCTGCTGCAGTATAACGATCTTCTGCAACAATGGTGTTGTTGCTCTTTGTCGGGCCTATATGAAAGACGAGCCTTGCGCCTACCGTTCCTGCCGTTTTGTCAAAGTTTGGGGACGTCAGTATTATTTTATTCGGGTCTGTAATCACGATGCTTGTTGTGTTTTGCCCGGACTGCACCCCATACGTCGCATTCACGGGAATGGCATAAGTCCCGTCAACGCTGGGCATAGTGAAGCTTGCATTATAGTTTCCGTTCGAGTTCGCAAGGACTGCAATAGTCCCTACTGTGCTCGTTTCTCTCGGATAAACGCTTTTTTTCACGCCTGCAAGGAACGTGAAATTGCTCGCGTTTGTTGCGCCAAGATAGCTCGTTGCCCATACAGTGACGTTCCACTGGCCGCTTTCGTTCACGGCAAAATCCGTGGAGTTCCATATGTCGCGCGTGTAATTGGTGCCGCTGCCGCTGACTACGCTCCTGCCTGTCGGCGATATGACCGTGAAATTCACGATTGTGATGTTGCTTGAAACATCCGTTATATTCGCGTATATATGGGCACTATCATTGATGCTGGGCATAGGCTCTATCGCCCTGCTATTCAAAGATGTGGTAGGCGTGATATTGTAACTTATGATAGCATACATCTGCGTGATATATCTTTTTTCACCGGCGCCTCCTGCCCATAAAAGGCCTGTTTGCAGGCCGTTTACTGCAGACCATGGCCATGCCGCGCCTGTTGCCGGATTGGTCGTCCATGCGTATGATTTCAGGGAATAGCTGCCGCTTGTACCGGTTTGTATTCCTGTGCTCTGGTAAACCGTGCCGGAAATATTCAGAAGAATATAGAATAACGGGTCTTGTCCGCTCTCGCCTCTCGTATAGGTATAAACGGTTATGCTGTTTATGACGCCGCTCCCGTTGAAATCAGAAAGATTGAAAATCTGTCGCACGGCCGTGTTCGCATGGACATATGTGCTGTCATCATCAGGAGTGCCGTCTGTTATCTTATCCCACTTGTTGCCGCTGTCAGGGAACTGGCTCCATGAATCCGTGCCTCCGGTTCCGTCCGGGAGCAATGTCTGCGTCACGTTTATCGAAAGCAAAGGATCGTAAAGATATATCAGTTTCTTCTGCCCTGCGCCGAGCGTGATATTGAATGTTATATAATCGGAAAGCCCGAACAAGCTGTCGCCGTCAAGATCGTTGAAAATCGAAGGCAGCTTGTGGCCGTTCTGCTCCTCTGCAGTCCCTGTCATGTTCGGGTCTATAACTTCGAGCGTAGTTATGTCGATAGACGAGAGATCAAGGCCGGCAGTCGAGTCCTTGAGATTCTGGCCTGTTATATATACCGGCATGTCAGTTGCGGCAATTGTTGATTCCACGACAACAGGAAACCTATAGTCATGTGTTATGCCGGAGCTTGAATTCGAATACCATGCAGGCAGAAAATCCGTAGCGTTGATACGAACGACAGAGTAAGGCGCCGATGTGCCATTCTGCTGCGTTACCCTGCCGGAAACCGCAACCGTCTCGCTTATTATGCCGGAGCTTGGCGACAGCGATTCCGAAACAAGAAGCGTCACGTTTATGTAAACGGTTCTTGTCGTTGAAACATTAACGTTTCCGCTCGTGTCGTTTGCCCATACGCGGAACGTGTAATTTGCATTGGCAAGATCGGTCTTGTTGCTGAGCCATGACGTTCCGGAGCCTGTCATAGTCTCATTCACGCCATTCCATTCAAGGAATACCCTGTCTGCAACCCGCGAAGTCGTGACGTTCACGTAGCTATGATCCCTATTAGTTATTGACTGGCCGTTATCCGTGGGCGAATTGAAGCTTATTGTGAATCCCGACGTGTCCACTATAATTACAAAATCCTCCCCTGCAAACCCGCAGTTGCCGATGGTTGAATTATCGCATACGTATGCATTCCATATGTAATACCCATCCGGCACCCCAGGAACGTTTATTGACGAATTTCCCCCATTGACTACAGGCGTGGTATTGGTATTATTTGCCGCCCATGTACCCGTGAAATTCGTGTATATTGTAGCATTTTTTATCCCGTTTTCGTCAAGCGCCGTGAAATTGAATGTGACATTACTTCCCACATAGCTCCCGTCGGTCGGGAAAGTCAGTGTCACAATCGGCGCTGCGGCATCCACTTTTGCAAGAGGAAGATAATCGATATTGTTTGCCCTGTGGGTCACAGAGCTGTCGCATATTGAATCGGCATCAGAATCACTGCATGTCTCGCTGAATCCAGCAGAAATTGAGTTGTTGATGTAATAATTGCCGCCTATATTGGATCCTCCTACTATATTTGTTCCTGCCGTAAGCGTTGTGTTCCAGTCATTTAGGTCGCCACTGCTGACGCCTACCCCGCCGTCGCTGCCGTTCAATATGTTATTGTATATTGCATTCTGCGCAGGAACTGCCGTCAGGAACATTGCATAATATCCGGCCGCCTTTACTGTTGAATTCGTTATATTTGTGGACGATATATTGTCAAGATAATATCCGGCCGCACTCGAGCCTGACGTGTTTATCGTGTTATTTGTCAGTGCTGAATGCCCAAGCCTTGTAAGCCTGATACCGTAGCCGGTAGAACCCGATGACGTGATCACGTTACCCTTCACTGCATGCCCTGCCGTCTTCGACGTTGAGCTTACGCCGGAAAAGTATATGCCATACCCCGCTGAGCCATAAGTCCTTATCGTATTATTCTCGATAACGCCATTGCTGGGATTAGATGCGCCTGAGCTCAATACAGCGATGCCGTGGCCTGCCGAATCTGTGGATTCCGAGCTCGTGCTGATAGTGTTATTATAGATACCGTTGTCGGTAGATAGTCCTTCTACGTATATCCCGTAATTCGAGTCGTCGGTATCGACCGTGCTCACAATGTTATTCGTCACGTTATTCCGTGAAGACAAAGAAAGATAGATGCCATAATTAGTGTCATCACCCTTCGTCACGACAGTATTGTTATAAATGA
>JACQID010000003.1 GCA_016198685.1 Candidatus Aenigmatarchaeota archaeon
CTTCTTAGTAGTATTTATTGTTTTATGTAGATTTGATATTTATATAATTATCTATTCACTACTGGAGCGGAAATGCTCTAAAATCCCACATGTGGGAAAAATTTGGGGGATTTTAGACTATATTCTAAAAATATCCAAGATAACGACAGATCATGGAACACATGACCAGAGACGGGCAAAGCACGATATTTGTCTGCTTTCATGAACGGGCTATTGCGGGGTTAGTGGAAATTATTTATAGCACTGCTATGATATGTATAGAGAGGTGCTAAAAATGGCGGAAAAGAAGAAAGCGGCAAAGAAGCAAAGCGAAGAATCCAAGAAGAACGTCTGCGAATTTTGTTAAGGTTTTAATGGATGAAAAGCGCTATTTTCTTGTTTTTGGCAATAATTCTCCTAGCTCCAGCTTCATTCTCGCATGAAGAAGCGAAAAGCAACTTCGTTCGGTTTGATTTTGCCTTAGCCGGCATCGCAGGGCTTGCAGCATTGTTAATCCTTACTGCTATAAGCATGCTTTACGGAAAGAAAGCGAAGGATGGGACAAAAAAAACGCTAATGGCGTTCTTTATCTTGGCGGCAATCGGAACAACTCTTTATCTTGCAGGCGGCACGGTTTATACTAACATGATTTCCGAGACCGGGGGGCCGGTTCATTGGCATGCTGATTTCGAAATATGGAATTGCGGCACAAAGCTTGACCTGATAGACCCTACCGGATTGTCAAACAGGGTTGGAAGCTCAGAGATACACGAGCATGGCGATGACAGGATACACGTTGAAGGCGTGCTGATACGCAAGAACGAAGCAAGTTTGCATCATTTCTTTGAACTTACAGGGAGCGAATTTACCAATGATCATCTCATGCTCCAGACTAACGGCGGATACTCTGAAATGACCAATGGCCAGACATGCAACGGCAAGGTAGGCAAGCTTCAGGCATTCCTTTACAGGATAACAAACCCGAATACTGTAACTAAGACAGGATTCATATACGAGCAGGTCAAGCTCGATAATGCAGGGGATTACGTTCTCTCGCCCTACATAAACGTTCCTCCAGGAGACTGCATAATCATAGAATTTGGCGAGGAGAAGAATTCAACTGACAAAATATGCGAAACCTATAGAATAGCCATTGAAAGAGGTGACGTACGTGGCGGTTGAAGCATATCTTCCTACACTGGGCGTTGTAATAACGACAGCACTCATTGATTCGATCAATCCCTGCGCCATCGGCGTTTTGATACTCATGCTTTCCGTGCTTGTCTCGGCAAAGCAGGACGTGCGGAAGCTCCTGCTACTCGGGGGCGTATACATATCCTCGGTGCTTGTGGTTTATTTCCTTGCAGGTTTGGGGCTCATGTACTTCTTTGCGTCAATTCCGCTAGCCTTAACCGAGTACATATCGATTGCAGTCGGGCTATTCATCATTCTGGCCGGTCTTCTGGAAATAAAGGATTACTTCTGGTACGGGAAATGGCTCTCGCTCACCATACCGCCGTTCCTTGCAAAGAAACTGCATAACTACTCAAGCAACGCGACAATTCCAGGCGTTATATTCCTGGGTGCATTCGTCTCTGCAGTGGAGTTGCCATGCACCGGCGCTCCGTATCTCGCCATCATTACTATGCTGTCCCAGTATTTTGACTTCACTGCGCTGATGATGCTTCTGCTCTACAATATAATATTCGTCTCGCCGTTGATTGTGATATTGCTGCTCGTGGCATCGGGCAAGAAGCTCTATGACGTCAAGAAGTGGAAGGAAGATAACAGGGGTGCGATGCGCCTCTTCATAGGCGTGATGCTTATTGCCATGGGCTGGCTGCTTATACTGATATCCAACGGAACGATCAACTTCGGATGACAATTATGGCAAGTACTGTTGTAAAGAGAAAAGGCCACGAGGAAAAGTTCAGCGAAGCTAAGCTGCGGGGCGCCGTTTTAGGTGCCTGCGGCGCGGCTCACATGGAAAGGAAGGTGTCGATGGAAATATCAAAGAAGGTAGTCGCCGAAATCAAAGCATGGGCGGACAAGAAAAAGGCTGTGAGCTCGGATGACATATTCAGGCAGACCATAAAAGCCCTGAAGAAACACGACAAGAATGCATCCTACATGTACGAAACGCACAGGGATATTTCCTGAAGGCAGATAAAGGTTCGTTTGGAATATATCTTTATGGATCTCTTACACTGGAAAAAACGTATCATTGAATGCCTGAATTCCACGGAATTTCTTGCGCTTTCCACCTGCCGCAATGGCAGAACGTGGACGTGCCCCGTATTCTTTGCGTATGACGAGAAATTTAACTTCTATTTCATTTCGCAGCCCGGATCAAAACATATGCAGAATATTCTGGTAAACGGGGAAATTTCAGTGGCTATATACAGCACGAACCAGTCTGCTGCAGGCGATGTTTTCGGCGTCCAATTTTCAGGCAAAGCCGTTATGCTTCCAGATAGCGAAGTGGAAAAAGCATTTCAAATATATTACACCAGAAGTCCCAATGTGGCGGTCATGAAGGACAATACGGCTGAAAAATACAAGGGCCCCAAAGCGCTATGGAAATTCGTAAAGATACTTCCTTCGGAAATTCATATTTTTGATACAAAGTCTTTCGGTGAAGAAAGAAAGCAAGTCCCTGTGGAAGCGTGGAAAAGCTAAAGCTTTCCGACTTCATATAGGTAAAGTTCTAGTTTTTTGTCTACTTTCACGGGCTTCCAGTCCGGGAATTTCCAGTAATAGGTGACTATCCTGGTTCCTTTTTTTAGGCCGGCGAGCTTCTTTTTCAGGAGCTTGTGGGCAAAGGAGGAAAGAAATATGGTTACTATGGTTGCCCTTGAGAAATCCGCACCGTAGGCGCTTCCTAATTTCAAATCCGGCTCCAGTCCTTTCCATTTCGCGTATATCTTTGCGGCGATGAACTTTATGGGTTCTATCTCCACGCCGCCGGCCTTGGCGTGGAATTCTTCGATAGCCATGAATATTATTCTGCCGTCACCGAAACCAAGGTCATAGACATAATCATCTTTGTTTGCATTCGCCATTTTCAGCATACTTCTCACGCGATTCATGGATGTTGGCTGCCAGTTTGCCCCGGCAAAGACCGGCCAGAAGCTTATGAACAAGAATGCCAGAGCAAGAAAGAGGACAAATGCGACTGGGTAATTGATAGCCATGAGATTACTGATGCTACGGTTTATTTATGGCTAATCAGAGTTTGACAACAAATATCAAAAGCTCGAAAATAATTATATTGAACATGACATTTATGACGATAGTAGGCCTTGGAGGAATGCCGTAAACCAGAGAATCTTTAATCGGTGCTATTATGCCTTTCATGATAATGCATATAATTCCTGCCCATTCCACCGGAATCAGTAGCACAAGAATGCCGGCCGCGGCGCCTACAATCGCATCTACGGCAACATCAGGCGACGGTATGAGAGGCGGCCAGCCGCCAGAAAGTGCAGGCGTTTTTATCATCCATCTTATTGCTTCCAGAAACGGTAGCCCAAAAAAACCGAAAAGGAATGCCGTCATCGGGCCGTAAACTATGCCGGCAAGTATCATCGGCACCGTTATGAATTCTATGCCTAATTCATTGTTTATGCCGTCAAAAAATCCAGCGAGGACCTTTTCCAGAAATATCAATGTGAAAATCACGGCTGCTGCAGCGCCAATAAAGACCCATGAAACGAAAATGCCTATTATAAAAGCCACAACAACCGCTATTGCGGTTACATGCATGAAATTATCCTTATTAGTATCAGATTCAAACCTTAAAAATGTTTTGCCTTAGAGGAACCATCTGGCGAGCAGTTTCGGGGCGTGTCTTGCAGATGCAAGAACCATTATGCCGACGAATATGAGGCCGCTGCCTATCAATTGGATGCCGTGCAATACTTCTCCAAATACAACAAATGAATAAACCAATATTACAAGCGGCTCAAGTGACGTTATTATTGCAACCTTCGAGAGTTCCATGCTTTGCATTGCCTTGTAGCGAAGATAGAAGCTCAAAAACGGTCCGGCGAATGCCGCGAGCATGATGAATGGCATGGTTTCTAGCGGGGGCATTATTATTTTTCCCGTCGCGGCGGCAAACAAGGCTATGACGAAAAGCATGATGAAATTCCGTATAGTATTCATTTCAACGGGCGGTATCTTTTCTATATATTTTTTGGATATGAATTGCGCGAGAGAAAAGGCGGCGGCGGAAAAGAGCGCGATAAGAATCCCGGTCTGCAATGTGATTCCGTTGCTATAGCTTATCAATATAGCTCCTACCACGGTTATTGCGCCGCCGAGAGCCTCGAGCTTATTGAAGCTCTCCTTTAGGAAGACCACGCTCAGAAATACCATTATTATAGTGGAAAATCTCAGGATGAATCCAAGCAGGGACGGACCTAATAGTTCCAAGCTGTAAAACCAAGTTATAGCGGCCACGGCGTTTATGATGCCCATGATGAGCATAGGATTTGAGTGCTTGACAAATGTTTTCTTAAGATATGAAGCTTTTTTCTTAAATAGTATAGTGGTCATAGAGAAGACGGATGCAAAAAGAAACGTGAAGAAGGCGCCGGTTTCAGGCGCGACTCCTCCGCGCTGCGCTATGGTATTGGCTATGAACGAGATTCCTATCACTAAGGAAACGGCTATTGCGAGCAAGTATCCTTTTGCGGCATTCATGAAACCAACATTCCTTAAGAAAGCAAGTATTTAAGCGGTCTTAAAAGCCCGCTAATTTGTCTAATACCCTCTTTCTAAATCCACTTCATTGGGCATTTTCATGCCTTTCAGGAACGCGCGCAGGTTCTGTATGAACACATCAGTCATTCTGTCCATGTATTTTTCAGACCATGACGAGTTGTGAGGCGTGATTATTACGTTTTCCATTTCCCATAATGGGCTTTCTTTTCTCAAAGGTTCTTCTTCAAAAACATCAAGCGCCGCCCCGGCTATCCTGCCTGTACTCAAGGCGCTGGCGAGTGCGGCTTCATCGACTACCGTGCCGCGGCCCATGCTGATCAGTCTTGCAGTCTTTTTCATTTTTGAAAAGGCATCTTCATTTAATATGTGATACGTTTCTTTTGTGGCCGGCAAAACAGAGATAACGTAATCAGCATCTGTGAGAACCTCTCCAACGCTGTCTTTGAGGGCATCAACAAACTCTAATTTATTGCCGTTTTCACGGGTGACGCCAATGACGTTCATTCCCAGTGCCCTGCACATCTTTGCTATTTCCATGCCAATCCTTCCAAGGCCAAGAATCCCGGCAGTCTTGCCTCGCAGTTCTGACGTGGGCTGCTCGCGTTTCCATTGGTGCTGCTTCTGGCTTCTTGAGAGCGGGATAAGCGCCTTCTCAAACGCAAGCATGACGGCTGCCGCATACTCGGCCATAGGCAGTGCATGAATGCCGGATGAATTTGTGAGTATTATACCTTTGAAATCATTAGCGGGAAATCGTTCCACGCCTGCAGAAGTTGCATGTACCCATTTTAGTTTTTTGCCTTCCTTTGTGCCCGGATAAATAGAGGGATTAGTAAGCAGGATGTCTGCATCATGAAGCTCTTTTTTGGCGGCATCCGCGGTCTCTGCTATCACTATGTTTAGGTCAGGCGCTTCGTTCTTTATTTTCTCTATGTGCGAATCCTTTATGGCAAGGACATTATGTTTTCGGTCGCATGCTATGACAAGTTTCATTAGTATATTTGAAAATCTCGATTTAAACTCATATATCCAGAATAACAAACGTTTTCCATTTATCGTTTTCGTGCCTGACTTGGAACATATGATAAGTCACGGCTTTTACATCAACGCCATGCGTCTGTTTTGTATAGTCAAGTTTATCGCCTTTTGCCGTGCAATGAAGCGTTGTACCGTCCCTTTTCAGGCTAAAGGTCTTGAAGACCAAAAGTTCGGCATCTTTCAGATATATTATCTCGTTGAGCAAATTGAAGAGAAGCTTTTCAGGAGTCGCGCCCTTCACAAAAAACTCTCTTTGCGTTTTTTCTTTCAATGTCTCCGGTTTTATCATGACGCTTGTCAAAGCTTCAGCCGCAGATGCGCACATATCCTCGAATGTCGCGCCTTCCGCTTCAAAGGCGACATCAGCTGTTGCTATGTCCTCGCGGATTTTATAGGGCATAAATTAATATGCAGCCGAAAGATTAAAGATAATCTTACCATTCGGGTCTAAGGCCGAGAATACTAAAAGCTCTCGTCATGAAAGCCTTTGCCGAGGAAATATACTTTCCTGGAGTCATGGCTTCCGAGAGCCTGACAAGCGTTTCAAGCGCCGGGCCGGTTTGCATATCATCATTAAGAAACGCAAAAAAATCTTCTTCATACGATGAGATATCAAACGGGGCCGTTCCAGACTGCATATCCCATACAGAGTTTAGCTTTTTATCAAGCCTTGTTGCTTTATGCATTTCAGACTCAGAAAACTGCCATTCTTCCCGGTAATGGTGCATAAGTATTGCGATCCGCACGGCATTTGCAGTGTGAGACTTAAGCAGATTTTCAGCCATTACAAGATTTCCTAAAGATTTGGACATTTTCTTGCCCTGATAATATACCATGGCCTTATGTACCCATATGGTCCCTCTGTACACGGACGGATCCTGCGCAATCTCGCATTCATGATGAGGAAATATGAGATCAGAGCCTCCTCCATGTATATCCGCCTTTTTCATATATTTTCTGGCCATTGCCGTGCATTCTATATGCCAGCCTGGCCTGCCTTTCGACCACGGGGAGTCCCATGAAGCTTCATCTTCGCCTGAACGCTGCCAAAGAACAAAATCGAGAGGATCTTTTTTGTTTTCGTCATCGGGATTGTTCCCCCTTTCGTTGGCTATCGGAAGCATTTCATTTTTCTTGAGCTTGCTTAGAGTCCCGAATTTTTTGAATTTGGAAACGGAGAAATAGACATTGCCGTTGCTTTCATATGCCTTGCCCTTTTTAACAAGGGATCTTATTATCTCAATCATTTCAGGTATGTGATCTGTGGCCCTGCAATATATGTCAGGCCTTTCGTTTCCTATGCGATCCATCTGCGTCAGAAAATAGCGGGTATTCTCATCGCCAAGCCGCCTCCAGTTCTTTCCTGATATCTTCGCTTTCTTGAGTATGTCGTCATCTATGTCTGTGACATTTTGCACATATAGTGTGCGTCTTCCCATGTAACGCAGGTATCTTATCAGGACATCATAAAAGACGTAAAGCGACGCGTGACCGAGATGCGCCACGTCATAAGGCGTTATGCCGCAGACGTAAATTCCTGTTTTCTTGGGCACAAGCTCTTTCTTTTGTGTCATTATGTTGTAAAGTCGGAACATGAATTATTATTTGATGGCAATTATTTAGTGTTTTAGGCTAAAGAAAAATATTTATAGCAGACTCGACATTATTACCAAATGAAGATTGCTTTGCTTTTTCCTGTTCTTCTTCCGGTTATTTTAGTGGCATGCATGGCATATCCTGCAATGGCCGAGGACGCTGGAGATACGCCTGGAAAAATGCATATGGAAAGGCTGAAGAACCTAAATAATGACAGGATCAACGCCTTGGACGAGAGTTCCAAGAAGAATCTAAACCGTTTGAATGACAGGGCGCTCGATAAGATAGAGAGGCTCGGACAAGAAAAGATTGAAAAGCTCGCTTCTCTTGAAAAAAGCGGCATGCGGAGGGTCGCTTCCCTCAATCAGGAGCGTCTGAATTCGCTGACAGACCTTGACAGGGAGAGGCTAGAAAAGCTGGCAAGATTAGGAAATGCAAAGATAGAAGAGTTTTCACGCATGGACAGCGACGTATTGCGCGAAAAAATCGATTCGATAACCGTTCATGCTGTTTCCAAAGAGAGACTCATCCGGGCCCGTCCTATCGATCGCGCGTCTTTAGCGGATGCGAAGGAAAGGGTTGAAACGTCGAAGAATCTTCTTTTATCCGCTCGCGATCAGGTGGCCGACAGAATTGCAGAGTTGCGGGCAGCCAAGTCAGAGATAGCTGCGTGCCGTGAATCCAACGTCACAGGATGCGAAGCGACAAGGCAAAAATCTATTGAGAACGCAAAGATTATTGTGGCAGGCTCTGCGGACAAGGCCATAGAAGCCTTGAAGAAGACAAAGGCCCGCATAGAAAGCAGCGAGTTTATCGACGCATCCGCGGCTGAAGATGCGATTGCAGACATAGACCTCTCTATCGGGTATCTTGAATCTGCAAAAGAGCGAGCCCAGAGCGCAGAAACGTCGGAACAGCTCAAGGAGGCGGCTTTGGAAATAAAAGCAGTATGGAACATGGGGGAAAATAGCATGAAACTTCATGCTTCATTGACCGCACGTTCGCATGCAGATTATAGCGCGAAAAGGCTGCTGCACGCTGAAAAAAGGCTGGATCAGATACTCTCTTATGCAGACCAGAATGGAATAGATACTTCATTGCTTGAGCCGCGGGCAGCTGAATTTTCATCTGCGGTTGAGAAGGCGCGCGCAAAAGCGGAGGATGCAAGAAAGACGTTCGACGAGGCCCGTACCGCAAGGCAGGATGCATTGGCCGATGGCAATATCAGTGCCGATGAGAAGGCTTCTGTCAAGAGCCTCATTGAGCGGGGAGTTGCGCTACTGAAAGAATCCAATACGGCAGCAAAAGATGCCCACATCATGCTACTTGATATCGCAAAGACGATAAGGGAGTCCTACAAGGAAATAAAAGTGACGGAGTCGCAGATAGTCAATGCTGAAGACGAGCTTCCGGAAGAGATAGGCGAGCCCGAAGCCGTGGAAATAATCGAGGAATGATGAAGAATGAAGATGCTGTTCGTTTTGCTCGCAGGAATCCTCCTGGTATCGGGATGCACTGCAACAATTCCAGAGCAGGCGGCGCCTGGCGATGTTCAGGAGGGCGCTTCGGATACGACCGCGCAAATCATAAGCGACGCGGATGCTGCACAGGAAGACATTGACACGTCAGAAACCGAAGATATAATCTCTGATCTCGATGAAGTCATCGGGACAATATGAATTTGAAGCTCTAATGCCTTGTTATTTTACAAGGGCCGCAAAATAGGCATCATTATAAGTTTCAACATATTGCTTATGCATTTCCAATGCGTTGTCTACTGGCACAACTTGGAACGGGACTCGCAGCTTTGTTAATTCCTCCTTCATCCGGTCTGCATATTGACGATGAAGTTCTAAACCATTCTCAATCACAGAGTCAACTGCCCGCATAGTTTCCCGATTCGTAAACAATAGTTTGCCTTCTTGTCCATAATACTCGGGTTGATAATCGGAATTCGTAATGACTTGGGACAATTCAAGTACATAAAAGTGATTGTTTATGGATCTGCCGCCGTAATCTATTGAGCCTGTAGGCACATCGAGAATCACGGCTTCTGTAGGGTGTATGCGGGGAGCAAAAATTCCAAATCCTATGCCTTCTCCGCATAATGCTCTTTCCGGATACAAGAAATGCGGCAAATGTTGTATTTCTTCCTTAGGAACGGCCAAATTTATCATGCCGTAATAGGAATCTGGCGCAGGCGCTAAATATATTGGATGAATCTGAGCGTCATTTTGTGCGTGGATATAGTGGTTTTCGCTATTATTATTTCCCGGGACGATGCCTTGATCAAACATTTTTGCGATTTTTTGGGCATGCCGAGCAGGAGGATCCGCCATTACGGCAACAGTGTTTTGAGGTGCCTGCCCATTTCTATTACCGACCCCATGATAGAGATTTTGAGGAAGGGGATAATCAAAAGGAGGATCAAACCTCATAGTACCAAAGTTCATTTCAAGTGCCTTATCATGACGGGTAGCGTAGACCAAGTCTGCAAATGCGCGCGCATTTCGTTGTCTATAAGCTTTTTGTATCCCTTGAAACTGTTCATGCGATATACATATACCGCTACTCTGTAATACCATAGTAACTACTCAGAAATAACAAATATTTAAAGCATTAATTCCACAAGTCTCGGATCGGGAGCGGGGGGATCCCGTGTTCTAATGCGTTGAAGAGGAAAAAAGTAGGGAGCGAATCTGTCTTATCGCAGGGGTAACATTCACTTTGTTATCAATGTTTCAGGCAAAGCGATCTTTGTTTGCACACTGCCCAGAAAAGATGACTGAGCTTCCATCAGCTTCCCGAAGCCCGCCATCTTTTCATGATCGATGGCGGGATGATTTACAAGGTTATATGCGGTAAATTCGGGTAATCTTCAGCCCTTCACATTGCCCATGGGCACGAGCTTCACGCCTTTAGTTGAGATGCCCGCCTTGTCCACGCTTTCAATGACTTCGTCTATGTCCTTGTAAGCGCCTCCTGCTTCTTCGGCAACGCCGGGCATGCTCGTTGAGCGGACATATATGCCGCGCTTCTCCATGTCCTTGAGAAGTTGCTCGCCTCTCCATAGGTGCTTGGCTCTTGCGCGGGACATCGTGCGGCCGGAACCATGGCACGTAGTTCCAAATGTTTCCTGCATCGCCCTGTCGGTTCCTTTGAGAAGATAAGACCCCGTTTCCATGGAGCCGCCAATTATTACAGGCTGGCCGAGTTTTCGGTATTTTTCAGGAACTTCGTCTCTGTTTGTGCCGAAGGCTCTTGTCGAGCCTTTCCTGTGAACCAATACCTTCCTCTTTTTTCCGTCAATGGTATGATCTTCTATCTTGGCTGTATTGTGAGCTACATCATAGACCTGATGCATGCCAAGCTCTTCAGGGCTCTTCTTGAAAACTCCGGAAAATGCCTCTCTTATTCTGTGTAAAATAACCTGCCGGTTAGCAAATGACATATTTATGCCGCATTTCATTGCTGAAAAATAATCCTGGCCTTCCTTGCTCTGGAAGGGCGCGCAGGCAAGTTCCTGGTCAAGAACCTCAATGCCGTATTTCGGCATTACTTCAAGGAATTTTTCAAGATAATCTGTCCCTATTTGATGCCCAAAACCGCGGCTTCCGCAGTGAAACATAATGACTATCTGATCTTTCTGTACTATCCCGCATGCTTTCGCAAATTCTTCATCGTGTATTTCTGAAGCGCGCTGGATTTCAAGATAATGATTTCCGCTTCCTAATGTACCAATTTGCGACAGCCCGCGTTTCATTGCTCTGTCGGAAACTTTGGAAGAATCGGATTCCATACGGCCGTCTTCTTCAGTCATCTTCAAATCTTCTTCCCAACCATATCCCTCTTTAACTGCCCAGCGTGCGCCTTCTTCAGTAACCTCCCGGAACTTTCCTTTATCAAGCTTGACAAACCCAGAAGAGCCTACGCCTGCGGGTACAAGCTTGAAGAGCGCTTCTACAAGCTCGCGTATCTTGGGCTTGACGTCTTTGACAGTAAGATTTGTAGTAACAAGTCTCATGCCGCAGTTTATGTCAAATCCTATGCCGCCCGGAGAAATTATGCCCTCCTTTAAATCAAAGGCGGCAACGCCGCCTATAGGAAAGCCATACCCGAAGTGACCGTCTGGCATGCACATTGCATGATTAATAATTCCCGGAAGCGTGGCCACGTTTGCTATTTGATTATAAACTCCTTCATCCATGGCATCAACAATTGTTTTGCTTCCATAGATTCTGGCAGGAACGCGCATTTTGCCCTGCTTTGGATATTCCCAGACAAAGTCCGAGATTTTATTGAGTTGCATCGTTACAATTTCAAATCAAACTTTAAAAGCAGAGGACATGGCGCCTTTTTCCAAATGAAGGCTCTTACTTCATTCATGGAAGGTGCATATCCTATCTTATTAGTGTCAGGGGAATATTTATAGTTCTCCAAGGAGACAAGCGAGTATTACTTCCTTGGGAACTATATGTGAACCCAGTAAATCATATCCGGAATCTTTACGGGGTTAACTATAAGTGTTTGTTCCGATTTTCGGAAGCGCTTAATAGACTGGATAAAGAGAGTGTGTTTGAGCGTAGTTGGCCATGTCATCCGCCAAAGCGTGCGCGACGTTTTTCGGCATGCCTGCCGTTGGCAATGTTTCAATAATGGACAGAAGTGACTGCGTGCATTGATAATATTGGGGGCTTATTTCACAAAGACGCTTGTAATAACCAACGCGCAAGATATGGCGCTCGTCTTGCATTCCGGGATATCCGTATATTTCCAAGGTAATGCAGCTGGGTTTGGCGGAAGCGTCTGCAAGAGGTACATATATATCAGTACGAATGCCCCCTTCGGGAATTGGTTGGCTCTTGTAGCTTCCTCCCATATTTGTTATATTGTCTAAATATGCTTTCAGTTCAGAAGGGGTGATAACACCATCTGGAACTGCATGAGTACTAAGCTTTAGGAGTTTTTGGTGCCATTTGGGCATATAGAATTATATATACAATTCTTTATATGATCTCAATCATTCTTTTTCCTGAAAAAAAGCCAGTTGCCGATTTCAAAGGCCTTTGGGCGGATGAGAACGTAGACGCCCTTCAGCTTCCTGCCGTCTATTTTCACAACTATTTTGCCGGGCTTCCATTCCTTTTCCTCGAACGTGCCGGAGTCCCATATCTTGACGGATCCCTTTCCGTAGCCTTCATTTATCTCGCCCTCAAAGCCAGCATATGCAAGCGCATGGTCCGTGGTCTCCACTGCCAGCCTCTTTACGGAAATATCATCGGACGGCTCCTTCGTCACGGCCCAACTCTTTAACACGCCGTTCTTCTCGAGGCGCAGGTCCCAGTGCAGCTTCGTTGCGGCATGTTCCTGGACGGCGTAAATTCTTGGCGCCATGCAATCAGCACTCTTCATACGGGCTTAGTTTCGGGGCGGCATCCCTGTAATACCTGTTCCATGCGGCCTCAAAATCGTCGAGCGCTCCGGTCTTGATTTTTATTATCTTTTTGCCGGATTTCTCCCTGACGCTTTCTATCGCATGCTCGTTTTCAGAAATTAGCTTATCGGCTGCCTCGCCTTCCGCTTCAAGAATTGTGAAATTGCCCTCCCTGTACATGATTTTCAGCGAGTCTTTTGTCGGCATATATAATATCCATCGCAAAGACAGAAATAGCTATGCTTTCCGGCGTTTCCTGTATACAGCGCGGTATTTCTTGCGTTTTTTTGATTCGAAATAATCCTGCCGTTCTTCTTGACCCATTATGACTATTGGCACATCTTCGCATTTATTGCTTCAGGATATCTTTGGTTATCTTGAAATGCATTTTCGCAACGAGATGCAGAATATCCTCGCCGTGTTTTTTTATCAGTTCTCGTCCAGCTTCTTTTACGTGAGTTGAACCCTTCGGCAAGACAATGCCTACTTCCCTGCCTAAAAGCCTAAGCGTACGAAGGAATTCATATCTGGCCAATACCGATGCGGCGGCGACGGCCATATCGGCCTCGCCATTTATTTTTTGCACAACTGTCGCGGCGCGACCTTTTTCCATCAAGTATTCTTCAAGAATGCTTTCCTCAGCGAACTTATCTGTAATGACATGGCTACATTCTGTTTTTTCCAATACGTTCTCTATTGAACGTGCATGGCCCCATGCAAGAAGCCTGTTCAAGGATCCAAACTTTGGGTATATTTTGTTGTATTTCTCGGGCGAAATCATTACGGTTTCTGAGGGCAATTTTTTTATCTTAGGGCCCATTTCTTTGACCGCATAGTCGGAAAGTTTTTTTGAATCCTTTACTCCTATATCGCGAAGAACCTTCTCGCTTGCATCATCTACGCAAACTGCAGCAATAACCAGATAACCGAAATAATCTCCTTTGCCGGCTTCGTCAACGCCTATCCTTTTCAAGGTCTCACGCAATTATTTATACCGAGGGGCATAAATGTTAGTATGCTTGAGATGATTACCTTCTTCTTCAGTGGAAGAAGGGATATATATCATCTCAGGAAGGAATATGATAGGATCCGCGAACATGTAGACAAGGGCGAGGATGAGCAGAAAAGAGTTGCGCTTCTCCGAATGTTAGATCAGCTGGAGCCCAATATGGTGATGCTTGAGGAGCAGAATCTGAGCGGCGGAGATACAAGAAAGCTCAAGTTATACGTTCGTTCATCCCTTCTGAGGATAAAGGGAGAAATGAAACACAGCGGGGCCCAGAGCGCCAAGACGGTCAGGTAAATATGATGAATCTTTCAATATCTAAGTGCCTGTCCTGCGGCAAGATAAGGCTCGTTGACAAGACACCTCAGGGCTTTGTGTGCTTTGCGTGCAAGCAGAAACAGAGCAAGACTCATTAAGACGTTTCTATGCGGGAAACATGGTTTTCCTTGTAAACCTTGACTGTGTTGTCTACAAATGTGTCTATTTTCTGCTCATGCGAAACCATGACTATCTGTTCCAAGTCAAGCTGGTTTATGACTTCCCGGACGCGATCCAGCTGCTCAGAGCTAAATCCTTCAGTAGGCTCGTCAAGCACAAGAAGTCCTTTGGTTCTGATGCTTTCTATCATCATGTTTATCACCTTGTTCAGGCTTAGCCTATATGCAAGAGCTATTGCGGTTCTTTCCCCGCCTGAAAGGTCTTCATACGGTGTCTCATGACCGTTCTGCATTATAACAGGCGAGAAAGACTGGTCAATCCTGACAGTTAAAACTTCCTCGGGCATGAGAAGGGAGAACCAGTACCGGAATATGCTGCTGAATTCTTTTTGAAGAGCATTCATGACCTTACGTTCTATCGCTTCGGTCATCCGGATGAGTACCGTATCCAGCCACGAGGATATTTCTTTCATTCTTGCAGATTTGGATCTCATAAGCGTCATGGCTTCGCATTCTTTCTTGAGCGCATCAAGCTTCTCTGCCAGCATCAGAGCCTGCTGTTCTGCCTTTGAAAGCTCTGAGGAGAGTGAAAGCCGCAATGCATGAAGCTCCTTTATCCTTGCGCTGTGAGTTTTATAGTCCTCTTCATAATTGTGGCCGCTTTCTATCTTGGCGCGGGAAAACGCTATGCTCCTTCCAAGTTCACTTATCTTTTCGTCCAACGCCGCAGCTTCGGCCAATCTTGATTGGGAGGTGTTACGGCGTTCTGATGCGCTCTCTTCGATAGAGGAGATTTTTTGGGCGAGCATTTCTTTCTTTCTGCATTTCTGTTTCTCTTCAGAAAGTTGCTTCTGCCCGGAATCAATGGGCACAATCTCATTGGCTATCTCCTCAAGACGTTTTTCTTTCTCTTTTATCTGGGAAATGAAATGTTCGGGATCGGCTTTTCTCAAGCAAAAAGGGCATGCCCCGCTTTTACTAACGCCTGAAAGCTTCCTTATCTCTTCTTCTATTATGGCTTTTTTCGAGAGCAATATCATCCTTTTTTCTGCTATTTCCCCTTCTTGTTGCTCTATTTCCTCGGCTGCCAAGGACTGTGGGAGGGATTGCTTGAGTTTTTCCGCTTCCGCAAACGCCGCATCGGCTTTCTGCGCCGAAGCTTCAGCGTCTTTAATCATCGCCGCTTTCATCATTCCAAGTCTTGACGCCTCGGCTTCCATGGACACGGCTTTCTGCTTAAGGCTTATGATCTCGTTAGCCCACGACCTCATCTCTTCAAGCGCTTTCTCTTCTGCTTCGAGCTCTGTGGTCGCGGACTTCAGTTCCTGACGTTTCTTCTCTGCTCTTGTTGCCGCGTTTTCCATTTCTTCGGCGTTTCTTTCTGCTTCAAGAATCTTGTCTTCCAGGCTGCGGGAGGATTCTTCAAGAAGGCGGGATTCCGAATTCAAGTATCTCGTAAAGATGGAGGAATTATTCCTGATATTTCCGTATTTTTCTATGCCGAATATTTTACGCAGAGTTGCCAGCCTTGCCTCAGGATCGGCCATTATGCCTTTCATCTGTTCTTGAGGAGTATAAACGGTATAACGGAATATAGGTATGTTCCTGCTTGCAGCTTCTTTGGGATAGCCGAAAAGATCTATGATCTTTGCTTTCAGTTGCGTTGCAGTATACTTGTATTCCTTTCCGTCGATGAATATAGAACATTCCTCTTGTCTTATTGCGCTTCCTTTTCGCATTGTCCGTACAACTGTAATTGAGGATCCGTCCAGCTCAAAAGCTAGCTCTACGCTCCCGCTGCTTTCACCATGCCGCAGAAGGCTCTGGGCGCTGCCTGCTTTCTGGACGCCGAATAAGGCATATTCCATCGCAAGAAGTATTGTTGATTTGCCCGCTCCAATATCTCCTGAGAGCAGTAAGGAGCCTTTGGGGAATGCTATCGTGCCGTCCTTATAGGAACGTATGTTCCTGAGCTTAAGACTCAAAAGCTTCATAACCCAAGCACCCTTTTCATGTTTTCCCTCACTCTTTCTTCAAACGCATGGACCGTTTCACCTTCCTGTTTTTCGTCATTAAGTGAATACATTACGTTTCTTGCCATCTCTTTCTCTTTCGGGAACGTTTTGGTAACGCAAAATTCTTCAGCGACTTTATCCTCTATCGCTTCAATAGAAAGCGAAGATGATTCTTTGTTTTGTTCGTATTCACGCGAAGAAATGCCCATAAAATTCTTTTTGACGGAAAATGCGCCTTTGCGTATTCCCGCTTCTTTTATTGCCGCAAAACTGATATCTGAGGGATTGCCGGCATTTAATATGCCTGATGCCTTGACTATCAAAAGCTTGCCGTTGAGTTCAAGCTGCTGGACTCCTGCGATCAGTTCCTTTTCCACATCCGACGGATTCTTTGCATCCGCATTAGTGGAAATCGTTTCAACTTCGAATAGCTTGACAGAAACGCGTCTGATTTTTCCATCTTCCACTATCCGGATAGCCGAGTCGTATGATTCCATCTCGGGCACTTCAGTAGGAAATAACACGCCCGGAAATATTATTCCTCCTTCTTCGGACGGGACATGCACATGACCTGCCGCATAGTAATCAAAGTTTTTCGGAAGCATGCCTAACGGCACTGCTGCCATATCTTTCAGATGCTTTGGCCTGAATTCTTCTATCGCCGAATGAAAAACAAATATTTTGAAGCCTTGTTGTTTTTCAAGCTCTTCCCTTTCGAGCCGCCGGAAGTAATCACGTTCCAGCGCTCCTGCTTTGCCCATGATGCCTGTTATCTTTGCGCCGCTCGCGTCTTCCGTGAAATGCAGCTTTATTGACGTTTCGGTTTCCTCAGGCTTTGCAACATTTGTCAAAAGGCCTGCATTTTCCATAACCGTTATGAACGTCTTATCGCTCGGGGAATAATCATGGGATCCCGGGACTACATAAACTCTCACACCGGCATCATGGCATTTTTTAAGGATCCGTGCAGAGGCAGCCAAGATATCATATGCAGGCATAGGCGTATCGAAGAGATCGCCGCTGATAACTATGAAATCCGCCTTCTCGGACAGCGAAATATCAACCGCCTTCTCAAAGGCAAGAACGGCCATGCTTCTCAACTCCGGCGATGAGCTCCATGAGCCGAGATGCACGTCCGAGAAATGAGCAAATTTCATGATTAGAAATCGTGCGAAACGTTATATTGTTTTTATCGGGCTACCAGCTGTATTTGTTGCAGTAGCTTACGGCTTTCATCAATGTCGTCATCTTCTGCCTGTTGAGGAGGGCGTAAGCAAGAAGCTTGGTCTTCAGGCCTGCGGACATGTGCGTCAAGTCTTCGCCATCTACCATGTCGCCGAGCCTGTCGAGCACTGTATTGTCCATATGCATGAAATATTCCAGCGCAGTTTGGTACTCCCTGGCAAGAACAGGATGCGCCTTGAGTCGCGTGTCGTATTCTTTTATTTTCCCGTCTTTCACGCAGTTGACAAGCACTTCAGCAGCAAAGATACAGCATGCCATCCCGCCTTTTGTCAACGGATTAGTTATGCCCGCAGCGTCACCCATAAGAAGAACATTCCCTTCCTGCATCTTCGTCCCGAAGAAAGGAATATTATAAGCTTCTTTCTTGATTATCGTGCCCTTGAGCTTCTTGTCCGCAATGAATGCATCAAGCTGCTTGAGGGTTCCGAGAAGGCCGACATTTGCGGTCTCGCCTTTCATGAATATCCAGCTGTATTCATCGCTATAGCGCTTGTCAAGGAAGAATTCCATGCCGTCATAATCATAATCAATCTTCATCCTGTATTGGACGCCAGGCTTTATCTTCATTGTATTTCCGACAATCTTCCGCGATATCCATGAAAGCGGTCCTGTTGCATCGATAAGAATATCATATTTCAGATTTTTGAATTTGTTTTCATCTATGTTTTCCCCAAGTATCAGTTTTCCGCCAAGCTCCTGGAATTTCTTTGCCATGGCCCTGAACCAGGAAGTCCTGTCCATGGTATAGCAGGGCTTCTGGACATAGGCTTTTTGTCCGGATGGAAATATGAATGTAGCGTGCTTGAATGAATGGGCGGCATAGGAATCCCACGGACCGAAAGGCACGCGGGAAAGCGTTTCCTTGCTAAGTCCTTCAGCGCACAAAGTGCTGACTATTTCTTTCTGTTTTTCTATTATTGTAGGCTGGAATCCTGCTTCCAGCAGCTTCAGCCCGGTAATGAGACCCCCGGGACCTGCGCCTATTATTGTTATGTCCATAGTATCTATTCTTTCAAGGCAGTTATTATGCTTTCCGGCGTGTGAATTATCACGTCGGCGTTCTTAAGCCTTTCTTCTCCATGGAAGCCGTAAGACACGGCTATCACTTTCTTGATTCCTGCGGCCCGTGCAGCGATTATATCGGTGTCCGTGTCGCCTATATAACACGACTCCTCGGCCTTCGAGCCCAGAAGCGAAAGGCATTTTATTATCTGATACGGGTCAGGCTTCACCCTGATTTCGCTGCCGTCTACGATGGCTTTTATGTAGTTTGTCATTCCGTGAAAGTCGAGATGCATGTTTATGAAGTCTTTGAATCCGTTGGAGACTATGCCGATAGAGTAACTTTGCTGCAAATCTGCCAGCACTGCTTGCATGCCATTAAAGATTTTGACCTCCCGGAATCGTTTAAGGCTTTCTGATTTCAGGAATGGCATGAATTCATGCACGCGATTTTCAAGCCCTGCGTTCCTGAAGGTTTCTTTTGCGCTTCCTGTTAGAAACTTTGATTTCTCAAGCTGCACGCCATGTAATCGCAGAAAGCCGCTTCCTATCTCGTAGATCATGTCTTTTGAGTCGGCTATGACACCGTCATAATCAAAAATTACCGTGTTGATTGCCATAACAATAAATATCCGGCAGTATTTTAATGCGAACGTGGCAATAGCCGCAAAAACGCCCAGTTTCTTTAAATACTGGGGGAAACATATAACGATAAAGTTCTTTCTCGATGGATGCGTGATACGGTGCAAAAGACGAAAAAATCCAAATATAAGAAAGTGCATCTCGAAGCCTGGAAATGCGGTGGTTGCGATTTCGAGTGCGCATACAAAACACTGAAATGCCCCCTTTGCAGCTGCCTTGGCATGATAAAGATAATTTAATTTTTAAGCGGCGGATGCCGCACTCCTTTTTAATTAAACAAATACGTATTATTGTCATGAAAGGCATTACCGCGGTCATTGCAGTTATTTTATTGTTACTTATTACTGTTGCGATAACGGGATTCTCGTTTACATTTTTGGGAAGAACGCAAAATGTCCTTGAAAACGAAACGCGAGAAGCTGCAGAAGTTGAAATCACCAAGACCCAAGAGAGTTTTAGGGTAGTTTCTACACAAGGAAACAAAATCTACATAAGGAACACAGGACCGCATGATTTGCAAAATCTTGAATTTTTTGTTGACGGATCGCCCGCAGAGGTCACAAGTAATTGTCCGGAGGGCATAAAGCCGCAAACAGTCTGTATTTTTGAAATCGCCGCAGAAGAAGGTGAACATGAAATTATTATATTAGGCAATGCGCAAGAGCAAGATATTACAATGAATGTGGTTTCTGAATCAACTACCACTATAACGACGAGTACAACCATGACAACATCAACTACAACAATGCCATTGCCTGAAAAATTCGTATTTGTTACATCGGCAACCGGTACAGGAAAATTAAGCACATGGTCAGATTCGGGCGGAGAAACCGGGATAAGTGCTGCAGATAAAATATGCGACAATCTGGCTGAAGCGGTTTCTGGGCTTACAGGAAAAAACTGGGTTGCATGGCTCTCGTCATCATCAGCGCATGCGAAAGACCGGATAAGAGATGCAGTTTATAAAATGCCGGATAACGCGGTAATTGCAAACACGAAGGCAGATCTACTAGATGGCGTCATTTTGAATCCGATACTTGTGGATGAAAACGGGGCAGTTATTTCATCGGTATATAATGCATGGACTGGAAGTGATTGGAATGGGAATAGCGTAAGTTCATATACATGCAATGAATGGGCAGATGATGGTTCCTCTTCAGGGATGTTTGGATTTGCGGAAGAAACAGGCACTGCATGGACATATGGAAGTTCAAGTGGAATTGCGTGTACCAATGTTTACAGATTGTATTGCTTTGAGGTCTAAATGATTTTTTATACTTTCGCTTTCAAGGGAATAGTGTCGCAGATGAAGCTTATTGTTGTGACGGGCGGGGTCATTTCCGGAGTCGGAAAAGGCATCGCAACCGCTTCTATCGCAAAAATTCTCAAGGAATACGGCTTCTCGGTAACGTGCGTGAAGATAGATCCCTATATTAATTACGATGCCGGCACGCTCCGGCCGACAGAGCACGGCGAAGTCTGGGTCACCGAGGACGGCGGGGAGATAGACCAGGACCTTGGCAATTACGAGCGTTTTCTGAACCAGGATATACCAAAGAAGAATAATCTTACCACAGGCCAGGTTTACAAAGCCATAATAGATCGCGAAAGGAACGGGGAATACCTCGGCGAAACCGTGCAGTTCATTCCGCATGTTCCTGAAGAAATAAAAAAAAGAATACTTGATGCCGGAAAGGGCTTTGATTTTACAATAGTTGAAATAGGCGGAACTGTAGGCGACTATGAAAATATACCGTTTCTGTTTGCAGCCAAAAGCCTGCAGATACAGCTTGGACGGGAAAACGTTGCAAACGTCTTAGTCAGTTACATTCCCGTGCCGCCGAACATCGGGGAAATGAAATCCAAGCCAACGCAGCATTCTATACGCCTCCTTAATGAAAACGGCATAGACGTGGATTTTGTGCTTTGCCGGGCCATTGCTCCTATAGACGATGTAAGGAAAAAAAAGATAGGACTTTATGCCAATATAGCGGCTGATAATATAATTTCAGCCCCTGATGTCAAGAGCATCTATGAGGTGCCTCTGAACTTCGAGAAGGAAAAACTTGGAGAAAAACTCATGAAGCGGCTTGGCATAAAAAAGAAAAAGGAGCCTGACTGGACTGCATGGCAAAAACTGACAAATAAAATATTGAACCCTTTAAAGAGAATCGATATAGCGATTGTAGGCAAGTATGTTGACATTGGCAATTACGAACTCGCGGATTCGTATATCTCAGTGAATCAATCGCTCGATCATGCGGGCGCACATGCCGGAGTAGGCATCAATATTCATTGGGTGGACTCAAAGAAGCTGGAAAACGCCGCCAATACGGGTATGCTGAAAAATTACAGCGGAATAATAGTGCCTGGAGGTTTCGGCTCTTCCGGCATAGAAGGCAAGATAAATGCAATACGTTTTGCAAGAGAAAACAATATCCCTTATCTTGGCTTGTGCTATGGCCTGCAGCTGGCTGTCGTGGAATTCGCAAGGAACGTTTGCGGAATGAAAGCGCATACAACAGAAGTCGACAAAGAGACTAAAGATCCTGTTATAGCAATTTTGGAATCGCAAAAGAAGATATTGCAGGAACGCCAGTATGGAGGCACGATGCGGCTTGGAAGCTATGCTGCAATGCTGAAGCCTTCAATGATACTTGAGTTATACAGAAAAACCGGCAGGCTCGAGAGGGACATGAAGAAACTACTGTCAATTAAGGAAGACTTCCGGCTGGGCAAGATCAAAGGAGATACTGCAGTATTGGAAAGGCACAGGCACAGGTATGAAGTCAATCCTTCGTACATAGCAAGGCTGGAAGCAAAAGGGCTGTCCTTCCCGGGTTTCCATGAAACCAAAGATGGAACAAAACTGATGGAATTCATAGAAATTCCAAAGCACAAGTTCTTTGCAGCAACCCAGGCGCATCCTGAGTTCAAATCGCGCCTGGAAGACCCGTCGCCCTTATTCCTTGGATTTATAGAAGCCTGCATTAAGCGTTAAATCCTGATTTCCCTGAAATCAATTTTGCCGTTCTTCACGAGCCATCTGATTTCCTTCTGCCTTTCAGAGAGCTGCGAACCGGCAGTCTTGAATTCAATGAACACTATAGCGTCTTTTTCGAATTGGACGCCGTCTATAGGCGCGCCGAGAAAGCGGAAATTCTGCCTGTCATAAGGGTATGAATCAAGAAAAGGGAAAAACTGCTCGCTCATTTTTCCGTATTTAACCGAAAGGCTCCTGCCCCGGAACTTCTCGCCATCCAGCATGCCCCTAAGCTCACTGGAATTCTTTCTTTCAATATAATATAGAACCGCGAAAAGTGCCGCAGCAAGCGCGAGTGCCATAATTATTTCTTCGTATGCCATGATATCACAGACGGGCGGTCATATATCCAGATGCATTATTTTTGTGCATATAATATCTTTGTACAGGTGAAGGGCATTGTCAGATGTCTCATTATTATCTGCTTCACCTGCTTTAGAAGATGATATTTTTCATCTCAAAGATTATTTTGCAGGCCGAAGAGGCAAGATATCCCACTGCCTGCCAATCGTTGCCAAAAGTGCCAAATAAATCTTAAATACTTGTTGTATCACTTAACTAAATAATCGTAAAATGAGGTGAGAAAATGATAAGCGAAGAAGAGGATGATTTTGACGAAGATGATGAGGACGAAGAAGACTTTGAAGATGACGACGAGGAATAAAACGGTCTTCGATTTCAATTTTTTCAGTTATCTTAAAAATCCGATACACATAAAAATTTTTAATTACGATTTGTTAGATGCTCATAGAAATTTTTGAGGCACGGGCGTCTGAGGAAACAGACGCGTATATCATCCAAACTAAAACGAATAATCCGGAAGCCGTCATCAGGAAAATAAGCATATTCAATGGCGATGCCATGAAAAGGCATCCTGACGTGCTCGCCGCTCTGCGCGAAAAGGGTGCCGAAGGCCTGCCTATAGTGAAAATAGACGGCGTGATAGCGCCCTTCAAGGGACGGTGAAATCAGGCTATATAATTATTTATCAGCAGCGCCCGGATGAACTCGCAACGTCCGCGCTTCGCGCAGAATTGCGGTTATTCCTTTATATATTTTCACAGCGTTTTTTACGTATGGAGCCTTTCCAGTTCAAAAGAGCGGCCGCTGTTTCTAGAAATATCGCAGAGATAAATCCCGAAAAGGATATACGAGTGAGAATACTCGGCAGGGTCATAGACAGGGGAGAAGGCGTCATAGTCGTTGATGACGGATTCGGCAAAGCAGAAATAGTCACGGATAGCGAGAAAGGCAATGCAGGAGATGCAGTAAGAATCATTGCACGAGTGCTTCCGCTTGAATCAGGCTATGAACTCAGGGCTGAAATAATACAGGACATGTCCAAGCTTGACATGGAGCTTTACAGAAAGGCTGCAGAAAGCCAATAAGTGATCAATCATGTTCAAAGCCGAGATAACCGATGCAAAGCTTTTAAGGGACAGCCTTGATGCGGTTTCCGAGCTTATAGATGAGGCAGAGCTCTCAGTCAGTCCCGAGGGAATGCGCATAGTAGCTTCTGACAGGGCAGTTGTCGCAGTCGTCAATTTTTTCATAAGCAAGAATGCTTTTGACAGCTATGAATGCGACAAGGAGGCAAGCCTTGGCATTAATCTTACAAGCATGATGCAGATACTCAGAAGATGGAAAGACGAAAAAATGACTATAAGCGCTGAAGAAAACAAGATAACCCTTAGTTTTGCCGGGAAATCGAGAAGGAATTTTACTCTTCCTGTCATAGATGTTTCTAAGGAGGAATCGCCTGATCTCGCTAAGCTTGAATCAGGGTTTACCGCTACAATTGCAGTAAATTCCGATGCCTTCTCCAGCGGCATTGAGGATGCAGAACTTGTGGGGGACTCTGTTGTCTTTACGGTTCGCAAAGACATCTTTATACTGAACTCCGAAAACGATTCGTCTTCCACAAGGCTGGAAATGCTGCCGGGTGAATCATTGAACATAATGGGCGTTGCCGAGCCGGTCCGGGCAAGATATTCGATAGATTACATGAAGAAAATGCTTAAAGCACGCAAGCTTTCCGAGACAGCGAAGCTTTCGCTTTCTTCGGAATACCCCCTCAGGCTTTCGTTCAGCGTTCCGGAGAAACTCGAGCTTTCCTTTATATTGGCTCCGCGAGTAGAAGAAAGCTAAGATTTAAACGAGCAAAATCATTATTTTTCATGCAATATTCTGCGAAAGTCCTTGATGCATGGGATGAAGCTGAAGGCATACGGACGGTGAAATTTTCCCGTGGATTCGATTTTCTGCCCGGCCAATTTGCGGTCGTAAGGCTGCCGTGCGACGACACGAGGGCAGGAATACGGACCTTATCGATAGCCTCATCGCCCACGGAAGATTTCCTCTTATTCACCACAAAACTATCCGATAGCGGATTCAAGCATGCGTTTGCTGCGCTGAAGAAGGGGGATTTGATGACGGTCAAGGGACCTTCCGGCAATTTTGTTCTTGACGAGAAGAGAGAAGCTATCATGATTTCAGGCGGGGTCGGCATAACGCCTCTGAGAAGCATGATAAAATATGCTACAGACAAGAGTTTGAGTACAAAAATAACGCTGCTTTATTCCAACCGCACGCCTGGCGGCATTGCTTATCGCAAGGATCTTGAGGACATGTCAAAGGAGAACAATAATTTCCGTCTTGTAAATACGATTACCGGCGACACTGCGGATTGGAAAGGCGAACGCGGAAGGATTGATGAAAATATGATAAGCAAATACGCTTCTTCAGGAGCCCGTTATTACATATGCGGCCCGCCTGCAATGGTTGAAGCGGTGCGTAACGCAGTCGTGAACGCAAAAATAGACCAAGGTTCTGTAATGGTTGAAGATTTCGAAGGATATTGAGCTTTTGAAAGTTATATATATTGGCTCTGGTATCTAAAAACATGAAAGGCATTTCGCCGCTGCTTGCATCAATAATGCTCATAGCTATCGTTGTAGTTGTAGGCTCAATGACATCCGGCTGGATGACTTCAACCATAAGAGGCGCACAGGCATCAACGACAAACAAGACAGAGACAGGCTTGCAATGTTCAGGCGCTTCAATAAGCATAGAGAGGGTTTATGTGACCGGCACCTCGGCCGCTACAGTCACTGCATCCGTGCGAAACAGCGGCTTGACTGACGGACTTGTGATACAGTCGGCTCAAATATTCAACAGCACAGGAAGCAATTTCACATCATCGTCGACGCCAGTGACGGCTTTTGACAGAGGCGAAGTGGAAACATTGACCTTCCCCAACGTTAACTTTGCGTCATGCCCCGGCGCGTTCTCGGAATTAAGGATAACTACCGGATGCGGCGGAATAGCAGACGTCTTTACAGACAGGCCATCCTGCTCATAAATTCATAGAGAGAAAGTCCATTCGCGGCTCGCATATTTCTCGGATAATTCTTCTGCTTTCTGGACTTCATCACGGGTAAGAGTGCCGTTTCTTGTGTCTTTCTCGCCCACGAAACTATCCTGCAATGCAGATTCTATATCGTTCATGCTTGCAGAAGAAAGATCCTTAGTGCATGTTAACGCTTCCTTGATCTTAGCCGGCGTGCTTCCTGTAGCTGTTGCTATCGATTCATAATCAAGGGCATGAAATATCGAGCCCTGAAATATAATTGCACCGCCCCTGTAAGTCACTGCGTTCCATCCTACCCTTTTCTCTCCACACAATATCTGGTCAATATGCCTGTATTCGGCGTTTATTTTTACGGCGGCAAGGGCACTAACCGTCTGCTTGCACAACAGCATGAATGCGTCTTCTGCATATTTCGGAAACATATAGCCCGGCGCCACTATGCTATAAGCTACTTCAGTTCCGTGAAAAACGTCGCTGCCTCCGGACATCCGTCTTACATAATCTATTCCCATTTTATTGCATTTCTCGGCTTTGAGGCAGTCTCGGAGTTTCTGAAAATAGCCTAACGAAATGCCTGGCGGATTCCATGTGTAAAAACGGAGCGTGGGCGGGCTTTTTTCCGCAGCAACCATGGCCGCAAGAGCTTCATCGATTCCCAGGTTCATCGACCCTGTATGAAGCTCCCGCGATATTATTCTCCATTTCATCAGAATCCGCCTTCAGCATCATCAATGGCTTTCTTAACTACCTTGGCCATTTCATGGCATGTGACGCCAGCCATGTCAGTTTCCGCCTTTCTTATTGCAATCATCAACCGCGTTGCTATTTGGTATTCAGTTTCGCTTGTTGTTATGCCCTCAAGAGATTTTTCCAGCTCACGTATGCTTTCTTCCGGGTAAAGATAAAAGTCGCCTGAAAATGAAACGCTTTTTATTCTGTCTCGCGCAAGAGACAAGGCTACTTGAAGGGTCTTTCCATCTTTTGTAATCATTTTTCTTGCGGCCATATGTCAATCTTCTCCCGTCATTATCTTAAAATCATGGTCCTGCACCTGAAGATACATGCAGTACCCGAGGCCTTTCTTCAGGGGTCCATTGATTTCCTCCCCTGGTATCTCTTGTATTTCATCTTCACTAAAGACCGGCGTCCTTTCATTTGTCCAAGGCTGTGCGCCATATCTTTTCTCCAATAGCGGATAGGCCGCAGCAATAATGCGTTCGTCTACAGACTTATTTTCATGCTTCCCTTCACTGACTTCTTCCAGTATCGCGTTACCAATAATTATTTTCAGGGCTTCTGTTCTTCTGGGTGCGGCCTTTGCCAGTTCAGGCAGAAGCAAGGATATGGTTGGCATATTGCGTATAGCATCATATTCTGAATAAACTTTTCCGTGTATAATGCGGGTATTGAGTCTTATGCTTTGCGCCAGTTTTTGCATGTCATAGGGATCTACAGCTATGAGCCCGTGAATAAGGCCGCTGTCAACCCCCCATATGGTCGCATGAGCTGCAGCCAGCCTGCCATCAATATTGACGGATGACGCCTTGTTATCAGCCTCCGCGTTTTTTATTCCTAAATTAACGAATGCTCTTTCTATGCAGCCGGCATAGTAGCTCCTCAGGTCTTCAATGCCTGAAAAGCCGTGCCGCGGGGCGGCAAATGAATATGCAAGTATATTCGGACCTGTCTGGACATGGGAGCCGCCGGTAGCCCTTCTTACGACATTTATTGCCCTCGTTTTGAGGGCGTCATGTGCTTGGGCATAACCAAGAACTACAGTATCCCTTGGGAAGCTGTAAAATCTTGCCATGGCTTTTCCTGTTTCCGCAGCGCGCTTGAGCATGAATTCCTCCAGTGCCATGTTCACCGTAGCGGGAAACGCACTATTTCCCCAGTATTCATAGTCAAACATAACAGTATTTCGGCACGGCAATATATATTCTTACAGCGAAAAATCATTTTTCAGGAATTCTTCCAGCCGGTCCATGGCTTTTTCTATTTTCTGGTAAGCGGTAGCGTAAGAACAGCGTATGTAGCCTTCCCCTCCCGGCCCGAATTCGATCCCCGGAACGACCGCAAGCTTTTTTTTCTTGAGAAGGTCGAGCGAGAACTGCCTGCTGCTAGCAGAGAAGGAAGTTATGTCAGAGAAAGTGTAAAATGCGCCCTTAGGCATTTTTGTCGGAAGACCCATTGAATTGAGCCTGTGGACTATCATCTTTCTGCGCCTGTCGTATTCTTTTACCATCTTATTTGCGTATGCCGTTTCTGTCAATGCCTTGACGCCAAGAATCTGGGATATTGTAGGCGCCGAGATAGTTGAATAAATGTGCAGTTTCTTCATGGCTTGTGTCATTTCAGGCGGGGCTATGACATAGCCGAGCCTGTAGCCGCACATGGCAAAGCTTTTCGAGAAGGTCTGGAACGTTGCGACATGCTCCTGCATGCCGTTCAAGGAGCCTATTGAAACGTGCTTTCCCTCATATACTATTTTTTCGTATGCCTCGTCGCTGAAGACGTAAAGGTCATGCTGTATTGCAATTTCGGCTATTTCTTCCAGTGTCTTGCGTGAATAAACTCCGCCTGTGGGATTTGATGGCGTGTTTATCAATATAGCCTCTGTTTTAGAGGTTATCTTCTTTGCCATGGCATCTGGGTCAAGCTCGAAGTCTTCGTTTGATTGGGAATAAACCGGAAAAATATTTAGCATCTCCAGCATTGGGACGTAGCCAAGAAAGGAAGGGTCGGGTATAATCACCTGTTCCGACACATCAAGGACTGCCGCTGACGCAAGAAGCAGGGCTTCCTGGCTTCCACTTGTGACTATTACATCATCAGGCGAACATAATATTCGGTTTTCTTTTCTTGCTTTCCTCGTGATAGCTTCTCTGAGTTCCATGCGCCCTTCCGGAGGAGAATAGTGGCTGCAGTCGCCTGCTATCTTCTTCGTGTACGCGACGATTTTTGGAGGCGCGGGAAAATCCGGTTCGCCTGCCCCAAGGGATATTACAGACTTATCCTCTGCTGCGATTTTTATCAGCTGCCCCATGATCGTATCAGGCAACCCAGTTTCCCTCTCAGATATGTGCATGCTAATGCTTGTTGCCGGCAGTTTTTATAATTTCTACATAAAGGCGGGTTCCAAGTAAATAAATAGAGGGAGGGGTAATGGATATAGATGAAGGGCGTTTCTCCTGTAGTCGCTATTCTGCTTCTTACACTCATCACGCTTGCCATCGCAGGAATGACTTACATTAGCTATACAGGCATAACTGATCTGGCGACTAAAAGCGATGATAAGCTTCCTGAAAGCTTCAAGGTCGTGAGCACGAGCGAGAACATGGTTTACCTGAAGAATACCGGTACTGAGGCCATTGATGTACCGTTATTCTTTACGGAAGACGGGCCGGTTGATGTAACAAGGGGATGTGAACTGTTGGAGCCCGATGAGATTTGCGGTTACGGGCTTGACATCGATTATGGCGTTCATGAAGTAACGATAGGCGGGGAATCAAGCGAGAAGACAATATTATATGTCGGCGTTGAGAAGCCTCGCCTTGACGTGCCGACGACCACTATAATACCGCTTGTCACGGTTACTACACGCCCACCACTTACGACAACAACACTGATAGAGTCGGCCACAACGACAACGTTGCCGGCAACCGCCGCGATAACCACTACAACCACGCCAGCAGAAGGACTCTTTGTAAGATTATCACTGACTGAGAGTGTAGATCCTGTGTATGTAGGAGCCACACATTTTGACAGGTACTATGGGGGGTATTCTTACACGGCGCGCATCAGCAACCGCGGTGAAAGAGAAATAAGCGGGATAAAAATAATACACAAATTAGGGTATGGGACAGCATTTAATTATGGTGCCCGCAGATGCATTGAATTTGGAGGTTCAGAAAGTGATATTTGTAGGCGGTATGAAGAATTCTGTAGGCTTATAGAAGCCGGTGTAGAATGCGACTTGAAGGATAATGAAGGCAACTTCATAGTTTTGAATACGGGCGAGTTTGCCACAAGTAGTATATATGTACAGGCCGTGCCTGCAGCTTTGAGCACAAGCGACACGATATACGCAATATCCGGCAGTCATGTTTCGAACGAAGTTACAGAATCTACGGGGATTAGCGACCGAGGGCATAGCGAGAGAAGCGGATTCGACATCATAATAGATCGGCGTTATCTTGCGGCTGACGCTATTTCTTCTGCTATAATAAAAGCTTCTTCCATGTGTGAAGGAGCTTACGGACAACCCTGCCCGATATACTTTTCAGCTGAGGGCGGAAAAGTGTCGTCCGCCAAATGTGATATGCCTTATGGTTATGGCAGATTATCCAGTTGTTCCATAGTGATTTCCTCTTCCGAGACAGGAACTATAAGAATAGCTTCGTATCACTCGTATGCCTTTACAAAGCCGAAAATTTCGTATATAACTTTCGTTGAGCCGTGCAATCCAGACAAAAAAAGGACTATATCCATTCCTGCATCATATGACGCTGAAATAGTCAATGGCATGACAACAATTACCGCCAATCCAAGCGGCATCAATATGAGGGGCGCGGACAGCAATGGTTACAGACATGAAGGAATATATAGATTTTCCGGCATAGGAGTGCCAAGCGGCTCACGCATAGTGTCTGCGTCACTATCGCTCTATCAGTCAGGCGGTTGCGTCGTTTCCTCATTTTCTGGAGATTCTCCGGATAAATTTGGTTTCTCGGAATTCGTGCCGCAAGGCCAAAACGCCCCCCTCTGCGAGCCAATTACCGCCTCCGGCATTCTTTATACGGATCTTACACAAGCTCTCTCCTCAAAAGCGCTCTCTCAAGGCATTGATGAATTGACATTCGGACTTGGTGCCCAAGCATGGACTGAATTAGTAGGTTCCGGTTCATCTGCCGAAATTAGAGTGAGAGGATCTTCTGATTTTGATACCGGCAGCATCGAAAATGGCAATCCTGCCAAAGTCGATATTGAGTACTGCGAACCGTAATACGATGATTATTATGGGCATGAAAATTTCCGAAATCCTGAAGCTCAGAACGATAGCCATAGTCGGCTTGTCGCGCAGCCCTGAAAAGGACAGTTATTCCGTGGCGGAATACCTGAAGTCGCGGGGCTATGTCATCGTGCCTGTCAATCCGATGGCAACGGAAATATTGGGCGAAAAATGCCATGTTTCGTTAAAAGACATACCCTTTCCCGTAGACATAGTTGATGTGTTCCGGCCTTCTGCGGATGTATTGTATATAGCAAAGGAAGCTGCGGAACTAAAAGGAAAAACAGGAAAGCCGCTTGTTTTTTGGATGCAACTGGGGATAGAGAACCCGGAAGCAAGGAAAATCGCAGAAGACGCAGGCATGACAGTAATAGAAAACAAATGCATCAAGGTTGAGCACGAGCTCCTTACATGAAGTCCATCTGGGCTTTGCCTTCTTCTGACATCTTTTCAGGCCCCCATGGCGGGTCCCACACAAGGACTATTTCAATGCCATTTACACCTTCAACTGTTTTAGCAAAATGCTTGGTATTTTCCAGTATGATATCAGCCGCCGGACACATCGGAGAAGTCATGGTCATTTCTATCTTTACTTTCCCATCGTCTGCAATTTCAATATAATATATGAGACCTAAGTCTACGATATTCAATCCTATCTCAGGATCAACTACGTTTTTCAGGGCTTCCTTTATCTTGTCTTTATCGGGTATCATGAAACAAATGTAGGGGCAAAGGATAAAAATCCGGTCAAACCTTTATATCTCAACAACGCGAAGTCCTTATATGAAAGGCATAACGCCGGTAGTTTCAATAATTTTGTTGTTGTTTATCACGATTTCAGTGCTTGGATTCTCTTTCCTATTCTTCCAGAATATTACAACAACCTCAGGGAGCCAAGCGGAACAGGCCGCGATAGGCCAGA
>JACQID010000005.1 GCA_016198685.1 Candidatus Aenigmatarchaeota archaeon
AGCGCACGTTTTCGCAAACACGGACGATCCGTCAATCAGGCGGTAATAGCGGTCGTTCCCTAAGCAGTAGTATCCTGAAGACGTGACCATACCTGTCGGGTTGGCGAAATCTGAGACAGCGTCTTTTATATCGTCAAGAAACGATCCGGAAGAGAATGACGGGATAATAAATAACATCAGAAGGATTGCATGGGATAAAAATCGCATAATGATATTGCTTCGGAGTTATATATATCATTTCCCGCTCTCAAGCCATGCTTTCCAGCGCTGGAAAATAACAGTGCTGTCCATTCCGCCTGTTTCTTCAAGCACTTCCCTGCTTATAATATGGAACATGGAATTCGATTTAATGACGAATTCGGCTTCCATGATTTCAGGCATCCTGTTTTTGATGGCGAAATCCGTCAGGTATTGGAGTATATTGCCCCTAAGCTGTATATTCTCCCAGACAAGGTCCCATCGTCCTTTCCATTCGCGCGTGCGGGAAGCAATCTCATTCAAAATAGCGCTTTCGCCAAGAACAAGAATTTCCGATGGCTTAAGAATATCGTCTTTAGCCGAGTACTCAAGAAGCTTGACAAAGCCTCCTTCCTCTTGTGGATCTGTCTTCCAGTGCTTCCTGACTTCCGTGACTTCAGTTAGGCGGCGGAAACTTGAAAGCCCGTCGGGGGACCGGAGTGCATTGGCTATAAGTATAAAATCCGTTGCCTTGAAACTCGTGGCAGGGACGCCCAAATCATTGACTACTCTATCAAATACTCCGTAAGCAGAATCGCCATGGATTGTTCCGGCTACTGTGTTTGCCAAGGCGCCTATACGCATGGCTTCGTAAAGCGCTTTGGCTTCACTGCTTCTAACTTCGCCTATGATGAGAGAAGAGTCCCCAAGTCGCAATGCCGTTCTCAATCCCTCTTCAGCAGGCATTTCAGTTTCAACTTGAGTGATGACGGATCTTGATTTTAATCGTTCTATATTGTAACCCAGGTCCCTCAATTGTTCAATAGGCAATTCCAGCGTATCTTCAAGCGTAATTATTCTTATTTTTGGCATTATCTGGACCATTATCGCCCCAAGCAGGCTCGTTTTTCCGGAGCCTCTCGTTCCGCCGACAAGCATAGTTCTCGCTCCGTCAACAAGAAACCATATCAGGCCTGCAGAAAATGAATCGAGCATTTTCGTGCTGATGAATAGAGGGAAAGTCCATGGCTTTAGTCTATGACGACGGAAAGCAAATCCCAAGCCTTCGGGCGACAGGCTTCTGGTTATTGCAGTCACTCTTGCTCGCGCCTGCGGTAATTCTATCTCCGTGTCAAGAACGGAATTCGCTTCATCCAAAGGGCGTCCGGAATGCAAACGGAAACGGGTGGCCCATGTCTCGGCATCTTCCATGCTGGGAACCATATTGGTCTCGCATTCGCCGTAAATGCCGTGCACAATGTAAATGGGAGAAGAACCTATAGGTGAATTGACGGCTATATCCTGGACGCGTTCATCTTCGAGAAGCAATTCGAGAACGCCAAGCCCGGCAGTATAGCGTACAAGTATGTCCGCGAGCTTGTCTAATGAATCCTCAGCCACCGGTATTTTGTCGTTCCTTGATATATCTCTTAAGAGATCTGAGCTTATCCTTTTCATGTTTTCTCTTACGGTCTGCGGCTCGGTGAGCTCAATATCCCTTGGCTCATGCTTGCCGATATACTGTCTTGCCTTGTCAAGGATCGTGTATTCATTTTCATCAAGCTTGAATTCAGGCGGAATGAAATGATATAATCTCCTTACTTTTCCCGGGATATTGTATATCTGTATATCCGTGTCGCCCAGCGAATAGCGTTCCAACAGTTCAGCATTGGCAGGCGGTGTAGCCACGTACCGCGTATACATGAAATTCGGTCTGATGCTCGGATGGAATATCTGCCTATAGAGTGACCGGTTCCTGTGTTCATGAAGGCGGTTGCGTACAAGTTGTATCATGCGGCAGGTCTCGAGGGCACTGGTCATGGGTGTCAGAGCATTGGCAATATAGTGCTCGGCGCATTTTCTTCGGGGTTCGTCCTCGTTCTTTTCTATCGCCGTGTTGGCGTGTCTTATTTCCCTCACTAGCCACTTGTAAGCCTCTATCGGGTCGTATTTTATCTGCGAGAAAACCTTCGTAAGAAAATCGTAGCGTTCCTGCGATTCGTATTCGCATTCAGGAATCACCATGTTGCGTATCGTTATTATCCTATCGCGTATTATTTTTTCTATGACATTGGCGATTTCGAGAAGCATCCTGCTTTCATTGAAGTCGTACTCATGCTCGCGTCGTTCCACGAAAACGATCCTGACAAGTCTCTTTATTTCAAGAAGTTTGTCTATGGCGACAGACATAACAACGTCGTAATCCTCTATGCTTGGGCCGTAGATGCTGCCCATGCAGTTTATCCTTACTCGTTGAGACTCAGGATCATACTCGGATTCAAAAACCATTAGCTCCCTCAATGCGTCAATATAACATCGGAATTTTATAAGCAAATTGCATATAGCTAACGGGTTTAATATCGTTATTTTATTACAGAAATATAGATATAATTCTGTTCTTTGCACGGGCTACTATAACTTAATAAGCAATCAGCGCTAGTTATTCATGTGCAGGACGACAAAACCAACATGATTCTACAGGAGCTCGTCAGAAGGACGAATGACAGTATAAGGCGTTTGCACGAGCTTGAAGGCAAGATGGAGAACGTCGAAGAAAGGAGTTCTGCGCTTGAAAGCACAAGCATATCTAAGCTCAAATCGCTTAATGACAAAATCACGGAGATGGAGAGCCGTATAAAGGATATGGATGCTAATCTTGCCCGGCTGGACAATACTATAGAAAAAATAAGCAAGCAGATGAACAAGATGGCGAGGCAAAGCGATGTTAAGGAGCTTGAACGGATGTTCGAGCTGCTCAGTCCTCTTAGGGTAGAACGGATGCCTCGTCCAGAAAGGATCACCCAGTAACCCAAGATATTTATATAGACGGAAGCAATATTGGTATATTAAACCCATCTGGTGACAAAATGTTTTTCAGGAAAAAGAAAGAATCAAATAAGGTTGTTCCCTCTGAAGAGATAGAAAGCCTGATTTCTCAGGGCATGAGTGACAAAGACATAATAAAGAAGCTAAAGTCCGAAGGTTATTCTTACGAAAGCATAGAGAATGCTATGCTCAAAGCAGTGAAGGTAGGCGTTGATGACAGTGGTGTTGGGCAGGATTCTTTCGATCCTGCCTTAGCTGCACCTGTTATGCAGCAGCCGCAGGAACCTCCTGCCATAGATGATTTTTCAGACATGGACATGAAAAATGCCGAGGAGCTCTCTCCTGAGCAGATAGTTGAGGAGCTCATAGAAGGCGTTGTTGAGAGCAAATGGAAGCGGTTTGATGAGGAAATCGAGCGCATGAATATGGAAATTAATTCTATCAAGGAGTCAAGCAAGAACGCAAGACCTCCTGAAGGCTCTTCTGACGGCTCGCAATATGATGAGAAGATAAACGCAATATCTGCCCAGGTAGAAGATATCTCAACGCGCGTGGGCGGTCTGGAAAAAGCATTCAAGCAGTTCCTGCCTTCACTCACAAGGAATATAGAAAGCCTTTCTGCCATAATTCACGAGATGAAAGGCAAACAGCAAAGCGAGCCTAAGCCTTATTATCAATAATTCTTTCTGTTTTGGGAATATTCAAAAATGCTTAGTGATGTGCTGCTGCAGCGACTTTCGCACCGCCTGCTATGAACATCACGGCGACTATCATGACAACGACCATAAATATTATTGACATCACATCATTGGTTATCAGTTCCAGCCCGCCGAACACTGAGAAGAACACTATGATACCAATGCCAAGTCCTGCCGTCAGCAGCAGCTTGCTGTCTGCAAGCTTGCTTATGTCATATCCGGACATGCCGACAAACATCATGGTTATCAGCACACCTGCAAGCACCATGACCATAGTGCCGAATAATGATTTGAAAAACATGCCAAGGGCCACGCCACCAAATCCTATGACAAAGAACGCAACAACCATTGATACGACGCCTATGATCTTCTGGTCATCGCCAAGGGCCTTGGTTTTGAGCAACAAAGCGTAAAGCACTGCAAATGTCAATATCCATGGCAAAAGGAACCCAAAGAACCCTAATTGGTCAAGGTTTCTCACGAAAAGCTCGAAAGGCGATGCCATTGGCTCACTTCTTTTCCTCAGCTGTCACAAAATAGACCGCGGCAAGGAGTATAAGGCCCCAGAATATCATGGTCGCGGTCTGGCTATCTATCCTGAGCCCAGGTATATTGCCTCCGGACGAGAAGAACAATGCCGCGCCTACTACAAGAACGATCAGGAGTATTATCCAGTTTCTCATGGAGCCATTAGCGCCCATAAGATTCTGGCCTACCATCTGAAGGAACATGACAAGCACAAGTATTCCTACGGCAAGCACGACAAAGTTGCCGAGCAGGCTCATGAAGAATGCTGCCATCTGCGGGCCTGCTGCCGCAGTCACGAAGAATGCAAATATGAGTGAAAGCGCAATATTCGCCTTGGCTTTCAGATCCCCGAAAACGCTAAGCTTGTCAAGCAGGCCAAACGTTATCACGAACGTGAAGACCCACGGAAGCAGGAAGTTGAAGAAATCCGCGCCTAGCATTTGCGCAGGATTTATACCGAACTGGAAAAGTACCATCATGAGTCACCTAATGAGCGCCGTGGCCTCCATCAGCAGGAGGATGTGCTGCGCCTCCTCCGCCCCCGCCGCTTGGCGCGGCAGGCTTCTTTTCTTCGGCTTTGTGTTGAGTCACATAAATCACAGCGCCGCCGAGTATGACTGCCCAGAATATCAAGGTAGCTGTCTGCTGGTCAAGGCGGAATCCGGGTATGTGGCCGCCTGATGCAAGGAACATCGCTACTGCAACTACAATTGTAACCCAGAACAATAAAGTTCCGGGAAGCTGCTCAAGACCCTTGCCCGTGACCAATGTCACGAACATAGCAAGTATCAAAACTCCTGTTATATAGACCGCTGCGTTTCCGAAGAATTCTATGAAGAATGCTGCCATCTGCGGTCCAGCTGATGCTGTCACAAAGAATGCAAAAACAAACGCTAAAGCAAGGCTTATCTTTGGCCTCAGGGCATCGCTGAATATCTTAAGGTTCATGAGGAGTACATATGAGATGACAAACGTCAGAACCCAGGGAAGCAAGAAATTGAAGAAATCCGACCCAAAAACTTGAGTAGGATTGAAAGCAAGCTGAAACAATACCATGAACATCCCTTCTTTTCTTACTTATTTGCGCCTCAACCTTATATATTTGCTTTTTGCCTATGTTCCGGCGCGTTTGCCTTGCATATGCACCACGTAGAATATCATTGATATAACTATGATACCTATAATCCAGAGAATATTGTCTGTGGACAGATATTTTGGCAGGAACGGGGTTATTTTATCCCATAGAATTGCCAATAATATCAGGGAAATCGCAAGCCCCATGCCCGTTGTGGTCATGTCATGCTCTCCAAGCTTGCCGGTAAGGTCCTTGAAGAAGAATATTCCAAAGAATATGATTATGAGTATGACAGCAACCGGCAGAAATTCCTGCAGGCCGATTACAAGAGGCTCATAGAGAGACGCGAACAATGCCATTGCCAAAGCAAGCACGGCATTGACATTCCTTTCCGCTATCTTGGTCTTGTTAAGCAGGAAGAAAATGATTGCAAAAACAAACAGGAACGCTGCGACGAAGGGCGCCATCTGCGGGTCAATGAATGCCATAAAATTACACCGCCACTGGAGAAGGCGTTGGGTCATAGCGCTTCTGTTGTTCAATCAAATGATGCAAGCCCTGCATGTAAGAAAGCTGCTGCTGGAGCGACTGCGCGAGGCGGTCATTATGCTCGGTCCTTGCCTCGTTGTACTGCGTATTCAACGCAGCTATCGCCTTCGATAATATCGTTTTCTGCTCGTTGTACGTTCTTGCCCCCCGCAAAAGCTCGATCGTTATTCCTGCCTCGCCTGCTGCCATTGACGAGGCTACTGCCGCGCCAGGCATGTGTGCCGGACCTCCACCGCCGCCCATGGGCGGCGCAGCTCCGGGTCTTCCTCTGACTACCCAGAAATGGCTTATAATGTAGGCCAGTAATCCCCAGACTATAATCAGGATAAGGAAATATGCTTGGGCAATATAAGCGAATATTTTGAAGTAGCCACCGAAGATAATGAATAAATATAATGTTATATCTGCCAGAAGTATCATTTTTGGTTGATCTACTATCTTTGCAGCTACAAGATTAACTATGATTATAATAAACGCCGTGGGCACAAAGAAGAACATGACAAGATCATTGATGATATTCCCCGTAAACGGAGCTCCTGGGTATTCTGTCATTTTGAGGAAGTCTCGGAACAGAAGCTCGCCGATATCTATGTTCTGAAATCCTTGTGCAAAAGCGGCTGCAGGCATAAGCGCCAGTAGCAATGCGAGCAGCAGAACACGATTCATCTCCATATTATGGTTTGCTGGGATAAAAAGATAACTCAAAAGGTACACTAGCCTTTGAGCCATTGATGCAATTTTTGCAGGGCTTCCGGCATAGCAAGATTTCGGGGAATCGTGGGCACAACAGGTATTTCTCGATATAATTTTTCATAAATACGATATAATAGTCCTGTGATAACCCTGCTATCGTACATTTCTTCTATATATTGGCGGCCGATTTCTGCTCTTTGTTTTTCTTGTTCATAATTCCTATTCACGATATCAATTGCTTCTTGTATTTGTTTCGTGTTCCTTGGAGACACCCCTATAGCAACATGAGGGTCTACATAAACTTCCTTCATTCCTCCTTCATTTGAAACTATGATAGGAGTTCCCAACGACAATGCTTCTAGTGCGCTCATGCAGAAAGTTTCATTTTTTGTATCTGACGGCATTACGAACATATCAGCTGCTTTATATATAGAAGGCAGGCCTTTTGGATCAGTTGATGGTTCTATTTTGCCAAGCATTATGAGGTTGTCTAAAACTCCCCTATCAGCGAAAATCTGGACAAGTCTTTCCTGATTTTGAGGATTATATATCATCCCTGCATGCATTAACTTTAGTTGTTCTCCCGATTTTACAAGTTCAGCAACGGCCTCACCTAGTTCAAATATGCCTTTATCTTCTTCAAGCCTGCCTGTAGTAAGAACGAGGCGGGATCCATCAGGTGCATATTTCAATCTTATATCTTGTGCCCTTCGCAAGACATCATGATCTCTATTATATATACCATAATCAGTTGAATTAGGAAGTGTCAATACTTTATTGCTATATTTTCCATTGTCTAAACCTCTTATGAGGTTGGAGACATATTCTGAAGGCGCGGTAATTAAATCTGCATCATTGAATAATTCTCTGTCCATAGGATCATACAGGGAATCCATTCCATGCATTGTATGTATGTGCTTTCCGCCAGTTTTTTTGTTTCTTTTTGCAAGCTCAATTATCCGGCGTCCTCTAGTATGAGTATGGAAAAGACGAGGCTTTGATTCATATGTTAATGATGTAATGAGATGATCCAACTGTTCATATCTTTCAGTTTGATCGCCATGTCCGTTTCTTTTAAAAACAGTATAACCAGCCCAATCAAAGGGCTTATCTTCTGTGTAAAGATTGAGACCAGTTATCATTTTCATCTCGTCGTTATGTTGGCCGTAGTGAGACAAATGTTTCCAGTGCTGAAGCGGGACTGTATCTACTCCAGAAGCGATCTCGCTGCCAGGGCCAAACTTAGATATCCAGACATCCATCAATAAACACCTATGGCCCTCTTTAATCCGCCAACTACTGCTTTCAGGGAGTCAAGATCTGGCAACGGAGGAACTATGACGCCAGAAGCTGATGGAGCAGGCGAAGGAGTTCCGGGTTGTCCTCCATAAGGATATGTTCTGGATGGCCCAGCACCTGCATAGGGAGTGTAGCCATATGGGTATCCTCCATACGGATAACCAGCGTATGGGTAGTAGCTTGGATATCCTCCGTATGGCGAATCACCATACGGATTGTATGGATTCGGATGTGGCATGCCATGATGCTTATAAGGCGCCGCCTCATGCAGCACTGTCATGTGTCCGGGTGCATGTGGTCCTTTTGCAGGGTCAAAAGGATCAAGAAAGTATGGCCAAATTATTTTCAACTGTGGCCTGTTAAGGGGGCTGCCTGGGGATATCCAAGGCGTTCCTCCGAAGTTTCCATAATGAGGATCATCACTATCTTTAGAAGCGACATATCCCTCCTGATTTACGGCCGCTCTCAGATGCGGCGTAATCACGAGTCCGGGTTGAAACTCAGGGACAGCTACCATCATTCATCTCCTCCTGATGTGTATGCATAGTGCATGGTTTCAAGCGGGTCTGCCTTTGAGGCGATCGCCGCCGCTGCGTAATCCTTGGCAAAATCAATGAGCGGAGCCATTCCATCATTCTTGTGGTTCTGCACAAAATTCCTGAATATCTTTGCGTCCTCGGATTCAGGATGAGTATAAGACAAAACGGCCCTGTTGAACAGAACGTTAAGGCCGACTATTGATTCATCATCCATCTTGTCAGGATCCTGGCTGGTTATTTCATAGTCAGATATCCTGTCATGATCATAGCCTATTGAGTGGGCGTATTCGTGCCTGCCTATGAGGCTTCTGTATATTTCCGGTATCGGCTTTCCGCCAAGCATCTCGGCTATCCAGGTCTTGCCTGTCGCTTTGTCATAGCTGCCTACAGGGAAGTCGAGAAGGCTTTCCGAGCTGTCTCCGAAGTAGACTCCCGGGTGCTTCTTGTTATGTTCTGCATCGTACTCGGTTATCATTGCCCTTCTCTGTGGACCGCGCATCAAAGGCAGAAGTTCCGCGTCAAACGGGCTTATCATAGGTCTTTTGTATGGCATCATTTTTCATCACTATTCAGTTACTATAGTCTTTGCAATATATAAAGATTTCGCTACTATAGAGTAGTTAAATATTATGCTCCTAAATCCTTGTTTTTCTGCAGTTTAGTACCCTTTTCGCGGTGGTCGCGCAATTTTTTGACTGCAGCTTTTCCGCCCCCGATAACTGCGGCTCCTGCGGTGACTATAGGCGCAATGTTGTAGAAGTCCATTCTCTTTTGGGACGGAAATACATCCTGCGGCAATTGCGCTACTGCGGTATTGGCTTTTTCCCAAACATCATAAAGTCCCGCGCTTCCGATAGCTCCTACTGTAAAAGCCCCTATGTTCTCATACCATTTGAGATCCCTGCCGACAAGCGCTTTGAGTCCCTGCCTTGCGGTTTCACCCATTCCATAGGAAAGAACTGCCATTGGCGTCACGCTGGCAAGATAATTATCAGGCATATCACGTATCCCAATCCATGCAAGGCCGGATGCTGCAAGTGTCAATGCAGGGGTATAGACCGCAGGCTTTCTAATCAATTCGAGCGCATTCTTCGCTGTTTTTCCGATGTAATTCATCATCATCGCCTTCTTTCTGTTCCGCAGAAACCGCAGAACTTCAGGCCGCGGCTCTCTACGTAGCGGCCCTTGAAGCCGTCTCCGCAGTAGTGTACGTCTCTGAATATGTTCTTTTTCATTTCATTCACCTTTAGTATGATATTACGGATACCTTTGGCGTATCGCTTCTCTTATTCCGTGCCATCCGGCGCCTGCAATGATTCCGGCGGCTACAGGCGGCACTCCGAGAGCAAATCTAGTGTCCGGGATAAGATTGTTTGCTATTTCCCCAAGAGAATAGCCTCCAACTCCGGCAATTATTGCGCCTATGGCAGGAATTCCTTCTTTCGGGTTATCCTTTGCAAATCTGCAGAGTTCTTTAGCGTAAAAGCCTGAGGTACCTAGCACAGCGGCGTTGACATAAGGCGCGGTGCCGTCTGCAAGGCAACCGATTCCAAGACCTATTATGCTGAGACCTGCAGCAGGTCCGGCCCGGGATTTATGCTCCCATAGATAGCTGGCAGTAGGTTTTAGGACATGCTGATAAGCATTTTTTGCGAGGACTTTGATATTCATGCTATTTACTACTCTTTAATGATATATAAAGCTTACTCCTTCTGAATATATATTTAAGGCAATATAAGTCTTTAAATATCACTAAATAGTGACAAATATATGGTATATGCCTATGAGAGCGTTCGGAAGGAAATTTACAGTTGATAGTGCTGAGGAGATGCAAATGTATGAGAATTCTGGAAAGATGGCATCAAATACTTCCGGGAGAAGAACACGGTTTGTGGACAGGTATTGCAATGAGATTTGCAACCTGTTCCGGGAATGATTGAGGGATTGCGATAAATTTTTCGAGCCGGCAAATGACTTAAATTCGAGTCCCCAAATAAACCCATGGTCGAAGTAATATCCTTATCGTTCATTGAAAGAATCCTAACATTCGTATTCGTATTTTTTGCAACGCTTGTAATAGGCAATGCAGTTCATACTTTTATTATCAGAGAACTTCAGATCAGGCACATCACGTTCTCAGGATATTATTTCGTTGCAAAGATCCTGCTCTACGGCATATACGCCCTCGGCTTCTTCTACGGGTTCACGGTGGTGCTCAATTTCAACGTCGCCGAATTCGCGGCAAGCTTCGGCCTCATAAGCCTTGCGATAGCCTTCTCGGCGCAGCAGACCATACAAAATTACATCGCAGGCATCATAATAATGGTGGACAGGCCGTTCCGCGAGCGCGATTACGTCGAGCACGCAGGGACGGTATGCAAGGTCATAGACATAGGCCTCCGCAGGACGCGGATGCGTTCGCTTGACGGCAGGATATTCATCGTCCCGAATTCCGCTTTCGTGACGGGCACGGTAATCAACTACACCGAAGGCGAATATATAAGATGCGTCACTACTCTTCCGATTTCGCATGACTCTGAACTTGAAAAAGCCATGGCAATCATAATGGAAGCATGCGTTGAAAACCACGAAATAGTGCCTAGAGTTTCCAAGAAAATGTCGGCTCTTGAGGCGCTTCTTACCATACCAAAAGACATGAAGAAGCTTGAGCCGAAGATTTTCATCAAAGAGATAAACAAGGACAGAGTCGTCTTGGAATTGTGGTTCTGGACAGACGGCATTCGAAGAAGGGAAATCGTAATCTCGCGTGTTCTTGAGGAAGTGAAGAAGCGATTTGAAAAGAACGGCATAAAATTCGGATGATGTTTTTTGTCTCAGGTTAATGATTTTTGCATTAGCCAAATTGCTTTGTGCGAGAGATAGAAATAAGGTCTAGTTAAGTAGTATTTTTAGCAGGGAAATATTTACATATTATTTCCCTGCATACAATACTCTGCGATAGCTGCCTTATGTGGGATGAAATAAATTTAAGCGGGCCGCATAATTAAATTATGAAAGCTGCGATAGTGGCTCTGTTCCTCATTCACGTGTCCTTTGCCTCTGTTATAACGCCGTTTTCTTCTCCGGATAACATGGAAAAAATTGTTGGTGGATTCCTGCAGGAAAGCGAATCGCCGTTGGTAGCCGTCTATACGTTTACAAATCCTGCCATAGCATGGGCGCTTGCAGGCAAAAATGCGACAATACTGGTCGAGAAGGCGCCCGCAGGAGGGATTCCTGATCGGTCGATCCTTTGCTTCCTGCAAGACAGCGGCTCGAGAGTTCTCCTTTATGACGGTCCCTATAGATTCATGCACGCAAAGTATGCTGTTTCAGGCAACAGATCTTTAATATTATCAGAGAACTTTGGATCTTTCAAGGCGCGCGGCTGGGGAGCAATAATCGAAGATGAGCATATAGCATCCAATCTTACGTCCATGTTCAATGAAGATTCCATGCATGCCGTGCCATTCGTATGCCAAATGAATTATACGTTCCATGAAAGTTCTGTTGCGCGAGAAACGATGCCTTCATATCATGGCAATGCGACGATAGTCGCAGCGCCAGGAGCTACGCAAGATATTGTGTCCTTTCTTTCATCTGCAAAAGAAAGGCTATGGATACAGCAGGCTTACATATACAGGAAATGGAGTCATGGCCAGAATCCGTTCATAGAAGCAATAGAATCCTCTCCTGCCAAAAAGAAAATAATGATGGACGGCTCATGGTTCAACATTGACAAGAACGACAGGAATAGCAATTATTATACGGATCAATACATGAAATCACTGGGAATTGCATCAAAAATTTCGGATTTCGAAATTCATAATAAAGGCGTTGTTGCCGATAGTACAGCACTGGTCTCAAGCATAAACTGGAACGAGAATTCGCCCGAAAATAATCGTGAAGTGGGTGTCCTAGTAACCGGCGAAGCTGCAAAGTATTTTGCCGCGCGTTTCGAGGAAGACTGGCACAAAACGGAAATTCCGTTTTCGGCTTTAGCCGTTTTTATATTCTCACTTGGCATAGTTAAGCTATGGATTATTCTCCGAAATCGAAAAAAATACTCGGCAAAGCTTCGATCGGCGACAGAGTAGTCGTGCATACTGACGGAAAAAAATACGAAGGGCTTCTTATGCCTAAGTATTCGGAAAATCCGGATACCGTGACCCTGAAGTTAGACAGCGGCTATACTATAGGGCTAAAGCCGGATAGAATAACGGTAGTGGAGAAGTCTGGCCGCGGCAAGCCACGGTCTTCTGTCAAGCGGTCTCATGATTCTTCCAAGCCGACAATAACTATACTCCATACCGGAGGCACTATAGCCTCAAAGATAGATTACAAAACCGGAGCGGCTTATCCTGCTATCTCGCCGGAAGAATTGAGCGATGCTGTTCCTGAATTAAGAGAAATTGCGAACTACAACGCAAAAGTCGTGTTTCAGATGTATTCAGGAGACATGGAGCCTGACCACTGGAAAATACTTGCGGAAAAAGTTTACGATGAGGCAAGAAATGGCGTTGACGGCATCATAATCTTGCACGGAACCGATACCATGGCCTATTCGGCAGCTGCGATAGCTTTCATGGTCCAAAAGCTTCCAATACCTGTGCTTTTCGTAGGCTCCCAGCGTTCTTCAGACAGGGGAAGCGCAGACGGCCCTATGAATATAACGTGCGCGTCAAAGTTCATAGTCAAGAGTGATTTTTCAGGCGTTGCCATCTGCATGCACGGGACGTCAAGCGATGATTATTGTCTGATCAATCCGGCAGTCAACGTCAAAAAAATGCATACTTCCAGGCGGGACACGTTCCGGCCTATAGACGTCAAGCCTTATGCAAAGGTCTGGCAGGACGGTAAAATTGAGATGTTAAGAAATGATTATATTGCGAAAGACATGAAGAAAGAACCTGTTTTAAGGAATGGCATTGAGAGAAAAGTTGCCATAATCAAAATCAGGCCGGGCATAACGCACAAGGAACTCGAATTCTACAAGGATTACAGAGGCATAATAATTGAAGGAACGGGGTTGGGCAATGCGCCTGTGACTGTTCTTGACAAATACACCTCTCATCATGCCAAGCTCCTTGATACTATGAAAAAACTGTCAAAGAAAGGCGTGAAAATGTTCATGGTTTCTCAATGCCCCTACGGCAAGGTAAACATGAACGTTTATGCTTATGGCAGGATGGTGCAGGATGCCGGCATCGTTCCATTGTCCATGACATCGGAAGCGGCCTATACCAAGCTTATCTGGGCACTTGGCAACTTTCCAAAGCAGGTCGAAAAGATAATGCTTGAGAACTTTTGCGGTGAAATTATCGAAAATATAAAGGCCGATACGTTCCTTATTTAGTGAACAGAAGAATTATTCCCCTAAAACGACCGTATTCGTTTACCTGGGGTATAATCCATGAAAACCTTATTTAGTGAACAGAAGAATTATTCCCCTAAAACTATCATGGTGTTCGTTCTTTCCACTCCTGGGAAATTTTGTATATAGCTCGTTACGAACCTATCCATCTCGTTCACGTCGCGGGCAGTGACTTTTATTATCATGTCGTTTCCGCCTGTAATGACATCGGCAAGCTGCACATTCTCCTTTTCCCGGCACTGTCTGGCTATTTCATGCTGCGTTATGCGGTTCTTTTTGAGTTCCTCGTAATTGAATACAATGCCTATGTAGGCCGTTATGGTTTTTCCGATCTTCTGCTCGTTGAGTTTTACCGTGTATTGCTCTATCACTCCGTCTTCCTCCATCTTCTTGATTCGGTTATATACGGTGGTTGTAGGCATATTGAGCTTCTTTGAGAGCGCTTGCATGCTAAGGCGGGCATTTCTTTTGAGAACGCTTAGAATATTTTCATCTTTTTTGTCAATCATACGGAATGTATATTCCAAAAATTATTTAAAAAGCACTTTAGAATGCCATAACTATTCAGGAAAATCGCAGGATTTTTTTATCTTCCATAAGACTATTATTAAAATGGATCTAAAATATTTATGCAATTTTATGCAAGAATTCTCGCTTTTCGTACATGAAGACGAGCTTAAAGAAGCGCTTCATGCTGTAAGAAAAACAATAGATGATATGCCTTATCAAAAGGGTCTCTTCTTCAAATTGCTTCTGCAATTCATGGAACGCCATATAGACTGGAGATTTGCAGAAGAAATGGAAAATGCATTCATTGAAGGCATGGGGAAGCGCAAAATTGTGGTTAGCGTTTGAAAGATAAAGATTTTAACTCCCTTGTATAGGTTGTTTCATGGCTTATGGAAAACATATCAATATAGGGCTTGAAATCCATCAGCAACTTAACACTTCCAACAAGCTTTTCTGTTCTTGCCCCATTCTAAAGAGTGAAAACTTCCCTTTCTCAACCACTAGAAGAATCAGGGCAGTTGCTGGTGAAGGCGGTAAAATAGATCCTGCAGCTCTTTACGAAATGACGCGCGGCAGGGAATTCATTTATAGATCCGATAATATTAGCAGTTGTTTAATTGAATTGGATGAGGAGCCACCCAAGCAGATAAATGAAGATGCGCTTTATATCACGCTTCAGGTTTGCAAGCTTCTCTCTTCCTCGTCGGTAGAAGAAGTGCATGTTATGCGAAAGACCGTGGCTGATGGGTCGGCTGTATCCGGTTTCCAGCGCACGGCTCTTGTAGGCGTAGGCGGGCAGGTTAAGACCTCCTTTGGCAAGATAGGGATACAAACTGTATGCCTGGAGGAAGATTCTTCTGTAGATATGCATACGGGCAGGCCGGAATATCGTATAGATCGTTTAGGCGTGCCACTTGTCGAGATAGCGACTGCGCCTGACATGCACTCGCCTGAAGAAACAATGGCTGCCGCAGAGAAAATAGGTACATTGCTTCGCAGCTTGAATGTCCGCAGGGGGATAGGCAGCATACGCCAAGATATCAACGTTTCGATAGAAGGCGGAGAGAGGATTGAGATAAAGGGATTTCAGGAACTTGATAGGATTGCTGAAGCTGTAAATAACGAAGTCTTGCGGCAGGTCGCTCTTCTTGAGGTACGCGATGAACTCCGCAAAAGGGGCGTCAGGGACGCGCCTGAAAAAGTAATTGACGTAACACATGTTTTCCGGAATACCGAATCCTTTGTCAGAAAATCTCTGGCAGACGGCAAGGTTCTTGCATCGGTATTGCATGGGTTTGGCGGTCTTATGAAAAAGGAACTCGGCGACAGAACCCTGGGCAAGGAACTTTCCGGTTACGCTGCAGCGTACGGCTATGGAATAACGCATTCAGACGAAGACATGGAAAAATACAAGCTCACTGAAGAGTTCATGGAACTAAGAAAACTTCTCAATGCGGGGCAGCGTGATATTGTTTTTATAGTGGCGGGCAAGGGTCCGGAAAAAGGCATTACGGCAGTGATTGAGCGCGCACGGTACTGTCTTATCGGAATACCTAAGGAAACGCGTGTCGCAGACGGCGCAGGGTCAAGATATACGCGTCCATTGCCCGGCTCAGAAAGAATGTATCCGGAAACCGACGTGCCTGTTCATACCATAAGCGGAATCAAAGTCTCGGTTCCCAAAACAATTGAAGAGCGCACGGCGGAATTAAAAAAATTGATGCCGGAAGACATGGCTAATCAGTTGGCGCGTTCGGAAAAATACTATTTATACGAAAACCTGACAAAAAAATTCAACGTAGACGCTGTGCTTGTTGCTACCACCCTGCTTTCAACGGTTAAGGATCTGAAGAGGCGGGGTCTTGATGTTGACAAAATAAGTGAAGATGAATTAGAAAAAGTCTTTGCTTATGCGGCTTCTGGGAGGATGCCCAAGAGCGCGGTGCCCACGGCTCTGGAAGGGATAGCCTCAGGCAAAACGGCTGAAGAGATCATCCAGTCTCTGGAGCCTGTGAATGAAAAGAAGCTTCGTTCTATAGTTAATGAAGCGGTCGATGCCAATGCAGGCCAGAAGGAAAGCGTTATTATGGGCATAGTGATGGCCAAAGTGCGCGGCCGGGCTGACGGGAGCATGGTTGCGAAACTATTAAGGGAAGCCATGCGAAAGTAATACTAGGTAATATGGTTGACATACTCGGCTACACTATAGGCATAAGCCTGGCGCTTCTTGCAAGCCAGGCGGTTTCGGCGCTTCTTGCATTTATCGCAGTTGTAATTTCTGATAATTATATTGGCCATAATATTGAATTAAAAAGAGCTTTAGGTCTTTCGGTCATTTCATTTTTCATCGTGCCTCTGATTATTCCATATTTGGGCTTGAATTATCCTTATCTCAATCTTTACTTCCCGCTTATATCATGGATAATACTTGGAGAAATAATACTCAATAATGACTTTGGAACGAAACTCAAGATCCTTGGCGTTGCGTTCTTCGTATACTACATACTGAATATAATAGTTCAGCCGATCCTTCTGGATTACTTGCGATTTCTGAGTTGAACGTTGAAAAATACAAATGGGAGCACTAGAAGGTTACATTTTCTCTATTCAATATCGGTAGCTATTGAGTATACTGCAGTGGACCTAAATCCTTTCCAGTATGCCAAGTTAAATTCATGAATAGTCATGACATGATAATATTTCTGTCCGCGGGCAGATATCTCTATAAGGAAAAGTCCATTATCGCCCGTAACACTTATGGCGCCAAATGGATTGGGTTTCAACGTATGGCCGGTGGCGGTTGTTAAAGAATGAACAGGCTGATTTGGCAAGACAAGCTCGCCATTGTTGTTGGTAGTTCCTGATAAGACGAGGGACGATGAGGATATTTTTTTGTTCGACGATTGCCATACAATAACTATTGCGTCGGCCAAAGGTGCCCCGTTCAAATCGTTTATTCTGATAATATTATTTTCAGGGGTGTCAAACAGATATTCTCCATAATATCCTCGTCGATAATCTTTTGTGGAGGCCAAGGCTGTTAATATATATGATGGCGGTTTTATCCCGGTTTCTGCAGATATTCCGATGTCATCTTGACCGCCCGTTACCTCGGGGTTTTTCAAATTAAGACGTTCTCCAGTGATGGCGTTATCGGCAGGCAATACGTTGGCATCGTACATATGTGCGAATCCAAGTTGATGTGCCCATTCGTGCACAAGGCTTGGCTGAATTCTCATTGCCCAATATGCGATTTTGTTTGGGCATGTGTTTTCACACCATTCATCAGTTTCAAACCCCCATCTGCCATCCCATAGAATGTCGTGGGGTGCATGGGTTGCACCTCTTGGTAGTATACCATTGGGTTCAACCACGATGTTGTCTATGCGCATGGACATGCCAGATTCAACTATCATTTCATTTAGTCTATCCGCGTGCACTTGTATCCAGTCCTCAAACGAAGAGATTCCTTTCAAATGGACGGCACGATTGAAGGAATCGTAAACATCCTGCTCCACATGAATTCTCATAGACATTGCGTTTGTGGCATCTTCTATGTGGTTGTTGGTATTGTGTTGCAGTCGTTTGTTGCCGTGTTGCAACCGTAAGCGCACGTTTTCGCAAACACGGACGATCCGTCAATCAGGCGGTAATAGCGGTCGTTCCCTAAGCAGTAGTATCCTGAAGACGTGACCAT